>DGOE01000026.1:0-4658 GCA_002389295.1 Flavobacteriales bacterium UBA4474 | reverse complement strand
GCTACGGCTGCTCGGGATTCCGTGGCGATTTCTGCTTTGTGCGTCAAACCGGGTTCGCGGAAATGCACCTGGTCGTCAATCAAGCCGGGCAGCAGGTGGAGACCGCTGCAGTTGTGCTGTTCTGCTTGGGCTGCGGCCTGGGCGATGGCGGGGTCTGCGTGCCGGTCAAGTTCAGTACCCACCGCCAAAATCCGGTCGCCACCCACAAGGAGGTCCGCTGTTTCGGTGCGGCCTTCATGCACAAGGGTGGCACCGGTAAAAAGGTGGGTCATGGCGTATTTGGAGCGTCGGCCGGTCGGATATCGAATCTGCGCATCTGCAAGACGCCGAGAAAGGCTTCTCGGAAAATGTTGAGGCTCATTTTGGAAGTGCCCAATTCCCTGTCCACAAACGTGATGGGCACCTCTGCAATGGAATACCCCAGCTGCTTGGCGTTGTATTTCATCTCGATCTGGAAGGCGTACCCCACAAAGTGGATGTGCTCCAGCCGAATGGTGCGCAGGGTTTCAGCGCGGTAGCACTTGAACCCCGCCGTAGGGTCTTTGACGCCCAAACGCAAGATGGTATTGACATACAAGGAAGCGCCATAACTCATGGCGATGCGGTGCCAGGGCCAGTTCGATACCGCCCCACCTTTGGTGTAGCGCGACCCGACTGCTACGCCAGCGCCGTCCATGCAGGCCTCGCGCAGGCGCTCGAGGTCTTTGGGGTTGTGGCTGAAGTCCGCATCCATCTCAAACAAGTAGCTGTAGCCTTTTTCGAGGCCCCACTTGAAGCCGGCGATGTAGGCGGTACCCAAGCCCAATTTGCCCGAGCGCTCCAGCAAGTGGATGCGACCGGCATGCCTTGTGGCGGCTTCCCTTACCAAGTCACCCGTGCCATCTGGTGATCCGTCGTCTACGACGAGCACATGAAAGGGCATTCCCCGCTTTGGCTCAAGCGCCATCACGGTGTCCAACATGCGCGTGATGTTTTCTTTTTCGTTGTAGGTCGGTATGATGACGAGGCTATCAGACACGGCAAATGCAATATCGTTCAGAGGGACATTCTGAGCAGGTTCAATTCTTCTCGGGTGAGCATGCGCCAATTTCCGCGCGGCAGGTCTTTTTTGGTCAGCGGGCCGAGGGCTGTCCGGTCCAGCCGCTCCACCTCATAACCGAGGTGTTCGAGCAGGCGGGTCAAGGCCTTGGGGCGGTTGGAGTGGATTTCGACGCCGATTTCACGGGGGTTTTTTTCCGGATCAATGAAATCCGCGGCCTCGACCTTGTAACGCTGCCCTTCGATGTCGACCCCTTCGACCATGGCTTTGAGGTGCTCGGGGCGCGCTTTCTGGCGCAGCTTTACATGATACAGCTGGCGAAAACGGGTGCCCGGAATGCGCATGCGCTCGGCCAGTTCGGGGTCATTGGTGAAGAGAAGGAGCCCTGTGTCCATCCGCTCCACTTTGTCGATCGGCAGGAGCACTTCCTTGGATGCGTTGCGGATGAGGTCCATGACGGTGCGCCGCCCTTGCTTGTCCCCCGCGGTGCCCAGAAAGTTCTTGGGCTTGTTGAGGATCAGGTACCGCTTGGCCTCCGGCTTGATGCGCTGTCCTTCGACAAAGACTTCGTCGGTGCGCAATACTTTGGCGCCCAGCGTAGTGACGATTTCACCATTGACAGAAACGGTGCCTGCCGTGATGAGGAGGTCGGCCTCTTTGCGGGCGCAGATTCCGGCGTTGGCAATGAACTTGTTGAGGCGAATCGGCGCGTCAGGGTCCTTGAGCGGGGTGCGTTTTTTGGGCCTGTATTTCTGAGGCCGTCCACCCCGGCCCGAGGGGCCTGCTCCTTTGCCGGATCCCGGGCGTCCTGTCCCTTTTCCCGGTCCAGAGCGGCCTTCGCCTTGTCCCGGGCGATTGAATGACTTGGCGTCCGTCAGGGTTTTGCGCGAACCAAAGCCCCGCTTTTCGGCGCCGCCTTGACCATCTGTGCTTTCAGCGGCGCGCTTTCGATTGGGGTTATCGGAACGGCCGGTGCGCTTGGGAGGACGAGAGCGGGGAGAATCGGACATGGTGCAGTCACAAAGGCCTGCGAAGATAGGTAGCTTGTTGGGGTGCTCAATTCAGCATGGACATGCGCACCCGCTCATCGGCCATGGGCTTTTCGCTGCGACCAAACAAATAGGCGATGGTGACCCCTTTTTCTAAAAAGGTCATCGCGTGGCGGGCATAGCTTGCATCGAGCAAAGCGCCTTCAACGCCCTCCACGACGGGGGTTTCTCCACTCAAGTCGCTCGAGGCCAAAAAGTCGCTGTTGCCCATATTGATCCATCCCGCCTGAACCCGGCCCAGTGCCCTGAACCGGCCGTATTGCAGCCACATGCCGAAGCTGGAGCTGACCCCCCAGCCGCCGATGCGCCAATAATGCTTGGTCCGAATGCCTTGCCAGCGGACGTCGGTAGCGCAGAGCACGACGCCAATGCTGGATGCCGTTTGCAAGCCCATCCGCCACTTGCGGTTGGCGGTGTCCCAGGTTTGTCGCGTGCGCGCTGATCGCCCGAATTCCACATTGCGCTCAAAGGCAATCCGGATGAAGTTCATGCCGTCGGAATGCTCGAAGTTGAAGTCGCGCCAGGCCCAATCAAAGGTGTCGCCATCGTAGACCGTGCTGTCCAAATACCCGCTCACTTGATGCGTGGTGTGCGGAACTTTGAACTTCATGTGGTCCCAGCCGGCGCTGATCCATGTGCTGCCCGGAATCAACTGCCCATCATGGATTTTGCGGCCCACGCGGGCATTGAATTGCGGAATGGTGAATGCCGCTGGATTGAGGTGCACTTTGGGGTCGAAGGCAGAGGGCATATCGGTGGCCTTCATGTCGTGGAGGGTCAAA
The DNA here is from genome assembly GCA_002389295.1 of Flavobacteriales bacterium UBA4474. Lineage (GTDB taxonomy): Bacteria > Bacteroidota > Bacteroidia > Flavobacteriales_D > Sanyastnellaceae > UBA8752. Next base: position 1,788 of record DGOE01000026.1, on the reverse strand, counting down.
TCGACGCCAGGTCCAACGAGCCTCAGGTCGGTCTTGCCATACTCAGCGCGATGGTATCCCCAGTGGACATACCATTGGCCGTGGGCCTTGGGCGATGCCACCCACCCGATGGCCTGTCCCATCGCGCGGCTGCCTGTCTGCGACAACGCAGGGGCATGCCAAGTGAGCAGCAAAACCAAGGCCGCCATGGGGACGGTCCTCAAATCTGCACAGCGGTGAATTAGGGGCTTGCGTTTGCGCATTGACACCCAAAAGTACACCTCCGGCAACCCCCCGCGGTCCAGATTCACCTCATGGAATCATACAAGCAAGGCGTTGGCCGGTGGGGAGAGGAAAGGGCAGTGCAGCACGTTGTGGAACAAGGGTGGGAGGTGTTGGCGCGCAATTGGCGGCGGGGCAGGCTGGAGGTGGACCTCGTGGCGCGGGATGGCCCTTGGCTCGTGATCATCGAGGTCAAGACGCGGAGTGAACCGGTTCAGGCGGGTTGGCACCGTCTGGTTTCGCGGGCCCAACAAGAGCGCCTGATCCGGGCGGCGCGGGCATTTTTGGCGCAGCACGCCGACCACAGTTTGGAGGTGCGCTTTGACGTGGTGGCCATCCTGCGCAACCGATATGGGCACCGGATTTTGCACACCCAGGATGCATTCTATCCATTGCTGCGTTGAACGGAACGCACGGCGCAGTGTGGGTTTTGGAATGTTGCGTGATGCGAAACGGTCCGATTCTTGCGTTCATTCACTGTATGGAACAGCGTTCAACTTACCTCATCGTCATAGCGGTACTGGCGTGCACCGCCGGTTACCTGGGATTCAAAGTCTCCCAGCAGGGGACCACCATCGAGGTTCAAACCGAAGAGATTGTAGCCGGTGGCCTTGAGCGGGAATCCTTGGAACTCGACCTGCAGAAACTGCGGTTTAGTTATGACACCCTCCAGACCGAGAATTCGCTGATGATGGCGGAGATGGCGGCGCAGCGCAGTGAAATAGATGGCCTCATCAGCAAGGTGCGGAACCGGAACTACAGCATTTCCAAGCTGAAGAAGGAGACGGCCACCCTCCGGCAGATCATGCAGGGTTATGTGGTGACGATCGACTCGCTGAATCAGCAAAACATCGCGTTGCAGGCCGAACGAGATGCCATGGCGCAGCAGGTGTCGGAGGTGACCGAGCGCAACGATGCGCTGGAGCGGAAACAAGACAACATGGAAGAGATCATTGAGGCGGGCCGTGTCTTGCAGGCGATGGACTTGATACCTGTGGCCATTCGCATTGCCTCGACTGGATCGCAGCGCGAGACTTCTCGTGCGAAGCGGGCCGAGATGATCAAGACGTGCTTCACCCTTTTGGAGAATCGCATTGCCGAAAAAGGGGAGCGCACGCTGTTTTTGGAGGTGATTGACCCCAATGGACAGCTCATGGCGCCAGGCGATCGGTCGCCTGTGGCCATGGCCAGCGGTGTGCCGGCTTCAGCGGCCCGGAATTTGGATTACACGGGGGAGCGCATGGAGGCATGCGTGTTTTTCACCGCGGCGGTTCCCTTTGAGGAGGGGGTGTACACGGTGCACTTGGTCGATGGTGAGGAACGCATTGCCACGACCGACCTCATTCTCCGCTAAAAGCCTGATTAACGTATAAGGGTGACTTTGCCTGTGCGGACTTCGATGCCTTTGCTGGTAGGAAACCGGACGCGCCAAGTATAGACACCCGGTGGAGCGAGGTGGCGGCCCTTTCCGATGGAGGTGGTACCAGCGGCTGTCCCCGGTCCGCCAACCCCGCCTGTCCAATAAGC
>DGOE01000088.1 GCA_002389295.1 Flavobacteriales bacterium UBA4474 | reverse complement strand
TGGGTAGCCTACCAGACGGCCTACCTCAAGGCCAACCACCCGGCCGAATTCATGGCGGCGGTGCTGTCCAACAACATGTCGGACATCAAAAAGGTCACCTTCTTCATGAAGGAATGCCAGCGGATGGGGGTGCCCGTGCTCGGCCCGGACATCAACGAGTCGGAATACAAGTTTGCCGTCAACGCCGAAGGCGCGATCCGCTTTGGGCTTGGCGCCATGAGCGGCGTAGGTGAGGGGGCCGTGGCGTCCATCGTAGACAGCAGGGGCGAAGCGCCCTACAACAGCATCTTCGACTTCGCGACCAAGGTCAGCCTCAAGGACTGCAACAAGCGCGTGTTCGAGGCCCTGGCGCGGGGTGGGGGCTTTGACGATTTGCCCCAGTCCATCTTCCGCGCGCAGTGCTTTGCCGAAGACATCAAAGGCCGGTCCACGATCGAGCTGGCCATCCGCTATGGGCAGGCCACACAGGAAAGCGAGAATTCATCCCAAGCCTCCTTGTTTGGGGGCGACTCGGGCGCCATGGAGATTCCAGAGCCGCCAGTGCCCGTGTGCGAAGAATGGGAGCCCTTCGACAAGCTCGCCCGAGAAAAGGAAGTCGTCGGCGTCTACCTCTCCGGCCACCCCTTGGACCAGTTCAAGGTTCAGCTCGACCAATTCTGCACAAAGGGCGGATTGAGCAACCTCGAGGACCTCGAAGCCGCCCGCGGCAGAACCATCTCCTTTGGCGGCATGGTCACCCACGCCGAACACAAGATGGGCAAGAACGGCAACCCCTGGGGAGAGATGGTGGTCGAGGACTACCACGGTGCGCGCCGGATGCCGTTCTGGAAGCAGGACTACGTGAATTACAAGGGCTACATGACCCAAGGGTGGTTCATTTTCGTCAAGGGCAAGGTGCAGATGAAGCAGTTCCGCGGGGCGGAGGAGATGGAATTCAAGGTGCAGCGCATTGAACTCTTGGCCGACGTGCTCGAAAAGCTCGCGGGCCGATTGCGTGTGCAGCTGGACCTCAAGAAGCTCAACGACAGCATGGTCCAAGAGGTCTGCAAGCTCATCGAGTCCCACGAGGGCGGGGTGGGGGTCACCGTGGAGATCCACCATCCGGACGCGGTGTTGGAGATGCCTTCTCGGCGCAAGAAAGTGGAGCTGAGTCCAGCTCTTTTGGACGGGTTGGAAGCCATGGACGGGGTGAACTTCAAGGTGTTGGGCTCCGGTGGATAAGTTGACACCCTTTGGCGACTTGGGTCACCTACAGCTCCAAAGTGCCGGCTAACTTTGTCATATTAAACAACGCGATCATGGCCATTGAAATCAATGAAGCAAACTTCGAGGAAGTCGTGATGAACACGGACAAGCCCGTGATGGTCGACTTCTGGGCAGAATGGTGCGGTCCTTGCCGCATGGTCGGTCCTGTCGTCGAGAAAATTGCAGGCGACTACGAAGGAAAAGCCGTCGTCGGCAAGGTCGACGTCGACTCCAACCAGGAAATCAGCATGAAATTCGGAGTGCGGTCCATCCCCACCATCGTCTTTCTCAAAAACGGCGAAGTGGTCGACAAGTCCGTCGGCGCCGTCCCAGAAAACGTGCTGACCGAAAAGCTCGAGAAGCTCATGGCCTAAGCGCCGCGAAAAATCCTGCGATTTGAAACGCCCCGCCACACAGCGGGGCGTTTTCGTATCCGTATCTTTGAGAGCACGTGCCCATCAACCTGCATCCCCACCAATTCCGGCAGATCGGATCGCTTGAATTCCTTGCCAAACAGGCGGTCGAGGGCTTCATCACCGGCCTGCACCGCAGTCCCTATCACGGCTTCAGTGTGGAGTTTGCCGAGCACCGGCTCTACAACCCGGGCGAGAGCATGCGGCACGTGGATTGGAAACTGTACGCCCGGTCCGACCGCTACTACGTCAAGCGCTACGAGGAGGAGACCAACCTCCGCTGCCAGATCGTGATCGACACGTCGGGCTCCATGTACTACCCCGCGGACGTCTCTCCGGAGACGGGCATGAACAAGATCAAGTTTGCCACCCACGCGGCGGCCACGCTGATCGAGTTGTTTAAGCGCCAGCGCGACGCCGTAGGCCTGAGCCTGTTTGACAGCACCCTCCAGGCCCACCACAAAGCGCGCTCAACGCAGGCGCACCAGCACCTGATGTACGCCGAGCTCGAACGGGTTTTGGCGGGCGTAGGCGATGGCGGAGGGGAGACCGCCGCCGTAGCGGCACTGCACACCATTGCAGAGGCGACACCCAAGCGTTCGCTGATCGTCTTGTTTAGCGACATGCTCGACAAGAGCCAGGACCTCGATGCGGTGTTTGCCGCCTTGGCACACCTGCGCCACGCCAAGCACGAAGTCGTGGTCTTCCACGTGCTCGACGAACAGACCGAACAGCGCTTCGACTTTGCCGACCGCCCCACCACCTTCATCGATTTGGAGAGTGGGGAAGAGGTCCGCGCCAACCCTGCCGAAGTGCGCGATGCCTACGTCGCCAGGATGGCCCAGCTGCGGCGCGACCTCGATGTCCGCTGTGGTTCTGCCGGCATTGATTGGGTAGAAGTGGACATCGCCAAAGGGGTCAATCCTGTGTTGACCGCCTATCTGCTCAAGCGGCAGAAGATGCGCTAATTGTTAATTTCTTTAAGCTGATAACCAGCTAACTAAAGGGGTTATCAACATTTCAACAGTGCCATTTCTTGCACAATTGTGAATAGCGTGTTTTCTTCGCCGCCCTTCACAACGGCCTTCGGGCACGCCATGGCAAAACACTTTCTCATCCGACGCACGGCCCGGACCGCTGCCGCATCAGCCGCCATCCTGGCACCTGCCGCATTTTCAGTCGCGGCGACCACGGAATTGCCCTGGGCGCTCCCCTCGCACCGCATCTCCACGGCGGACCCGATTGACAAAAAGCACATCCTCGAAAGGATGGTCATCGATACCGAATCCGCGGACCGCATTGTCCTCACCGTCGAGATGGAAAACGAAAATTTCGTGTTGTTCCAAGTCGGCACACCCGACGGCAAGGTCCTCCGAAGCGGCTCCTGGCTCTTGGCGCCGGGCCCAAACGAATTGGTTCTCGATGCCCGTGATTGGCCTTCGGGGACATTAGAGCTCAGTGTTCTGACGAAACAGGACCTGATGAAGCTCGACTTCATACGTTGAGCTTCCGATCACCGCGGCGGCATTCCCCGCGAAAAAAACCGATGCCACTTGCAACCATGTTAAGGCGCAGACGTATATTTGCGCCCCCGAAGACGGGAAGCCGTCAACGGAGGTCGAAAGACCAGGTCTGGTAGTTCAGTTGGTTAGAATACATGCCTGTCACGCATGGGGTCGCGAGTTCGAGTCTCGTCCAGACCGCCAACCCAAATCAAGCGTCCCTCAGCCCCAACGGCTGGGGGACTTTTGCTTTCCGCCGGTACTGACCACAGTGCTTACATGGCTGACCTGATTGCAAGCGCCAGCTGATCGCGTCTGCAAACAGCAAGACAAGACTCCGCAAAGAGTTCAGCTTCCTGAATAACTTGCAGGTAACCAAACCAATGTCATGAGGAATCTACTTGCCCTCCTATTCTTCTTGCCCGCCCTTTGCCACGCGCAATCGGTAACGTTGCCCTACAATCCTGACGCCAACCAGGACAGCGCCATCGGCGCACCGGACCTTTTGGAGCTGCTCCCCCTCTTCGGCAGTTATTTCACCCCCAGTGAAATTCAGGTGGACGATCAAACCCTGACTGAATACATCGAGGCATTGGAGCTTGCCTTGGAAGAAGCCATCAATGACACAGTGGCGTTGCCCATGTTGCCGGGCACAACGCCTGGTGAGATGCTGTATTGGAACGGAACCCAATGGACCTTGTTGCCAGTAGGCAACCCCGGGAGTGTATTGTATCTCGACGGTGCCACACCCACATGGACTCCATTTTCCCTTGGGCTCTTCGGCATCGAATTGACATTGGGATGCACGGATACATCCGCGTGCAATTTCCAAGGGGCTACGATCGAAGATGGATCCTGCGCCACCTTGGACGAGTGCGGCGTTTGCGGTGGCACTGGTATTCCTCTCGGTGATTGCGACTGCAATGGAAACGTGAATGATGCCTTGGGAGTTTGCGGCGGAACATGCGCGGCAGACTCAGATGACGACGGCATCTGCGACGACACGGACAATTGCACCGACCTCACCGCCTGCAATTACCTCGACGAGACCAATCCAGCTTGCCTGATGGAAGACGCGTGTGGCATCTGCGGCGGTTCCGGAACCGATGTGGATGCTGACGGTATCTGCGACGACATTGACAACTGCACCGACCTCTCCGCCTGCAACTACAATGATGGGGCCAATCCAGCCTGCCTGATGGAAGACGCGTGTGGTATCTGCGGCGGTTCTGGATTTCCCGCAGGCGACTGTGACTGCAATGGAAACCAGCTCGATGCTCTGGGCATCTGTGGCGGACTGTGCGAAGCCGATATGGACGGTGACGGCATCTGCGACGACATCGACAATTGCACCGACCTCACCGCCTGCAACTACAACGATCCGGGTAACCTGTTTTGTCAAAGTTTAGATTCCGGTTGCTCTTGCGGAATTGTTGCCGATGCTCTGGGCATTTGTGGCGGCTCATGCCTATCCGACATAGACGGCGATGGTATTTGTGACGACGTTGATCTCTGTTCAGACACCACTGCATGCAATTATTCATTAATTGACACCTTTGGTGAGAGCGTAACGCTCCAACTGGAAGTTCATGCTATTCACACCGAGGGAGAATTGGCCGGGCTTACAACCTATCGCATCTATGCTGTGCTTTTAAGTGAAACCGACTGGTTAGCAGCTGTGGCTGGAGGAGTGCCAGAAGTGGACGGGCTTAACTATGAAAACATTCCTCTCATATTTTCTACGACGACTTCCTTTTACCAGCACCCAGCCGGTTCTCCGGTCAGCTCCGGTATTGCACCGGCTTTGATTCCTCTGATTCCCGAAGTGGAATTCGATAGTTATCTTACAATAGGTCATTCACCTGAAGATGGCTTTCCTGAGTCAGCAATTGAGTTGATTGTAAGTCCTAACCAGGATTGGATAAGCACTTTTGAGTCAGGGGGAGACATCATTATCGATGATGATTTTGGAGGATTCTGGTATATCCTGAATAACGGTTCTGGTCAGGGTCTTCCCGACGAATCAGGGCGAGTATTAATCGCTCAACTGACAACAGACGGGGAAATTCAAGCGGATTGTGTTCTGGCCATTTATACCGATTATGGTTCGGGACTTTTTGGAGAGGCAGATGGATCTACTGAGGAAAGAATTTCAGTAGGTCTTGATTCTCCTTTAACGGATACGGAGCTCTGCACATACCCAAATGTGTGCGGGAATTGTCTTGGGATAGCTCAGGATATTGATGCGGATGGAATTTGTGACGAGTTTGATGCATGCACGGATACTTCAGCGCAGAATTATTTTTATACATCCAATGATCCATGTACTTGGCTTTCCGAAGATTGTATCGACAATGTATTTAACGGATACACCTACTCGCTGGTCCAAATCGGCGACCAATGCTGGTTTGCGGAGAACCTGCGCACGACGGTGTACCGCAATGGCGATGTGATTCCTGCGGGCTTGACGGACGGCGATTGGTCGTCGACCATTTCTGGAGCCACTGCGGTGTATGGCGAGGACGACGGTTGTAGCAACAATAGTCCAGACATCGATGCCTGCGACGAGGCGCAGTCCTTGTCGGAGTATGGCCGCTTGTACAATTGGTACGCTGTGGACGATGCGCGGGGCTTGTGTCCGAGCGGATGGCATGTGCCGACCGATGGAGAGTGGACGGATTTGGAGAACTACATCAGTTCACAAGGCTACAGCGGTACTGAGGGAACAGCTTTGAAGTC
>DGOE01000067.1:806-4998 GCA_002389295.1 Flavobacteriales bacterium UBA4474 | reverse complement strand
ACTCATCGCATCGGTGCCGATACACGGGGGTGCCATGTTGACCACGACATCAAAGACATCCGTGTTGCTCACCGTGAGCGAGCTGCCTGTCTCAGCCAGCGGGCCATTGGCCTGTGAGGTCCAGGTGAATTCGAGTTCCCACTCCGAGGGCGCCAATTCGGGCACGAGAATGTGCTGGTCCCCAATGCACAACCCGAACAGCTCCTCGTCAGGACCGAACACCGGGGGCGCGTAGATGCCCACTGGAATGGTGGCGCTGGCCAGGCATTCATCGATGTCTCCGCCGGTCATGTTCATGGTCACGGTGACGTTGACAGGCGCATCCAAACCGTCCACCGTGGCGGTGGCACCGTTGTTGGTTCCATTGCCCGGATCGACCGTGCCTCCCGTGGATTCCCACGTCCAGTCGACGTTCAAGTTTGAAGAAACACCGGAGGTGTTGGCGGTCAGCCCCACGGGCACTCCGCACCAATTGTCGGAAGCGGTCAGGTTGACCACCGGCGCCGGCTCCACGGTCACGATCATGGTGTCGTAGGACGTACAACCAAAGTCGTTGGTCGCGGTGTAGATGTATTCGAAGACACCTTGGTTCTCGGGCAGGATGGTGATCCCGTCACAGTCTCCACCGTCGTCCACAATGAAGGGGCCGGTCCAGAAACTGCTGTCGCAATCCGCTCCGATTTGGGGCGTAAAGACAATCGGGTCGGGATACAAACTGGGCTCGAAGTTGACGAACCAGTCAAAAATGAAGCCGTTGTCTGAGCCCCAACTGTCGCAAACCTCCACGGTCCAGGTGCCATTGAGGGGACAGCCCTCGAGCAAGGTCCACGGCTGCACAGACTCGTAAGTGCCGGTAGGCAGCGTGCCGCCCGCATTGCCCTCCCACGTGCCATTGGTGGCGTCTGGCGACCAGAAATAATCGTAGCCCACGCCCGGGTCATTGGCCTGGGCATCGACGTCGACAGGCTCGCCGAGGTACGTTCCGCCACCCCCTTGCTGGTGTACCCCTATCGAACTGCCGTCGGGGCAGATGAAGCTGATGGTGAGGTCGCCCATGAAGCTGTGCTCGAAATTGATAAAGAAGTTTTCGAAATCGTCAGCCGAAGTGATGACTTGGCCCGGGTTGAAAGCCGTGAAGACAATGGAGGAACTGAAGCACTGGCTCTGGTCATCCGGAATGAACAGGCCGCCCCCAAAATCGACATTGGGCGAGCTGTCGTAGGTGATCCCTTCTGCCACGCCCTCCACCGGGTACTCCTCGCCCGCACAGATCTGCAGGCTTTGGGTGGTGCCTTCGAAACTGGTCGGGGTTGACACGAGGATCAGGTGGTCGACCAGGTTGCCGTTGGGGCAGTCGTTGTTGTCCTCGATAAACAGTTGAACCGTATAGGCCCCCGGCGTGTCAAAGGTGTGGGTGACTTCAGGCCCGCTGTCATCGGTATTGCCATCATCGAAATCCCACAGCCAGGTGGCGATGAGGAAATCATCAGCCGCCTCAGAGCCGGTGCCATCGAATTGGATTTCCTCTCCCGCACAAATCTGCAGGGGCACGGTTTCCACTTCTCCGTCTATGGTGGTCACCACATTGGCTTCAGGCCGCTGGCAAGGCTCCTCGCAAACGACCTCAGCCGTCCAGTTTGAGTTGTCTGTGGCGTCGGAGATGAATTGCCACGTGATGCACCCTGAGGCATTGGTCACGCCGTCCATTTGGCTCCAGATGTCCACGCCTTGCAAGTCAAAGCCGGTATACACGCCGTCGGGCGCTCCATCTGCTGCGTCAGAGAACCAGACATTCATGACGTCCCCTTCTCCCAAGGCGAAGAGGTTGAAATAAAAATTGATGACCGGGTTGGCCACCATGTCGGGGCAAAAGGTCATGGTGAAGTCCGCATTGGGGGACGCATCATCGGCGGTGAGCCCATTGTCCACGAAGAAAAAATCGCAGCCGGTGTAGGTGCCGCCCTGAGAAATCGACACCTCCTGGGCCCGCATGGTGCCTGCGGAGAGGACCAACAAAAGACCCAGTGCCTTGCAGAGCGCCGAGGTCATATTCGGTTTCAATATTTCCAACATTACTTCTCTTTGGATTGTCCGGCGAGGTGGCGCGCATAGAGGTCCTGACAACGCTGCGGGCTGTGAAACTGTATCACGCCGCGATCACCCACGTTGTAGTTGGTGGGCAGTGTGGGGTCGGCCACCCGCTCAAACAGGTAGAGTCGGGGATCAAAAGTGGCCGGATCGAATGCGGCTGCGCTGAAGGGTGTGCCCCCTTCTATGGCCGAAGCCGCGCCATCGAGGTTGGGAAAACCTGCGGATTTGGTTTGGTCCGCCGTGAAGACCCAGCCCTCCTTTGCGGTGAAAGCTTCAAAAGCTTCCCCGGAATAGGTGCGCCCAGTCAACGCTGACTTGTATGCCGATTTAACGGGGGTTTGAGCGCTGACGCAAGGGGCAAAACATGTGACGCAGGCAAGCAGTGCACAGAAGAAAAAACGGTTCGTGTTCATGGTTTTCATCTTTCCAACCCGATTCCGGTGGTTGGAGTTGCTCGAAAGTAGCAAATTTGCCACCCCTTGACTCCCAATTCCATGCGACTTATTGAGGTACAAGACGATAAAACCCGAAAGGCTTTCCACGACGTACCCCGGCGCATCTACGCAGATGACCCGGTGTGGATTCCGCATTTGAAGCAGGACATCGACAAGGTCTTCGATCCGGCCAAAAACAGGCTCTTCAAAAAAGGAGGCGTGGTCAAGCGCTGGCTGGTGCAGGATGAAGCCGGCAAATGGGCGGGCCGCGTGGCCGCTTTCGTCAACCCGAAATACAGCCGCGGCATGGACCAGCCGACAGGTGGCATTGGCTTCTTTGAGTCCACCGATGATGATGCCGTGGCCACACTGTTGCTCGATGTGGCCGAAGCTTGGCTCAAAGAGCAGGGCATGGAAGCTGTGGATGGCCCGGTCAATTTTGGAGAAAAAGACCGCTTCTGGGGCCTCTTGGTCGACAATTTCCACGACCTCCCCAGCTACGGCATGAACTACAACCGCCCGTATTACCGGCGGTTTTTTGAGTCCCGCGGATACCAGGTGTACTACGAGCAGTATGTCTATGGCAGGGAGGTTGGTATGGCGGTCCAGGCGCCTTTCGAACGCAAGCGGGCGCAAATTGAGGCCCGCGGAGGCTTCAAGGTGATCACGGCAAACGACCTCAACGAAGCCGAGCTCGCCCAACATTTCTGCACCGCCTACAACAATGCCTGGGGAGGGCACCACGGTTTTTCCAAGATGCCGCTCAAACAAGCCCAGCGGACGGTCCAGACCCTCAAGCCCATCATGGACAAGGACATCATCTACTTTGTCCTGCACGAGGGGGAACCGGTGGCGTTTTATGTGAACATCCCCGAGCTCAACCAGATATTCTGCCACGTCAATGGCAACCTCAATGCGGTGGGCAAACTCAAGTTCCTCTACCACAAGTGGCGGCACACCTCAGATGTCATGGTGGGGCTTGTTTTTGGCATTGACCGCCGCTACCACGGCAAGGGCCTGGATGGATTTCTCATCGACACAGCAGGCAAACAAGTTCAAGCCAAAGGGCGGTACAAGACCACGACCCTGACTTGGATCGGAGACTTCAACCCCAAGATGATCCGCGTGGCTGAAAACCTGGGGACCACACGCAAGCGCACGTTCTTCACCATGCGCAAACTCTTCGATCCGAGCGTGCCCTTCAAGCGGGTGCCCCTGGCGAAATAGCCGCGAAAATCAGGGAAATGACACGGGGTGTTTGCCGGGTCGAGATTCCCGCTATCTTTGCGCCCCCTTCTGGAGGCCCCAACGGGAGCAAAAGGAAGATCGGACACCCCCTAGCTCAGCTGGTTAGAGCATCTCACTTTTAATGAGAGGGTCCTGGGTTCGAGCCCCAGGGGGGTGACCAGCCCAGGTGCTGAAATTGGTAGACAGGCATGGTTGAGGGCCATGTGTCCGTTAGGGCGTGCGGGTTCGAGTCCCGCTCTGGGCACAAGCACAAGAGTAGAAAGGCCGCGATTACCGCGGCTTTTCTTGTTTTACAGCCACACAGTGGGCCCGTAGTGGGCCCACTCTTGCAAAAACTACAGAAAATCGGGATCGTACTCCTCCACGCCAATCGCGTCCAACGCCTTCTTCGCCTTCGCAGTCAACCCCAACTCCTTCAG
>DGOE01000067.1:0-717 GCA_002389295.1 Flavobacteriales bacterium UBA4474 | reverse complement strand
TAGATCTTCCAATTCATGCTTGAGGTTGGAGGCCAGGTCGAGGAGCTCTCCCAACCCAACCGTACTAATGCCCGCAGCCGTGCAGTCGCCCACGATCTGTTGGCGGTATTGTTCTCGTGTTTTCATGCCGTAGGTTACTCAATCTCAGGCAACCACAATCCCCCAAAAATTGGCTTGACTTTACGCGATGGACACCGGCGATGTCTAGATTCTAATGTCCAATTTTCTCGACGACCTACCCATATTGCACCATGACAAGAATTTTGCCTATCAACCTAATCGCTGCTTTGTTGTGCATCGCATGCTTAGGATGTAATCAGTCAGAGATAGAGTTCCTTTCGGCACAGGTAAATGATTTAGAGGAGGAGCTTAGTGAATGCCAACAGGCGCGAAATGACAGTGAAGCGCGAATTCAAGAGTTAACCGTTTGGAAAATGGCTTCCGGCAATAAAACTTACGTCCCACCTCATCTTGGAAGATTGCAGAGTGCCGACGTCTGGCGATTTAAAGCAGGTAATTGTCCCTTTGGTTATTGTTTTGAGTGGTACATCGACTACCCTAGGCGTTGGGAGATATTTATGCCTGTCGACGTCGAGGAGCATTATGGATACATGGATATTACTGGATCTAACGGTGTTGTCTTTAGACTGACCTACAACTAACCCACCGCCCGCCTGACGCCCCCACTTCGCCAGCGTCATGGCATTCTGCGCTTGC
>DGOE01000155.1 GCA_002389295.1 Flavobacteriales bacterium UBA4474 | reverse complement strand
TTCCAACGTGGCTGCAGTCAAAGTCTGTCTGATTCAGTGCGAGGGATTCGATGCCGCATGCGTCATTGGAGCCATTGTCAGCTTGAGTAGCGGTTATGCTGCCAGCCCCTGTCGCGTCCAGCAGCACGGTCAGATTCTGTGCGATGGCAGTGGGGTTGACATTGTCATGAACTGTAACCGTGGAATTGCACGTACTCACATTGCCATTGTTGTCAGTAACCGTCAAAGTCACCGAATGGGCGTCCACGCTACTGCAGTCGAAGCTTGTGTTGCTCAAAGACAAGGAGGCAATGCCGCAGCCGTCGAAAGAGCTATTGTCAACTTGTCCCGTCGTGAGGGATCCTGCTCCGGTGGCGTCTAGTTGCACCGTGGCATTCTGGCAAATTGCCGTTGGGTTCACGTTGTCTTCGACGGTTACCGTGAAGGTGGTGGTGGCGACGTTGGCGTTGTTGTCCGTGACGGTCAAGGTGACTGTGCTGGGCGTTCCTACATCTGCACAGCCAAACGTCGTTTTGCTGGGAACCAATGATGCGATTCCACAGGCGTCGCTGGAACCATTGTCGGCTTGTGTCCCGGTAATGGTGGCGGAGCCTGAAGCGTCGAGTTGAACCGTCAAGTTCTGTGCGATGGCGGTGGGATTGACGTTGTCCTGGACGTCTACCGTGAAGGTTGTGCTTCCGGTATTTCCATTGTTGTCTGTTGCCGTGAGCGTTACGATGTTGCTTCCAACGTGGCTGCAGTCAAAGTTTGTCTGATTCAGTGCGAGGGATGCGATGCCGCATGCGTCATTGGAGCCATTGTCAGCTTGAATAGCGGTTATGCTGCCAGCTCCTGAAGCGTCCAGCTGCACGGTCAGATTCTGCGCAATGGCGGTGGGGTCGACGTTGTCTTGGACGGTCACCGTGAAGGTGGTGGTGGCGGTGTTGCCGTTGTTGTCCGTGACGGTCAAGGTAACCGTGCTGGGCGTTCCTACATCACTACAGTCATAGGCCGTCTTGCTCGGCACCAATGATGCGATTCCACAGGCGTCGCTCGAACCGTTGTCAGCTTGTGCCCCGGTGATGGTACCTGCGCCGGAAGCGTCGAGTTGAACGATCAGGTCCTGTGCTATGGCGGTGGGGTTGATGTTGTCCTCTACTGTAATCGTTGCAGTACAAGTCCCGCTGTTTCCATTGTCATCGGTTACTGTCAAGGTTACTGAGTTCGGTCCTACGTGCGCACAGGTGAAGTCAGTCTGGCTCAAAGACATCGAAGCGATGCTCGTGTTGTCGTAAGAACCATTGTCCACTTGCGCTGCTGTGATGGAGACTGAACCACTGGCGTCAAGTTGTACGGTCAGATCTTGGCAAATTGCGGCGGGAGGGGAGTTGTCCTCTACCGTAACCGTGGCGTCACATGTACTGACGTTGCCATTGTTGTCGGTTACCGTCAAGGTGACTGAGTTCGGACCAATGTCCGCAGTGGTGAAGTCAGTCTGGCTCAACGATATCGAGGCAATGCCACAAGCATCGGACGAGCCATTGTCGACATCGCCGACAATGATGGAAGCTGCACCATTCGCGTCAAGTTGTGCCGTCACATTCTGGCAGATCGCAGTGGGGTTAACGTTGTCCTCGACCGTCACTGTGAAGGTGGTCGTGCTGGTGTTGTTGTTGTTATCCGTGACGGTCAAAGTCACTGTATTGTCGCCAATGTGGGAACAATCAAAATTGGTTTGACTCACTGCCAATGATGCGATTCCGCATGCGTCATTCGATCCGTTGTCCGCTTGAGCCGCCGTAATGGTCGCTGCGCCCGATGCGTCCAGCTGCACCGTGAGATCCTGGGCGATGGCGGTCGGGTCTTCATCGTCGGTAACCTGGATGGAGAAGCTGACGGACCCCGTTCTGCCATTGACATCTGTCGTGTTGAACGTGACAACTGTTGTGCCTACAGAGAAAGTGTCCCCAGAGGAATGCGAGCTGCTGGTGGAACTGATACCACAGTTGTCCACCGCGTTGGGACCGGACCAAACAACGACAGCATTGCAGGAACCTGCATCCACTGATTGGGTGATGTTGCCGGGAACATTGTTGAAGGTGGGATTCTCATCATCCGTCACCGAAACGAGGAAGCTGCTGGCGGAAAGGTTTCCTGAAGCGTCCATCGCGGAGTAGGTCACCAGCGTGTTACCGACACCGAAAAAGTCTCCGGGTGCCGCTGTGCCCACAAAGGACATCAACGCACAGTTGTCTGTGGCGTTGGGGACGGCCCATGTTGCAGTGGCACCACAGTCTCCCGCATCGGCGGACAAGGCGATGTTGTCCGGCATATCGGTGATGACCGGATTTTCCGTGTCAGGTGAGCACTGAGCTCTGAGAACGGAGGAGGTTAACCCTAAGAAGAGCAGGCTGAGGCCTGCGGAAGCGATGAAGACGCGCATCGATACAGAATTTGGCACACGCAAACTACTCTTTACTCTGTATAACGCGGCATGTTTTATCGGGACTAGTCGGCGCTTTATCTATTTATACGCTACGCACACAAAATAGATGGCCCCAAAAGAATTGCCCCGCTGATGGGCGGGGCAATTCCTGTTCAAAAAGGGGAAGTCTGGAATCACGCTTTTTCGCGGCTCAAATCGACAACTGTCGGAGTGGCGATAAAGATGGAACTGTAGGTTCCGACGACGACACCTACCATCAAGGCAAAAACAAAACCTTTGATGTTATCACCTCCGAAAAGGAAGATGGTCAGCAACACAACGAAGGTTGAGAGCGAAGTGTTGATGGTTCTGCTCAGTGTACTGTTGAGGGCCAGGTTGAAGACTTCTTTGCGGTCTTTTTTGCTGCCATACAGGCTGAAGTACTCTCTGATTCTATCGAAAACGACCACGGTGTCATTGATAGAATAACCAATGACAGTCAATATAGCTGCGATAAACGCCTGGTCTATCTCCATTGTGAAGGGGAGGACTCCCCAGAAAATACTGAAGAGCGATACGACAATCAGTACATCGTGAACCATGGCCACGAGTGCCCCCAGTCCATATTGCCACTTGCGGAAGCGGAAGAAGATGTAGAGGAAGATCACCAGCAGGGAGAAGACCGTAGCATTGGCGGCTCCACGGCGGAAATCGTCACTGATGGTGCCGTCTACCTTATTGTAGCGGTCCACTGTGTAAGGTGTCTCCAAGGTGCCGAGTCCACTGGCCAAAGCGGCTTGTATGAGCTCGTCTTGGTTTTCATCTTCACTCTCGATGAGGAAGTTGGACATGATGCGCACTTGGCGGTCGCTCTCCTTGGTTTGGACCAGCGGGTTGCCCGGTGTGCCATCCTCCGTGAAAGCGATGCTCAGGGCGTCCCGTACTTCTTGGACGTCCACAGGCGCCTCGAATGTGACGTCAAAAGTGGTGCCACCGGAGAACTCAACGCCATAGTTGAGGCCGCGTGTGGAGAGGCTGGCGATCCCCGCCGCAATGACAAGCGCACTGCCGATGTATGCCATGCGCCGGCGAGCGATGAAGGGGACGGCTGTGTTTGTGAACCAGTTCTCTGTCAGCTTCGAAGAGAAGGTCATGCCTTTCTTGTTCTCCATGCGGCTGTAGAATACCAAACGCGTCAGGACGATGGCACTAAACAAGGAGGTGAAGATGCCGACCATGAGGGTCGTAGCGAAGCCTCGGATGGCGCCGCTACCAAAGCTGTAGAGGATAATGGCCGTCAACATCGTGGTGATGTTGGCATCGATGATGGCGCTGTACGCTTTGGAGTAGCCCTCCTTTACAGCTCCGGCGAGGCCTTTGCCCGAGCGCAATTCTTCTCGAACCCGCTCATATATAAGGACGTTGGCGTCCACAGCCATACCAATGGTCAGGACGATACCGGCAATGCCTGGCAGCGTCAGGGCAGCGCCGAGGGAGGCGAGTGCACCGATCAGGAAAAACAGGTTGGCGATCAGGGCGATGTTGCTCACCACTCCCGCTCCTCTGTAATAGAAGATCATATAGACCAACACCACGAGCAGGGCAAAGACGAAGGAACTCAGACCGGCCTGAATGTTGGCTTCTCCCAATTGCGGGCCGACCGACACCTCATCTACAATGCGCGCCGGGGCGGGCAGTGAGCCGGCTTTGAGCAGGCTGGAAAGGTCTTCGGCCTCCAACAGCTTCTGTTCGGCGGATTGTCCGGTACCAAAGCTGATTTGTGACCGGCCATTCAGAATGGGGCTGTTGACGTTGGGTGCGGAAAAGACCAAGTTGTCGAGGACCACGGCTACGGCGCGGTTGTTGTCTGCGGCGGCGGCCTTTGTCATCTGTCCCCAGATGGAGGCGCCCTCGCCGTTCATGGTCATGTTGCACACGATGTCACCGATCTCGTCATATCCCACACGGGCGTCGACGATGCCTTTGCCATCCAGCTTGGCCTTACCCCGACCGCTTTGGTCTTGGATGGCATACAGTGTGGCGACACCTCCTTCAGTTTTGGCACCCCAGAGGAGGCGCAAGTCATCACCGAGTGCGGCCTTGACTTCTGGCATGGCCAAGACGTCATTGACTTTTCCGGTGTCGGCTTCCATAGAGAAGCCCACGATGCTGGTCTTGGCCTGTTGGTTGGGCTGCATCACCGCAAACAAGGGGTTCTTTGCTTGCAGCGTGGCCTGGTCCATGGAGCTGTCGGCCGGTGCGGCATCTCCAAAAAGATCAGGGCGCATCGCTTGACCAGCGGCTGTGTTGGCGTCGGCGAGGCGCTGCACGATTTCGTCGTTGAACCACGTCTCCCAGAACTCCAGGTTGGCGGTGGACTTTAGTTGCTTCCGCGCACGGGCGGGATCGTCGATGCCCGGGAGCTCTACAAGAATGCGTCCGCTGAAGGACAGCTTCTGCACGTTGGGCTGCGCCACACCGAGTTGGTCGATCCGCTTGCGGATGATGTTCTCGGTATTGTTGATGGCTGTTTCGGCCTCTGTGCGCAGGATGGCGAGGATCTCCTCGTCGGTGCTCTTCTGTGGGAAGAGGTCACGGCTCTCCATATTGTAGAAGATGCGCCAGAGCTCATCGGCGTTTCCATAGTTTGCCCACGCTTGTCCAAAGAGGGTCACAAAATCCGCATTGGAATTCTTGCGCTCTGCCTTGGCCTTGTTGATGGCGGCACGGAATGATTCATTCGTGCTGTAATCGGAAAGGGCGATGATCAAATCGGGAATGGAGACCTCGAGGGTCACACTCATGCCACCACGAAGGTCAAGGCCGAGATTCAGTTCGCGCTCTTTGGCTTCCTTGTAGGTCTTGCCGAAGATGGGCACGATGGCCGAATCGCCTTTGGCGCGCAGGTAGGACTTGGCCTCCTCTGCGGCGGTGGCATCGAATGCATCCTCGGTGATCGTGCCCGCTTGGAGCAGTTGTTCTGCTTCGTAGGTTCCCTGTATTTGTGCTTCCTTCTCAAACTGTGTGGAGAAGTAGTTGAAGCTCAGCGTGTACAGGGTGGCCAATGCGAGCAGCACCGTGAAGATCAGGACGGCACTCTTGTTCTGCATGGTAAGGGTGTTTTAAAAGGTGCGCAAAGATAGATAAAACCGGTCGGCATGAACGGTGGCATCCACCAATGGGCAAGGGGTTTGGATTAACTTCGCCGGCATGGGGCAAGCACTCGGTTTTCGAGGACGGACGATACGTGGCCGTTCCAAGATAGGTTGCGCGTGGATGCAGTTTATTTCAGCTGTTCTCCTTTTACTCCTCTCACCTTGTGGAAACGCAGTGTGGGGCCAAGCCGTCCAGTTCGCTGTGCTGCAGTATAAAGGAGGGGGGGATTGGTATTCCAACCCCACCAGCGTGCCCAATCTCGTCACCTTTTGCAATGACGAGTTAAACATGCGCATCGACGAGGAGGTACCCTATGTGGAAGTCGGGTCGCCGGCCTTGTTCAACTTCCCATTCGTGCACATGACCGGTCACGGCAATGTGGTGTTCAGCCCATCAGAGGCCCGCAATCTGCGCACATGGTTGGAGGCCGGAGGCTTCCTGCACATCAGTGACAACTACGGCATGGATGCTTTTGTCCGCAAGGAGATGGGCAAAGTGTTTCCCGACCTTGAATGGGTCGAGCTGCCATTTGAGCACCCGGTGTATCACGCGGCTTTCGACTTTGATGCGGGGCCGCCCAAGGTGCATGAGCACGATGGCGATGCCGCCCAGGGTTTCGGCCTGATGTTGGACGGCCGCTTGGTCTGCTATTACGACCACGAGTGTGACCTCGGAGACGGCTGGGAAGATTTTGCGGTCCACCGCGACCCCGATCCCGTGCGCCGCCGCGCATTGGAGATGGGGGCCAACCTCATCACGTTTGCGATGAAGGGAGGCCGGGATGACTGAGGGCGTCTGACGCCGTTAAACCTCTTTGCCCGTAAAAGGGGGGTATTCTGCACTCATGAAGTACAGGTAGGCATTGATCCGCATGCCCCAACGCATGCTTTCTTCGAACCAGGCAAACCACTTTTCAGGGTAACGCTTGGTGAAGAGGATGGACCAGAAAGCCAAGAAATTCAGGAATAAAACCCACATGTTGCGGAAGCTGAGGATGATCAAATGTGGAATCAACACGAAACCGCCCAAGAGTCCTATGAACAGTGTGTGCATCCGGGAAACTGTTTCAGGGTAGGCGATGTCTAAATGCACACTGGGGTGTTGGCCTGAAAGGCCGAAAGCGGGATAGCCATCCACACAGTTGAAGCTGGAGGCCGTGAACCGGGCGTTCCAATTTAAAATGCCCAATTGGGTATCAAACCAGGACCGCGGGTAACGTCCTGTAAACAACAGGGTCCAAAAAGTGAGGAACAACATCAAGCTGCCCAACAGGCTCATAAAAAACAGGGCGATGGCATGGGGCAAGAAAAGGTAGAAGACACCAAAAAAGGTGCGCATCAGCAGTTCCTTTCGAGAAAATTGTTCCTGTCTGGTGAGGTGAAACGCAACGGTGCTGTTGGTTTTGTTTGGTGCGGACATGTGGGGCTTGACGTTTGAATGCACGCCAATATGGCTCACCCCGGCAAACTGACCAAGTTGGGACGTGCGAAGTGGCCTGGTTCTGAGGGTATTGTAAGCTGGTGCTCGTGGGGGTGAACCGTGTCGCGCAGCGACGAGATGAAGAGTTGGTTTCCTTCCTCCCGCTGGGATTGCACAACATCGCCTCTTCGCAGCCCCAGGTTCCAGGCTGGACTGTCTGGCCAACACACCTTGACTTCTTTGCGGCCTTCGCGACCGGTTCCGCACAGGGCACCGCAGCGGGCCATTGGGTCGTCATGGGGTTGGAGTGAAGCTTGGATTCCTTGATGCAACAGTGCGTCGACCAGGTCAGGCCATGTATCCCCGGTGCCATTGCAGTAGGCTTGGCGCAATTCGGCGATTTCTGCAGCCCCCTCGGGTCCGCGTATGCTGGCGCGCCGACTGAGTGTGGCCCACCAGGTCTCCTCGGTGAGGCCGCGCTCGCCATCGGGCCCGGCCAATTCCGACAAGGCGTCGATCAGCCAGCCGCCGCCTGAGCGGTTGAGCGTCACATCACACAAAAAGGACAGGACGGCGCCCTCGACATAGATGTTGCCGCGGCGGTGGGGTACCCCGAGGCCATACCCATCGAGCCAGGTGTCAAAGCCGCTGTCGGCCACGGAAGTCTGCAGCCGTCCCGGGTTCCACAAATGGCGGGTCAGCAATTTTTCGAAGCGCCGGAGCCAGCCTTCCATCTCGATCACGCCGGCTTCGAGGAGAAATAGGTCGCCGAGGTAGGTGGTCACCCCTTCGGCGATGTATCCCATACGGCTGGGCGATGCCCCTGAGAAATCATAGGGCATCCACTCTGCGGGGCGGAGCCATTTGACGTTCCAGGTGTGGACCAATTCGTGGCTGGCGATGTCGATGACCTCTTCATAGCCGGGCGATGGGGTGCCGCCCGCATGGGTCAATTCATCTGCCGGTCCCCATGCGATGACGGTGGAGGCTTCGTGCTCTACGCCGTGTCGGGCCTGGAAATCCGGGAAGAGGTAGAGGAAGTGGTATTCGGGAACGGGGAGCCAACCAAAGGCGGCCAACTGGCACTCGGTGAATTTGCGGTGTGCCTCTGTAAATGCGGCTTCATCAAAGTGGCGTTGGCCCCACACATGGATGTGAAAGGTGTGTTCCCCAGCGGTGTACTGTGCGTGCCACAGGTCGCCTGCTGGGGCGGCAATCCAGGGGCTGTCCATGAGGTGTTGCGTGCCTTGGGCGTGGAGCTGCCGGCCGTTGGGCGCATGGCTGGAGAGCAGACCCGTGGCGATGTTCCAATCGTTTGGGATGTCCGGCAAGTGAACGGTGACCGGTGTATCGGGCCACTCCGGGTGGTAGAGCAGACAGTTGACAGGGTTCACATAAAGGAGGGTGTCGTCGGTCCAGGTGCTGCCGGCGTCGAGTTTGGCTGCAGTGAATTGGTAGCGCACCTGCACTTCGGCGGCCCCCTCAGTGGCGGTATCGGCTGCCGGGAGGCATTGCCATTGGTGCAGTGCTGTTTTTTGCAGCGGTTGCCAATGGCGGCCATCCCATTGTTCCATGCCCCTCACGAGGCGGGCGAAGTCGCCGCGTTCATAACGCCCGGGTCGCCATACGGGCAGGCAGAGGTGGTCTGTGCCTGCAGGGAATTGGGCGGTGATGGTGAGCTCGTGCCGGCTGGCCCGTTCAATGCGGTGGGTGATGCCCATGGTCAGTCAAATAATGCCCCGATGGGCTTGCCAGTGCAGCCGCTGGTTCTGGGAAACCCGAGGAGGGCCGAAAGGGTGGGGGCGATGTCGCGGATTTCTGACCGCTTGTAGGATCGGCCTTGGGGGATGCCAGGCCCCATGATGAGGAAGGGCACGTGGGTGTCGTAAGCATACGGGCTGCCGTGGCTGGTCCCTGTCAGGCCGTACTCGAGGAAGCCGGGTTTGAGCATGACGACCACATCGCCCGACATTTTGGCGTTCCATCCGCGCATCACATTGGCCTCAGCCCCTTCCGAAAAGGCGCCGACCCGGAGGTCTGCTGCGGTCAGGGTCCGTTGGACTTCTGGCGCACTTTCTGCGATGCCGGCTATAAACCGGGCCACCTCATCGGCGTCGAGGCGGGCATTGCGCAGGACGCTGCGGTCCAGAAAGAACTGGTCGTTGTCGTACTTCAGCACCAGGTCGCTGCGGCCATAGCGCTCTTGCAAGGCGGTGTCCAATCGGGCTTTCATGGGTTCGGGATTCCAATAGCCCACTGGTAGTCCGCGCTGCCGCTCCATGCTCGGAACGGTCACGGCACCATGGTCGGCTGTCAAAAAGGCCGTCCATTGCCCCTTGCCCACACGGGCGTCGAGGGCGCTGAAGAGCCGCGCGAGGTCGTCGTCGAGGCGCCGATAGGTATCCTCGGTTTCCATGGCGTGGGCGCCAAACTTGTGCCCCACGTAGTCTGTGCTGCTAAACGATAGCGCCAGTACGTCGGGTGTGGCGTCTTGACCGAGGCCTTCAGCTGCTATGGCGGCGAGCGCGAAATCCACCAGCAAGGTGTTGCCTTGGGGGGTGCCTTTGATGATGTCCTGGCCACCATTGGCTTCGGCCAGTGCGGCCAAGTCGTAGGGAAAGGTGGGGCGGTCCAGCCCTGTCCACTTGCCTTCGAAGGGGGTGTTGTCTGCTGTGCTGCCTCGATATGTGTCGGGTGCATCGCGCAGGTTCCACCCCTGGTCGAGCAGCCGCTCGAGGGCCTCCGAGTCATTGAATTGGCGCACCCAATCGGGCAGTGCCGTCATGTAGTGTGCACTCGAGATGAATTGTCCTCCGACCACCCAGTAGGCGGCATCGGCGGCATGCCCCGCCGGAAGGATGGCTCCGCGGTCCTTCATGCTCGCTCCAATCACCTTGGGCACATCGCCCGCTCGGCCCGAAAAGTGCAATTTGAACTCGTCCGCCCAGGTGCTCGACCCCATGCGCACCGGCGACATGCGCCCCTTGTCGCCCGGATCCAGGCCGGGCATGCCCATGGGCTCCACCGAAAAGTCTTCTGCACAATAGACCACGCGGCCTTCAGTGCGGGAATACCAGTTGTTGCTGATGATGCCGTGCACGGCAGGCGTGGTGCCCGTGGCGATGCTCGCATGTCCAGGACCCGTGTAAGTAGGCGCGTAGCTGAAGTGGTGATCCATTGCTGCAAATCCGCTGTCGAAGAAGCGGTTGAACCCGTCTTCTCCAAATCCGGCGGCATAGCGTTGCAGGTAATCTGCGCGCATTTGATCCACCGTCAGGGCGAGGACGAGCTTGGGTGGCCCCACCTCATTGTTTGTTGGGCTGTTGCGCTGGGCCTGGCATGCAGAGAGTCCGCAACACACCAGCCATGCAGTCATCAACTTGGGGAAGGAGAAAGGGGACTTGTGGTGGGGCATGGGCTCGCTTGGAATCAGCCGTGAATTTAACGCCTCAAATACCCGCTGATGATGGCAAATACGGCGATGCATCCGATGACGCTGATGGTCACATTGGCCAGCGCCCAGGCCCATTGACCTTGGGCCATCAGCCGGTGTGTGTCGGCACTGAAGGTGCTGAAGGTGCTGAAGCCTCCGCAAAACCCGATGGCCAATCCCGCCTGCATGGCGAGGTGATCAGGCCACTTTTCGGCGCACCGCGTCACGGCCCAGGCGAGCAGAGCGGTGGCCGCAATGTTGGCCAGCAGGGTGCCCCAGGGCAAAAGGGTCTTTCCGTTGAGCCAGACCCCAAAAAGGTACCGGCTGACCGAGCCCAGGCCACCGCCGATGAAGACGGCAAAAAGGAGGAGGGGAGCAAGCGGATTCACGGCGGGCCGGTATGGGGGTTCAAGGGGGCCTTGAGGCGTGTTGCCAAGGTGAACACCGCCGTGGCCAATGCAGTGCCGAAAATAGCGCCAAACACGATGTCACCCGTATAATGTACCCCTAAATAAACGCGGGTCCAGCTCACTGCGGCGGCCCAGACCCACAGCCAGCGGAGGCCCGGAGCCCCCAAAATGAGCCATGCCATGGCGGCCAGTCCGAAGGTGTTGGCCGCATGTGAAGACACGAATCCAAACCGCCCGCCTCGGTACAGCGTACCATCTGGAAAACGGTGCAACGTCAGCTGGTCTTTGAGCGCAGGCTCGTGGCTGGGCCGGAGCCGTTCAAATCCCGGTTTGAGCAACCGGCTGCTGACGGCATCTGTCCCCGCAAAGGTCAACAGGACGGCACATAGGCGCAGCACACCTGTGCGCCAGGGAACGTGCCGAAACAACTTCCAAATGATGAAGAGGTAGACGGGAATGGAGCACCAAGGCTGGGTCAATGCCCAAGCCACTGAAGCCAAGGCCTCAGGGGTGCCATTGAGCCACAGCAGCAGTGCTTCATCCCAAGCCTGCAGGGTGTCTGTCACTGTCAGGTGTAGATGCCCTCGATGAGGTCGCCGTATTTGGCAAGAATGGGCTTGCGCTTCAGCTTCAAGGTGGGGGTGAGTTCGCCACCGTCGATGGTGAAGGCTTCGGGCAGCACTTCAATTTTCTTGATCCTCTCCCAAGAGGCAAAGGAGGCCACCAGCCCTTCGATGTCTTGCATGATGCGGTGGCAAATCTCCTCATCCTTGGGCACGTCTGCCATGGCTGGACACACGCGGTCGTGGCGCTTGCACCATTCTTCCAAGTATGCCATGTCCGGCACGACCAAGGCGGCCGGGTGCTTTCGGCTTTCGCCGATCACCATGACCTGCTCCACAAAGCGGGAAGCTTTGATGGCATTTTCCAGCAATTGCGGGGCCACGTATTTGCCGCCAGAGGTCTTGAACATCTCTTTCTTGCGGTCCGTGATGCGCAAGAATCCATCCTCGATGACGCCGATGTCCCCAGTGTGGAACCAGCCGTCCTTGAGCACCTCGTTGGTCTTTTCTTCATCGCGGTAGTAGCCCATCATGACCTGGGGGCCCTTGACCATGATCTCGCCATCTTCGGCGATGTTGACCTCGGTGTTTGCCACCAGTTTGCCCACGGTCCCGACCCGCAACAGGCCCGACCCGTTGAGGGAGTTGACCGATACAACCGGCGAAGTCTCTGTCAGGCCATAGCCTTCATAAATGCTGATGTCAGCACCGTTAAAGAACCGGGTGAGGCGGGGTGCCAATGCGGCAGATCCCGAAGCCACGGCCATGATTTGGGTGAGGCCCAAAGCTTCCTTGACCTTGTCAAAGACCAGCTTGCGGGCGATGCCGAGTTTCCATTCGTAGAAGGCGCCGTTTTGTCCGTCGGGCTCCCATTGCAGTGCAATGTTGACGGCCCAATTGAAGATGGCACTCTTGACCCCTCCTGCGGCGCGGCCCTTGGCGACGATGCCGTCGTAGAACTTCTCGAGGAGACGCGGTACGGCGGTAAACATGTGGGGCTGTGCGGCGGCGAGGTCCTCCTTCACGGTCTCCAGGCTCTCACCGAAGTGGATCATGGCCCCTTCGCTGATGTACAGGTAGTGGAGCATCCGCTCGAATATGTGGCAGCAGGGCAGGAAGCTGAGGACGCGGTATTCCGCTCCGGGATCGCGTGCCGGCATCCGGGGGATGGCCACGAGCGTGTTTTGGGTGACGTTTTGGTGGCTGAGCATCACGCCTTTGGGCCTTCCTGTGGTACCAGAGGTGTAAATGATGGTCGCCATCTCAGTGGGCGAGACTGCGTTGCGTCTTTGTTCGAGGGTGGCTTTGACATCGTCTCCCGCTTGCCGTCCGGCTTCGACTACCTCTGACCAATTGCGGGCCCCGGGGACGTTTTCAAAGGAAAAAACAGCCTCGAGCGAGGACACTTGGTCCTTGACGGAGTTTACTTTTTCGAAGAGCTCTGCATTGGAGACAAAACAGTACTTCGCCTCGCTGTGGTTGAGGATATAGACATAGTCCTCTGGCGTCATGGTGGGGTAGATGGGCACATCGATGCCTCCGGCCTGCAATGTGCCGTGGTCCATGAGGTTCCACTCACACCGGTTGTTGTGTGAAATCAGGGCCACCCGGTCACCGGGCTCAAGGCCCATGCTGATGAGTCCGAGGCTCACCCGGTCCATTTCATCTACGAATTGCTGCGTAGAGTAGGTGATGGGGTTGCCGCCATTGGGCATGGTCATCATGACCTCAAGTGGGCCGTTGGCGAGTTGGTATCGGGGGAAATCGAATAACCGTGTGGGCTTGTCCATGTTGATAAGGGAATTCAGACGCCCCAATGTAGTGGAAGGAATTTGCACTTTAGCAGTGTGACCCACCGACGAGAAACAGAAGACCCGAGATTGCATTGGCCGTCCTTGGTGTTTGAGGACCCGTGCGTGGACATCAGGTGTGTAGACGCCGGATGGCAGTTGCGGTGTGCGGTGCGCCGGAAGTGGGTGGCCCTCGAGCCCGAGGAGTGGGTGCGCCAGCACGTTGTGGCGGCGTTGGTGTCGTCAGGTTGGCGCTTGGGCCGCATGGTGTTGGAGCACCCGGTGCGCTTTGGTCAGGTGGACGGCCGGATTGACATCGCCGCATTTGACCGCGATGGAAAAGTGGCATTGGCTGTCGAAGTCAAGGCGCCCAACGTGGCTTTGGGTGCGCGGGTAGCCGACCAGGTCGCCCGCTATGATTTGGCGGTTTCTGCACGTTGGCTTATGATTTCCAATGGGTTGCATACTGCGGTTTGGCAGAGGATGCCATCGGGCGAGCGGAGGCAAGTGCGGTATTGGCCCTTGCCGGCCGAGGAGTGAGGTGGGCCATTTGTGGAATACAGGCGGGGGAATGTTGGAAAGCCGTGCACCCTGAATGCGGCGGCATGGTGGGCTGAATGCGCGAACGGCGGTACTTTGCAGGATGGAACCGAAGGACATCCTGGCCATTTCCGGAAAACCGGGGCTTTACAAAGTGCTGAATACAACCCAGCGCGCCATTGTGGTAGAGAGCTTAGAAGAGAAGAAGCGCACGGCTGTGCCGGCTTCAGCAAGGGTGTCGAGTTTCGAGGACATCAGCATCTTCACTTACGATGAGGATTTGCCCTTGGCCGGTGTGCTCAATGACATTCACGCCCACCTCAAAGGAGGGGAGGCACCGGGTGCCAAGGAGCCGCATGATGCGCTGCGTGCATTTGTGACCGAGGTGGTGACCGATTTGGATCAGGAGCGGGTGTACCACAGCGACTTGAAGAAGCTGTGCACGTGGTACAATCAGCTGAACAGCCTGTCGCTGTTGCCCTTTGCAGATGCCGAGGAAGCCCCGGAGACCGAGGCTGACGGTGAAGCGGCCGATACCGATGCCCCGGCGGAAGCAGCCGCGGAAGAGGTGGGCGCAGAGGAGAAGGCTTCCGAGGCCGACGACAAAAGCGGAGCGGCAGAATGAACCGGACGGGCATGAAGGTGGCCGTCATTGGAGCCGGCACCATGGGCAATGGCATTGCCCACGTTTTTGCGCAATCAGGACATGACGTGGCGCTTGTAGATGTCAATGCCGCCTCCCTCGAAAAGGCCTTGGCGACCATTGACCGCAACCTTGACCGGCTGGTGGCCAAGGAGCGGATCTCGGCAGAAGACAAAACCGCCACCCTGTCCCGCTTGACGACATCCACGGAGATGCACGGTGCTGTGGCCGATGCCCAGCTCGTGGTGGAAGCAGCCACGGAACGCTTGGATTTGAAGCTCAAGATTTTTGAGCAAATCGATGCTGCCGCTCCGCAGGACGCCATCTTGGCGACCAATACATCCAGTATTTCCATCACGCGCATTGCCGCAGCGACCCAACGGCCGGACAAGGTGATCGGCATGCATTTCATGAACCCTGTGCCCATCATGAAATTGGTGGAAGTGATCCGAGGGTACTCCACCAGCGAT
>DGOE01000032.1 GCA_002389295.1 Flavobacteriales bacterium UBA4474 | reverse complement strand
ACCGGCAGGCGGATGCGCCGCGCCGTCAGCAGGGTCACCCGGAAGCCGGAGCGCGCCTATCTCGCAGGGCTGACCCTCACCGGTGTGCTGCAGTCAAGCAGCGCCATATCCGTCGTCGTCGTGAGCTTTGCGCAAGTGGGGTTGCTTCGGCTTTCCGAGGCGTATTTCCTCATGTTGGGGGCCAATGTGGGCACGACCGTCACCGGGTGGTTGGTGGCACTCACGCTCAGCAAGCCGTCACTGGGCAACCTCGCGCTGCCCCTGTTGACACTGGCATTGCCGCTGCTTTTCTTCCGCCGTCGGCGCACGCGGTCCCTCGGTGAAGCGGTCATCGGGTTTGCACTGATGTTTGTGGGCCTCGGCCTCCTCAAGGCCGGCGTCCCACCCATCACGGAGGCGGGCTTGGCGGAGTCCCTGGCGTTCTTCAATGTCGGCGGCATCGGATCGGTCTTGGGCGCCGTGGGCATCGGACTGCTGACCACCGTGGCGCTGCAGAGTTCTTCTGCCGTCTTGGCCCTGATCATCACCTTGGCGGCCGGGGGGGTGATCACCGAGTTCACCGGAGCAGCCGTGGTCCTCGGCGCCAACATCGGCACCACATCCACTGCCGTGCTGGCTTCGCTGGTCGCGGGACGGGAGGCGCGCCGCGTGGCGGCCGTCCACGTGCTGGTCAATGTGCTGGGCGTGCTCCTGTTCATCCCGCTGCTCCAGCCCCTGTTGCAAACGGTGCACTGGTTTTTGGAGCCCGGCGGGCGCATCACAGCCGATGCGGCGGTGGTTCTGGCCCTGTTCCATACCGTTTTCAATGTCTTGGTCACCGGGGTTTTCGGTTTGTTTCCCCGTCCGATCCTGTGGTTGGCCAGGAAGCTCATTCCCGGAGATGGGGTCAGGGAATTCAGGACACCCTTGGTGACCGCCAGTGCCATGGATGCGCCAGAGTTGCAGGTGCTCGAGGCCCAGCGCGAAGCGGAACACCACCACGAGCTGAGTGTGCGCATGATGCAGGACCTGGTCAAATTGATGGTCATCAGCGACCAGGCCAAGCGCCAGCGCGCAGTGGAGCGAATGGGTGAATACGGCATGCTCAGCGGACGTTATGAGTCCGAGGTCAAGGCTTTTCTCGAGCGCCTGGCGCGCAGCAAGATTTCCGGTGCCACTTACAGGCAGGTCCAGTTCCTGCTGGAGTGGTCCACCGACATCAGCCAAATCGTGGAACTCATCCAGGCCTTTCTTGAAGTGCAGGAAAAGCGGGAGCGCAGCGAGATCTTTTTTGCGCCCAAACAGCGGACGCGCTTGATTTCCATGCTCGAAGAACTGGTGCTGGCCCTCGAGGCGATGGGGCCCCTCAACGGCCTTGTCGAGTTGGGCCGCAGCACCACGCGGGATCAATTGAACCGCATTGAACGCCACCTGGCCAGTGCGGCGGTCATCCGCGAGCAGATGCGCGCCAAACACCTCGAAGATGTGCGCAAGGCCCGCTACTCAGTGGAGAGCGGCATGGTCTTCAATGAAATGGG
Organism: Flavobacteriales bacterium UBA4474; assembly: GCA_002389295.1. Taxonomy (GTDB): domain Bacteria; phylum Bacteroidota; class Bacteroidia; order Flavobacteriales_D; family Sanyastnellaceae; genus UBA8752. The sequence continues at coordinate 3,472 of DGOE01000032.1, read as the reverse complement.
CAACCTGTTGGAAGAGGTCGGCCTGAGAATGGGCATCCTGACCGAGAAGTATGGCGAAATCTTCAAGGCTTCGCAACCGAAGCAGTGATCAGCGTATCGCTCGATTGCAGGTCGCGGTCGACGATGTGCACGGCAAACCTCAGCGTATCCCATGCAGATGTCAGGTAGTACCGCGGCTCGAGTGAAACGGTGATGGTCCCCCGCTGGGTGTTGTTTTGTCCGGTGGGCGAGATGAGCGGCGCGCGATAGTGGAAGGGCACTTGGCCGAGTTCGGGGTCGAGTTCGACGGTGACCCAGGCCCCATCGCGCAACTCCTGATAGTCACAGAAGACGTTGTGGTGGTAAGGGCATGCCGGACAAAAGGCCCCCGTCGTATCGGCCTGTTCCAATCCGAAGTTGCCGTCTCCGTCTTCGAACCCCAGCAGCAGCGTTCCCGATTCGCCTGAGGTGATCAACTCAATCGAGGTCAACCGCGGTATGGGCGGCAAAGAGACCGGCGGCTCACATCCCGCAAGCAGCACGAGNNCCGCAAGCAGCATGAGAGAGATCCCTGCCGCAAAGAATCGGACGCCGATGGATACAAGTCTGCCCATGCTGGGAAATTAAGCCGCAATTTGCAGGTGATGTCCAGCCGGATGCCCCCTTTGGATGATGTTGTGAGCCCGATGGGTGCGGCGCACGCCCGCGCACTGCAGCAGCGCGTGGCGGATTTCATCACCGGCGGCGCGGATCAGGGGGAGGCCGGATTCAATCAGTTGGCCAGGGATGTCTTCCGCTGTCAATTCAAGTTCAATGAGGTCTACCGCCGCTGGTGCGCGCACCTCGGTTGGACTGCGGAGGCTGCAGATGAAGTGCAGCGATGGCAAGACATACCCACCCTGCCCGTAGAGGCGTTTCGGTGGAGCCGGTTGCATACCAAAGGCGTGGCCGAAGCGGAGGCGCCACTGGTGTTCCGGACCAGCGGGACCACAGGTGCCGATCGCGGTGAACACCATGTGGCGACGCCAGGGTTGTATCGGGTTTCGGCCGTGGCGGGATTCAAGGACACCTATGGCGCGCCCGGTGCGTCCGGTGCCGTGCTGTTTGGCCTGCTGCCAGGCTACCTCGAAAGGCCGGACAGCAGCCTGGTGCACATGGTCCGCATGTTGCGCAGCGCGGGGTGGAGCGAAGCAGGGGGGACCCCCGATGGCGGCTTCTTTTTGGATGATCTGGACGGCCTGTTCCGCGCAATGGAGGGCGCCAGGAGCAGTGGAAGGCCTGTGGTGCTCATCGGCGTCACGTGGGCATTGGTGGATGCTGCTGCTGCTTGGAAAAATGCCGGAAACGCTCCGCTGGGAGACGCGGCCCACATCGTGGTGACGGGCGGCATGAAGGGTCGCCGAGAGGAGTGGGTCGCCGAGCGCGTGCGCGAGGCCATCCGCACCGGATTTGGCTGCGCGCAAGTGGGGGGTGAATACGGCATGACAGAATTGCTCAGTCAAGCGTGGTCCACCGCAGGGGGCGTCTACCGGCCACCCCATTGGATGCGCGTCCGCTTCAGGCGCACCGACGACCCGCTCTCGTTGATGGACTCCGGCGCCACAGGCGGATTGGACATCGTAGACCTGGCCAACCTCGGGAGCTGTGCCTTCCTTTCCACACAGGACCTGGCACGCCCTGTGCCGACCGGCAGCAAAGAAGAACCGGCGTTTGAATTGCTCGGCAGATTCGACCGTGCCGAGGTGCGCGGATGCAATTTGCTCGTTCAATGACCCCAAGACTTGGCATCATTCAAGTCGGAGGCTAGCTTCGCGCCACGATGGAGTCCGTCATTGCCTTGCTTGGGTTTAGCCTCGCGGCCTACTCTGTAGTCGGCAATGACAGCATCCAGACCCTCGGTACTTTCCTGACGTCCAACGAGGACAAGCCCTGGTGGCTCCTGTGGTTGTTTGCAGGCGGCATCATGGCCGTTGTGGTCACCATGGGGTACATGGGCCTCGGAGAGCACCTCGGCGGCAAAGGCGGGGACCTCACCTTCGGCAAGTTCGCGGGACTGTTCCAAGACCCGGACAACCCCATCGCCTACCCCAAAATATCGTTCTGGTATGTCCTGCCTCCACTGGTGCTGTTGGGCATAACGCGGCTGGGCATCCCCGTGAGCACGACGTTTCTCGTGCTGACCTTCTTTGCCCCCAAGGCCCTGCCCAAAATGCTCGTCAAGAGCCTCGGTGGATACGGCGTGGCCTTTCTTTTTGCCATCGCCGCCTTCATGGTCCTCTCCCGGCTCACGGAGCGCTACTTCCTCAACAATCCCATGGAGGAGGGCAGGGGCCCACTGCGCTCCAAAAGGCTGTGGACGGTGCTGCAATGGATGGCGACGGGCTTCCTCTGGAGCCAGTGGCTGACCCAGGACCTGGTCAACATCCTTGTTTACTTGGGAGACCCAGCCGATGTGCAGCCATGGAAATTCGGTTTTGCCCTGACCGTCCTGCTGGTCATGCTCGGCTACATCTTCTATCAGCGCGGAGGTGAAATCCAGAAAATCGTCCGGGTCAAGACCAACACCGCCGACATCCGATCGGCCACCTTCATTGACCTCTTCTACGGCCTCGTGCTGTTGACCTTCAAGTTCGATACGTTCGGCATAGGCGCCAAGGTGCCCATGAGCACGACGTGGGTCTTTCTGGGCATGCTGGCCGGCCGGGAGGTGGCGCTGCGCCTGCGCTTGCACGAGCTGGACCGCTCCAAGCTCACACCCATGGTCCTGGGCGACCTCGGAAAGGCCACGCTGGGACTGGTGATCAGCATCCTGCTGGTCTTCCTGCTGTACCTCGTAGAAGGCCGGGAAATGGGGGCCTTGTTCGGTTAATCAGCCGACCACCCGGACCAAGAAATAGTTCTTTTTTCCGCGTTGCAGCAGGATCAGGCCGCTGCCAATGCAGTCATCGAGCCCCAATTCCCGCTCTGCAGTGACTTTGTTCCGGTTCACGCTGATGGAGTTCTCCTTGAGCGCGCGGCGGGCCTCCCCGCCGCTGGCCAAGAAGGGCGCATCGCCACCGGCGAGCACATCGATGATGCCCACACCGGCCGAGAGCACATCCCGGCTGATTTCGCGTTGGGGCACACCTTCAAAGACGCTCAGCAACTCAGATTCGGGCAGCGCCCTGAGGTCGGCCTCGGTGCTCTTTCCAAAGAGGAGCGCTGTGGCGGCCATGGCGGTTTCCAGGTCTTCCTCACCGTGGATCCGGCGGGTGACATCTGCGGCCAGCTCTTTTTGGAGCAGCCGGGCGCCGGGGTTTTCTGCGTGGGCCGCTTCGATTTCCTCGATGCGCGCTCGATCGAGCAGGGTGAAGATGCGGATGTATCGGGCGGCATCTTCGTCGGCCGCATTGATCCAATACTGGTAGAATTTGTACGCGCTCGTCCGGGCTTTGTCAATCCAGATGTTGCCCCCTTCGCTCTTGCCAAATTTCGACCCGTCGGCCTTGGTGAT
>DGOE01000172.1 GCA_002389295.1 Flavobacteriales bacterium UBA4474 | reverse complement strand
TGGCGGCGGTGTCAGAAGGCCTCGCCGATGGAGATGTAAATGCCGCGGCCTTCTTGGGTAAAAGCGAGGTCGAAGCGGGCGTAGATGTCCTTGTCGGGGAAGAGGAGGAAGCGCAGGCCAGCACCGCCGGCAGGAAGGAGGCGCCTCCAAGTGAAAGGGCGCGCGTCGCCGAAGACCTGGCCGGTGGCGAGGAAGGCACTCGCGCCAAAACGCTTGGAAAAGGAGAACGGCAGAATGCGGTACTCGATTTGTCCGGCAAGCAGGTGTTGGTCGCGGTAGCGGCCGCGATAGTAGCCGCGCATCAGCGTGCCTCCGCCCATGAGGGCGAGCATGTTGAACGGCGGATTGCCGAGGGTGAACTGGCCGTAAAGCTGGGCGGCGAGGACGCTGTTCTCTTTGATCGGGAGGTAGATGCGGTTGTCGACGACATAGGATGTGAAACTGAATGCGCTCCCGGTCGAGGAACTGTAGCTCAACAGGGCCCATTCGCTGTAATGCCCTTGCCGCGGGTTCAAGGCGTTGTGGATGTCGTTGTACAGCACCCCCAATCCGACCCCCATGTTGGTCGACCCTGCGGCCCCGACGCTGGGCACGGCGAATTCCGGCTGGGCTTGACTGCTCTCCGTGTAGCGCACGCGGTTCAAGGCTTGGAAATCCAATTCCAGTCCGACATACAGCGAAGGCAGCGTTTCTCTGAGGATCCGCTCGCGCAGCAAAATGTACGCTCCGTCGATGCGGCTCTGGTAATCCGCTGGGGCGTCCCTGCCCACACCGTGAAAGAACAACGGGAAGCTCTGGTAGCGCACCTGACCGTAGAAGAACCACTTGTTGCGGTCGGTATACAGCGCGTGGTCGAGCGAAATGCCATATTGGTTCTCCAGCGTGTAGAAGGTGAAAGCCTTGACCTCACTCAAGCGGTTGTTGAGGTCGCGGTTGGCCGAATACACATAGAGGCTCGACACCCCAAACTCCCAGCTCGTCTCCGGGGTATATGCCAGTGTGGGATAGTTGATGAATTTGGGCGCGGACGGATCCGCGCCTTCGCCCATCACGCGCTCCACATACCGGCGGATGAACTTGCGCACCCCGCCCTCTTCCTGGCCGGCCAGCGGCAGGGAAACCCCCGACAAAAAGAGGAGCGCGGCGGCGAACTGAAATGGGGCCTTCATCCAAAGGGCAAGATGGGCTCCATCGCCCACATGCATGCCCTCTTCTCTCCCGAGTTTGACAGGCAACGGGCAGTAAATCGACGACAAGTGGTAGCTTGTCGGCATGACGCCGAACCTGAACCGATTTGGCCTCGCCCTGGCAGGGTGGGCGCTGATGATGCCGTTGATGGGCCAAGAGCCCGGGACGCTCGATGCCGACTTCCAAAATGAGGGGATGCTGCTGCTGGCGCCGTTTGGGGCGGGCAGCTTTGAGAACGCCCAAGATGTGATGGCACTCGATGACGGCAGTATCGTCATGTGCGGCGTGGTCGGTACCGTGGGCAACTTTGAGGTGGCGGTGCTCAAATTGGACCCCGACGGCAACCTCGATTCCACCTTTGCTGTGGATGGCGCTTACGTGTTTGAAAACGACCTGTCTTCGGACCAGGCCTACTCCATCGCTGGGCTGCCCGATGGCCGCATCATCGTGGGCGGCGCGATGGGCTTTGGCGCATCGGACTACCGGGCCACGGTGTGGTGCCTCCTGCCCGATGGCACGCCCGACCCCGGCTTCGGTGTTGAGGGGATGTTTCAATACACCTTCGATGACGGCGAAGAATACATCCGTCGGGTGCTCGTCACAGAGGACCACATCACCATGGTCGCCACCGTCAAGGTGCCGGGCTTCAGCTATGACCGCATCGGCCTGGTGCAGTGCACCCACGGTGGCGTGTTGGACCAGGCCTTCGGACAGGATGGCGCCATCATCCATGTCATCGACGCCACCACGGATCTGTCGGTGCGCGACGGAGCGCGGCTGGCCAACGGCGGCATTGCAGCCGGCGGCTACCACTACAGTTTCTCCGACAACATAGAGTACCCCTTCATCGCGCTGTTCGACGCCAACGGCATGCCGCAAGCGGGATTTGGCACCAATGGCGTCGCCATCGGAACGGCGCCAGGCGAGTACTTCGCCATGGCCGCCAGCGGTGACGTCCTCTATGCCGCCGGGCGCACCGGCGGCTCCTCGGATCGGGATTTCTTGGTCGAGGCCTTCGGCGCCGACGGCCTGCCCTCCTCCGGGTTTTCCGAAGATGGCCACTTCACCCTCAACAACGACCCCACCGACCTCATCCTGGACCTCGTCATCGACGAGGAAGGACGCCTGCTGGCTTCGGGCACCTCCGGCATTCCCGGATTCTTTGGCGACCGCGACTTCGCGCTGCTCCGCCTCCTGCCCGATGGCACGCCCGACCCCCTGTTTGGCACCGAAGGGCTGACCACCACCACCTTTGGCACCGCGTTTGACGACGCCAATGGCCTGGTCATTACGCCCCAAAACAAAGCCGTCCTCGTGGGCATGAGCGCCCAGACCAACAACGACTTTGCCATCGCCCGCTACTTCCTCGGGCCCGTCATCGACGGTGTACACGAAAGGGTCATGGACCTGTCGGTATACCCCAACCCCACCGCCGGCTTGCTGCACATTGCCAGCGCGCACCTCATGGGCCATTGGCGCCTCACCAATTCCCTCGGGCAAGAAGTACAATCCGGCGTTTTGGACAACCCCAACGGGATGACAATCGGGCTGTCCGACATCCCTTCCGGTGCGTACCTCTTGACCCTGAAAACACCGCAGGGTCCGCAATCGCAGCGCATCTTCGTCCAACACTGAGCCGCCATGAGCGCACTGCCTCCTTGCCCTCAATGTTCGTCCCCTTATTCCTATCCCGATGGGGCGCTCTTGATGTGTCCAGAATGCGGACACGCATGGAGTCCAGCCCGTCCTGAGGCCGAGGCCGAGGCTGAATCCGGGGCAGAAACGGTAAAGGATGCCAATGGGAACGTCCTTCAAGATGGCGACGACGTGATCGTGATCAAAGACCTGCCGGTCAAAGGCGCGCCCAAGCCCGTGAAGGCAGGAACCAAAGTCCGCAAGATTCGACTCGTGGACGGCGACCACGATATTTCTTGCCGCATCGACGGCTTCGGGGCCATGGCCCTCAAGTCGCAATTCGTCCGAAAAGCCTGAACCATGGCGCGCACCCCGACCACAGACATCCCTTTGGGCTTCCCCGCCCCCGACTTTGCCCTTCCCGACGC
>DGOE01000118.1:5138-12232 GCA_002389295.1 Flavobacteriales bacterium UBA4474 | reverse complement strand
CAAGCAACCGATTTCAGGTGTTCCCGTTTTTGATTAGATGACAGGTATGATATCAAAGTGGTCAAAGGCCATTGGTCGGTGTGCAGTGCTCTTTTTGTTTGCTGCATTGACCTCGGTGCCTCAAGCCATGGGACAGGAGGCCACATTTCAACGGTGGGCCACTGTCTCGGTTTTGGGCTTGCAAGGCCAGGAGCTGGACAATCCGTGGGTCGGAGGCTTCACTGCACCCCAATTTTCCATGGCGGACCTCGATGGAGATGGCGTGCAAGACCTGTTCGTTTTTGACCGCAGTGGTCACCGCATTGTGCCATTCCAGGGATGCGTTTCGGCCTTGCCCGAATCCCCATTGACGTATTACCACAGACCGGATTGGCGGGCGATATTTCCTCAGGGCATGCGCAACTGGGCGCTCTTGCGCGACGCGAATTGCGATGGCACAACTGACCTGTTCGTCAATAGCCAAAGCGGTGTTCGCATCTGGAACGGATCCATGGTGGATGGCCTGGTCCAATTCCAGGATGCGCCTGCGGGCAATGCTGTGGCCAACTGGGATTTTGGTGCGGGCGACCAAACACTGCCCATGGTGTGCCTCAGCACAGACATCCCCGCCATCGGGGATTTTGACGGGGACGGTGACCTTGACATGGTCACCTGGACAGAGACCTCCTCCACGCTGTATAGCTATACGGGACGTGGTGCTGACCCTGAGTCCGTGGGGTGTGGCGACACCTTGGTCTGGGATGTCACCAACCGCTGCTACGGCATGCTCGACGAGGCTTCGGAGGACAACACCCTGTTTATTGGTGCACTCCACGACTGCGCATTCAATGTGGCGGATCCCCGGATTTCAGGAGGTGGTGTGGCCGAATCCCCCACCATGCGGCATGCGGGCGGTACCACAGCACTGCTCGAGCTCGACGGTGATGGACACCTGGACCTCTTGCTCGGCGATGTCTCGTACAATCAATTTGTGGCTTGCTACATGGCGGAGGCTGAGGACGGTCAAGACAGTACCATGTACACCACGGACCATTGGCCCGCCGACCTCGGCACAGAGGACACGCTGGATGTGCAGCGCTTCCCTGCGGCCTACCACGAGGATGTGGACCAAGACGGCGTGCGCGATCTGATGATTGCCCCCAATGCCACCTTTGAGGTGGACGGCAGAAATGGCAGCTGGTGGTACCGCAATGTGGGCTCCGAAAGCGCCCCAGAGTGGGTCCTGCAGACCAAGGCCTTCCTGCAAGAGGGCATGATCGACCTCGGACGGGGGGCCTACCCCGCATTCACTGACTTCGATGGGGACGGCCTGATCGACCTGGTGGTCGCCAACAAGGAACGCTACTTGGGGCCGGGACTGACCCCCGCACTGCTGGCGCGGTTTCGCAATGTGGGCACGGCCACGGCCCCCGCGTTTCAGCAGCTGGATACAAACTGGCTCGCCCTCCCCGACTATGGACTGGAAAGTGTCATTCCTGAGTTTGGTGACATCGATGGCGACGGCGATGAGGACATGCTGCTTGGCGACGAATTGGGCAACCTTCACCTGTGGGAGAACGTCGCAGAAAGCGGGGCCGAAATGGAGCTGGTCCTCACGGAGGCCGCCATGGCCGATGCCGGTGGCACGGCGATTGACGTGGGGCAATTCGCCGCCCCCCTGCTCCATGACTTTGACGGCGATGGGGACCTCGACCTTTTGGTCGGAGAAAAAAACGGCAACCTCAACCTGTATGCCAACATCGGCAGCAGCAGCGCGGCTGCGTTCGAGCTGATCACGGCAACGGCGGGCCAAGTGCTGGCGGACAACCTTCTTGGAATCAACGGATTTGCCGTCCCTGAAATCTGGGCTACCGACTCAGGACTTGTCCTGTTGGTGGGCAATGAATTGGGGCGGGTGCAGCTGTTCGACTGCCCCGAAAACCCGCTTGCCGATGCCGAAGAAGTGTGGACTGAATTCACCAACCAGTGGTTGGGGCTGTACAATGGGGAATACGCCGCCCCAGCCTTGGCAGACCTCGATGGCGATGGCCACCAAGACCTGGTGGTTGGCGTGCGCGATGGCGGCCTGACCTTGTGGAATGGGAACGCCACCGCTCCAGCTCTGAGGGGCTGCGCCCCAGTGGTGGATGCCATCGCAGAACTGGACCGGGGGCCGGCGCCTTGGCTACCCGCTCCAAACCCCCTGGAACGCGGCCGGCAGCTGTCCGTCCCGGGGTATGCGTTGGGTGTATTCGACCTGCTTGGACGCCCAGTGGGCACCTTGGTAGCCCAAGGTGGTCAGGTCACATGGCCCGAGGATTGGCCAAGCGGCTCTTACCTGGTGCGGCCATTGGCCCGCGCAAACGCAACGGGCGCCCCTCCCATCGGAAAAGGCGCCCGCAGACTGGTTGTGGTCGACCGTTGAGGCCGGCGCGGTTTAGACGGCCATGCCGTCCAATACTTCGGCCACTTCCTTGACGGCCTTGGCGCTCTCGTGGAGCATCGCCATTTCTTCTGTGTTGAGGTCGAGCTCGATGATCTCCTCAACGCCCTTGGCGCCGAGCTTGACCGGCACGCCAATGTGCAGATCGCTCAGGCCGTATTGACCGGTGAGGCGGACGCAACACGGGAAGATGCGCTTCTGGTCCTTCACGATGGCTTCCACCATCTGAGCAGCCGCTGCGCCGGGCGCATACCAGGCTGAAGTGCCCAGGAGCTGTACAATTTCGCCGCCACCTTTTTTGGTCCGGTTGACGATGGCGTTCAATGCGTCCGCATCAATCAGCTCGGTCACAGGAATGCCGCCCACCGTCGTGTAGCGCGGGAGTGGCACCATGGTGTCTCCATGGCCGCCCATCAGCACGGCTTGGATGTCCTTCGGGCTCACATTGAGGGCCTCTGCGAGGAAAGCGCGGTAACGGGCAGTGTCGAGCACCCCCGCCATGCCCATCACGCGGTGGTCGGGCAGTCCGGCTGACTTCCACGCCTGATAGGTCATCACATCCAAGGGGTTGGACACGATCACGATGATGGCCTCCGGGCTGTGCGGCAGAATCTGCTCGGTGACGCTCTTTACGATGCCGGCATTGGTGGCGATCAGGTCGTCGCGGCTCATCCCAGGCTTGCGGGGCAGGCCGCTGGTGATCACGACCACGTCGGAACCGGCCGTCTTGGCATAGTCGTTGGTGGAGCCTACCGTGCGGGTGTCATAGCTGTTGACGGGGCTGGTTTCCCAGATGTCGAGCGCCTTGCCTTCGGCAAAACCCTCCTTGATGTCGAGCAGGACGACCTCGTTGCAGACTTCTCGGGTGGCGAGCACATCGGCGCAGGTGGCGCCCACGTTTCCTGCTCCTACGACGGTGACCTTGGTGCGGTTGATCATGGTGTGTTGGGGATTGGGTGAATCGGTTTGCAAAAGTAAGGGACCGGATACTGCGGCCGGTTGGCTGTTCGTTCCCAATTTGGTCCTGCAATGCGTTCAATCCTCCTCCTCCTCGTTCCGTGCTTGATTTTGGCTTGGCCTGCGGACCTCACAGCCCAGCCTGACCCAGACACCTCACAATGGCCCGATGGCCGGCCAGGAGAGCAATTCAATGTCACGGATGCAGCCGGATTGAAGCAGGGGCGCTGGATCCGGGTCTACCCTGACGGCAAACTCTACTACAGCGGTTCTTTCCAAGATGGGCGACCCGTGGGACACTTCACTTTTTTCAGGGAAAGTGGCCGCGTGCTGAGCGAAGTGGAGCACGACTCCGAAAACAACATCGCCAAGGCCATCCTCTACCGCGAGGACGGCACGCCTTCTCACCAAGGCCAATACCGCACGTTGAAAGTCGATGGCGAATGGACGCAGCGCAAAACGGGCGTGTGGGAGGCCCTCGACAAGCAGGGCCGCATCCGGTTGAAGGAACACTACCTCGACGATCAGTTGGATGGTCCGCAACAGACTTTTCACTCCAGTGGCCAACTGCTCGAAGAAGGGCAGTTCAACCAGGGCCGAAAAACCGGACTGTGGAAGGCCTACGACCGCAGTGGCAACCCGCGTTCGGTGGAGATGTGGCTGGAAGGAGAACGACATGGCGAGGCCAAGGTGATGCAAGATGGCGGGGCACTGCTGAGCAAGGGCACCTACGCACAAGGCATACCGATTGGGGCCTGGACGACCTACAACCCCAACGGAAAGGAACGCGCGCGCATCACCTACGAAGAGGGGCGCATGGTGAAGGAAGAACCACTCAATGGCGAGTTTGAGGCCCACTACCCCAGCGGCCGCCCTGAATGGGTGGCGCGTTATGCCTTTGGCCGGCTTGACGGCCCTTTTACGGCTTGGCACGACCTCGGAGAGTGGGTCATGGCACCGGCCGACGCGTCCCCAGGCCAGTCTGCTGGACCTCCGGGGTTTGCGCCGCAAACGGGCAGTGAACAAAACCTGCGGCGGGAATTGCGGAACCAACCCAAGAAGGAGATGGGGGAATACACCGCCGGCGTGAAAGACGGAACATGGCGGTACTTCGACGAACAAGGTGGGCTGCTCCGAACAGAGCGCTGGGCGCTCGGCAAACTGACCGCGACGGAAGAATGAAAGCATTGGCTTCTCTGGGGCTTTGGCTGACCCTCTCTGTGATGGCGTCTGCGCAGGTGGCACCCTTGCACCATTGGGTGGGCTTTGCCGACAAAGCGGGGTGCGGCGTGGACCTCGCTGCTCCGAATGCCGGCACCTTGTTGCTATCACCGAGGGCATTGGAACGTCGCCAAAGGCAGGGCATCCCGTTGGATTCCTTGGACCTCCCTGTGTCCCCAGCGCGCATTGCGGCGGTCCTGGCAGTGGGCGCGACCGAGGACATACAGCCCATCCACATGCTGCACCGCAGCAAGTGGTTCAACGGCATCGTGATCACCCTGGATACCGCTGTGGTGGATTCTGCCGGCATGGCGGCACTCCTCCAGGAAATCGCCCTCCTGGAAGGCGTCGTCGAGGTGCGCCGTGCACAATGGTACCAGGACGATGACCCCGCGCCAGTGTTGCCACAATTGCGCAGCGCCCATGCCCCCCTTTACCAAAGTGGCCCTGTGCCCTACGGTGCCAGCTGGCCGCAGGTGCGCCAACTTCAAGTGGACCTGATTCACGGGCTGGGCCACCGCGGGGGCGGCATGATGGTCGGGGTATTGGACAGCGGATTTGACCGTGTCGATTCCAACCCTGCGTTTGCCCGGGCGCGCGGCGAGGACCGCATCGTCATCGGCGGGAATTTTCCCAATGGAGGGGGGATCTCCCCATGGATCTATGACGAACACTATCACGGCGCCATGGTCCTTTCGACCATGGTGGGTTTCCTCGACACTCCGGGGGGACAGCACTACATGGGCACTGCACCGGACGCCACTTATGTGCTGTTCCGCACCGAAGACGTGGGCTGGGAGCACCTGGTGGAGGAATACCATTGGGTCGCCGCAGCTGAGCGCGCCGACAGCATGGGGTGCGACATCCTCAACACCTCGTTGGGCTACTCCCTGTTCGACGCGGGCTCGGAGAACCATGACCTCAGCGACCTCGACGGGGACACCTTTCCCATTACGCAAGCCTCCGACATCGCCGCTACCCGGGGCATGCTGGTCTTCAATTCGGCGGGAAACAGCGGCAACAGTCCATGGCAGAAGGTCACGGCCCCTGCCGATGGCGACAGCGTCATCGCCGTGGGAGCGGTTGATTCCTTTGGCACCCACGCCACTTTCAGCAGTTATGGTCCGACAGCCGATGGCCGCATCAAACCCGACCTGTGTGCCACTGGGCGGAGCGCCGTCTATATCCACCCCGACGGCTCGATCCGCGACGGCAACGGTACTTCGTTTTCCTCCCCCATTCTCTGTGGAGCGGCCACCAGCCTCTGGAGTGCACACCCAGAGAAGCCCGCTTGGGCCATCCGCCAGGCCCTCATCTTATCCGGACACCAGTCCCAAGCGCCTGACACCCTCTGCGGCTTCGGCATTCCCAACCTTTGGCAAGCCCACCTCTCACTGGGCGGTCGGTTCAATAGAGAAGCCGAAGACCTCCTCATTTATCCCAACCCAATTACGGCCGCCGACGATGGTTTGCGCGTGGTCTTCGAAGAAGGCAACCTGCTGGCAGCGGCAGGCAGCGCGTTGACTTGGATGGTCTCCGATGGGCGCGGACGCATGATCGCTGTAGGCGCCATTGAACGAGAAAAGGAACCGCTGACCACCTTGACTGTGCCTGTGGACATGTTGGAAGCGGGGACCTATACCCTCACCCTGTATGGGGTGCCCGAAGAGGACGCTTCAGCATCCCCGACCCCGACATCCTGGGCACGGTTTATTGTGGAATCGCGTTGAGCAAAATGATGAGGCTACTGACCGCTCGGCTGGGTTTGGTGATGGGTATGCTCTTCATCGCTGTGGTTGCAGGCCACGGCCAGCGCGACCGATCACAGAGTGCCCAATACCAAAGGAAGGTGCAGATGAAGCTCCAAAAGGAGCGCGAGAAGGAGCAGAATACAGCCTTCCGCAACGGCCGAAAAGCCCACTGGAAGGCCCAAGACCGATCCACGCGCAAACGCTGGCGCGCGCAACGCCGCGCCGCTAAACGGATGCGCCGTGGCGGCGGTCCCGATAACTGGTACAAAGGGCTGTTCAAATCCGGGCGACCGATTCCCTGGACGAAGCGCGCGGCCAACAAGGTGGGCAATCTGTTTAAGCGCAAAAACAAGCGCCGTCATTATTGAGCGACGGTATGGCTTCACCGAGCGAAGCCATTTGTACGGAACCACCCTCCAGAAGAAGCGCGACGCCCGCAGGCGTCAGGGAATGAAAAAGCCCCTCATGGGAGGGGCTTTTTGGAGCCGATAAGCGGACTCGAACCGCTGACCTACGCATTACGAATGCGTTGCTCTACCAGCTGAGCTATATCGGCTTGCATCACCGCTCTCGGCGACAGGGCGGCAAAGATACGCAGGTGGTATAAGTATGGTTGCAGTCCGCGGCAATTTTTAGTCGCGGAAACAAGGCTCAGCCCTTCTTGTCCCCCCACAATGCGCGGAGGTACTCAGCGATGCCCCGCTCTCTCGGCGAGGACCCTGGCTTGAACAGCCGCGTGCCAA
>DGOE01000118.1:0-5054 GCA_002389295.1 Flavobacteriales bacterium UBA4474 | reverse complement strand
AGCTCCTTCATCAATTTGGTGGGGGCGTTGCGCAGGTGCATGGGTACGGGCAGGTCGCCATGGTCTCGGACGGCTTTCTGGGCCGTCCCGATGGCGGCATAGGCGCTGTTCGATTTTGGGCTGGAGGCGAGATAGGTCGCGCATTGAGACAAAGGAATGCGGCACTCGGGGTACCCCAGTCGCTCTACAGCATCGAAAGTGGCGTTGGCCAGTACGAGGGCAGTGGGGTTGGCATGACCGATGTCCTCGCTGGCTGAGATCAACAAACGCCGGGCGATGAACTTGGGGTCCTCGCCCCCTTCGATCATCCGGGCCAACCAATAGACGGCCCCGTCCGGGTCGCTGCTCCGGATCGACTTGATCAGGGCGGAGGCGATGTCGTAGTGGGTGTCTCCGGCCTTGTCGTATCGGGAGAGGTTGGCCTGAATAAACCGAGACACCAAGGCGTCGTCTATGGCCATGCCGCCTTCGCCTTCCCGCTCGGCGGCGGCGCCTGCCACCACAAGCTCCAGCACATTGAGCAACCGCCGGCCATCGCCGCCACTGGCGCGCAGCAAAGCCTCCCATTCGACCACCTCGATCTGGTGGCCCTGCAGCCATTCATCCTGTGCGAGGGCGCGGTGGACGAGCGCCTCCAATTGGTCCCGGCCAAAGGCCTCCAAAACATACACCTGGCTGCGGGAAAGCAGGGCTGGAATGACCTCGAAGCTGGGGTTCTCGGTGGTGGCACCTATGAGCGTCACCGACCCGCGCTCCACCGCACCGAGCAAGCTGTCCTGCTGTGACTTGGAGAAGCGGTGGATTTCGTCGATGAACAGGACGGCCCGGGTACTGAACATGCCCTGCCGCTCTGCGCTGTCGATCACTTCGCGGACTTCCTTTACGCCGCTGCGGATGGCGCTGAGTTGGTGAAAAGGCCGGCCTGTGGCCTCTGCCATCAGCCGGGCGAGGGTGGTCTTGCCGACACCCGGCGGTCCCCACAGGATCATGGACGGCAGTTGACCGGCGGCCAATGCGCGGCGCAGGGTCGCATCGGGCCCCACGAGGTGCTCTTGACCCACGTATTCCTCGAGGGTTCTTGGCCGCATCCGCTCGGCGAGCGGCGCTTCAGGCGTATTGAATCCACTCATGAGGCGGGGGTCGCTGCGGGCTGGACATCGGGCACTTCCACCTCGTTGAGGGGAACGCCTTCGGGACGGGGATGCTTCCAGCGGGTGTGGGACCACAGCCAATGGGCCGGTTCCTCTCGGATTTGCCGTTCTATGCGGTCATACGCCGCCTTGAGCAGGGCGCCTTGGGGCCACGCCTTGGGAGAGGTGGTGATCAACTCATAGCGCACTTCCCAATGACCGCGGGGTTTGCCTTTTGCCTTGCCCACGGCAAAAAACACCACGGGCATGTCGTATTTCCGCGCAAAGGCCTCCAATCCAAAGTGCATGGCTGTTTCTTGGCCCATCCACTCCATCCACCACGCTTTTTTGGGGTCGAGTGGCCGCTGGTCCACCGCGAGGGTGACGGCCTTTGCCCTGCCGGCCTCATCGCGCATCCACTGCGACACTTGCTTCATGGGCACCAGTTCCGTGCCCTGTTTGCCCCGGGTGCGCAAGATCAAATCGTCGTAAAAGGCGTTGGACAAAGGCTTGTAGACCCCCATCACCGGAATGGGCAGGGCGCCGCCGGCGGTCACCGCGTATCGCTCCCAGTTGCCGTAGTGTCCGCAGCACATCAACACGCCGGGGGGCTTGTCCGCAAAGGGTGCCAGCACTTCGGGATTGACATGGTGAAACCGGGCACTCAATTCGTCTTTGCCGGCATGGAAATGGCGCAGGGACTCCACGAGCACCTCGGCCAGGTGCACATAGAACTGCTGCGCTGAGGCCACCCGCTCGGACTCCGGCTGATCAGGAAATGCGCGCTGGAGGTTGGCCAGGACCACATCGCGCCTGTACCCCGACCACCACAGGACCTTGGCCAGCGCATCTGCCAAGCGATAGAGGATGCCGTAGGGCAGCCGGCCGATGGGCGCGACGAAAAGGAAGTGGAGTACCCGGGTCATGGCACGGAAATTTTCAAGCCGTCCTCACCGAGTGCGACGCCCCTTGGCAGGTCCAGTGACACCTCTCGGTGCCGGCCCAAGAGGTGGCTGATGTGCGTCAGGTAAGCCTGCTTTGGCCCCACCTTTTCGATGACCTCCAAAGCCTCATCGAGGTTGAAATGGCTGATGTGCTTTTCCTTGCGCAAGGCATTGATAACCAACACCTCCACCCCCTCGAGACGGTCCCATGTCTCAGGGGAAAACCGGTTGGCATCTGTGATGTAGGCCACTTTGCCGATGCGGAACCCCATGACGGGCAGCTTGAAGTGCTGTACCGGCAGGGGGATCACTTCGACACCGGAGACAAGAAGGGGGGCCGCGTCCAGGTCGTGGAGCTGGACGCGCGGCACCCCGGGATAGGGATTGGCCTCAAAAACATACTGGAACTCGCGCTTGAGGGCGGACTGCACCTGAGGCGTGGCATAGACGTCCATGTCGCGCTTTTGACGGAAGTTGAAGGCCCGGACATCATCAAGACCAGCCACGTGGTCCTTGTGCTCGTGGGTGAAGAGCACGGCATCGAGTGACTTCACCTTGGCGCGCAGCATCTGTTGCCTGAAATCAGGGCCGGTATCGATCACAAAGGTGCGCGGCCCATCTGCGGCATCGGCCCCATCCACCTCAAACAAGGCGCTGGACCTCAGCCGCTGGTCCCGGGCATCGGAGGATGAACACACCCCGCAATCGCATGCAATCACAGGCACCCCTTGAGAGGTGCCGGTGCCAAGCAATGTGAGATGAACGCCCATGACGGCAAAGTTAATCGGCTCTGGGTCCGGCGTTCCCACTTTAGGTGGGTACCTTTGTAGGGAGCAACACCCTCAACCCAGAAAACGTGGAATCCAACCGTGTCGTCCTTTCGGCCAAGCAGAAGGCCCTGCGGATCAACATGAACCACGACCTCTACGGCACCTTTGCCGAAATCGGGGCCGGGCAGGAAGTGGTCAGACACTTCTTTCGCGCCGGGGGTGCCAGTGGCACCATCGCCAAGACCATCAGCGCTTACGACAAGGACTTCAGCGACGCCATCTACGGTGTGGAGGCTTCTGGGCGCTATGTATGCGAGGCCCGCGTGCAGAAGATGCTCGACCACGAATACCACCTCTGTGAAGAGCGCCTCTCGCGGAAGCAGCACCCGACCAAGCGGTATTTCGCCTTTGCCAACACCGTCGCCACGATCAACTACCACAAAACGATCGAAGGGCACGGCTGGTTTGGCATGCGGTTCCAGACGGGGCCCAACAAGAAGCCCAACACGGTCATCCTGCACGCGCGGTTCCACGAGCCCGACGCCCTGCTTCAGCACGCCACCATCGGCATCCTGGGGGTAAACCTCATCTACGGGTGCCATTTCTTGTACAAGCAGCCCAACGACCTGCTGTTGAGCTTGTACGACGAGCTGGACAAGGACCGCATCGAGATCGACACCATCCAAATGAATGGGCCGGACTTTGCCGGTGTAGACAACCGTCTGCTCTCGCTGCAATTGGTCAAGCACGGGATGACAGATGCGGTCATCTTTAGCCCCGATGGCCGCAACATGCAGGCCGCCGATGTGCTGTACAAGCGCAACATCTTGGCCATCCGCGGCAGCTTCAGGCCGGTCACCAAGGTCAACCTGGACATGATGGAGCGCGGACTCGCCTTGTTCCGCGAAGAAAACCGGGTGGAAGAGAAGGACATACAGTTGCTCTTCGAGATCACGCTCAACAACCTCAAGGCGGAGGGCGACATTGACGAAAAGGACTTCCTGGACCGGGCCGATATCCTGTGCTCCCTCGGGCACACCGTGCTCATTTCAAACTACCAGGAGTACTACAAGCTGATCGAGTACTTCTCGCGGTATACCAAGAAGCGCATGGGGGTCATCATGGGCGGCAATGCCCTCATGGACCTCTTCAACGAGCGGTATTACCGCGACCTGAATGGCGGTATCCTCGAGGCTTTCGGCATCATGTTCAGCCGAGACCTCAAGGTCTATGCCTACCCCTGGCACGACGGGGAAAACGATGTGATGATCCGGACGGACAATGCGCCCATCCACCCGCGGATCAAACCGCTCTACGACTATCTGCTGTTCAACAAGCGCATTTCGGACATCCACTTGGATGACCTCTCGCTGCTCGATATTTTCAGTGTGGAGGTGTTGCGCATGATCCGCGATGGGGAGTCCGGTTGGGAGGACATGGTGCCGCTTGAAGTGGACCGCATCATCAAGCAAAAGCGGCTGTTTGGCTATGACGGCCCCGCCCCGACGGACAGCAATGGCATCGCCGGGGCTGCGATGCTCAACTGAGCCAGGTGCTGGCCGCGGCCGTTCCTCAAAAACACCCCCCATGCAAAAGGCAGCCCTGAGGCTGCCTTTTGCTATTTAGTTCATGGGGACTGGCCCCGCTGTCACTCGGCCGAAACCTCTTCTTCCTCGCCCACCTCCACGAGGCGGTCAAACTCCTCTTGGGAACCGACGATTTGGTTGTGCCAGTGGCGCATGCCCGTTCCCGCAGGAATGAGGTGTCCCACGATGACGTTCTCCTTGAGTCCACCGAGATGGTCCTCCTTGGCACTGACGGCAGCCTCGTTGAGGACTTTGGTCGTCTCCTGGAAGGACGCGGCAGAAATGAAGGACTTGGTCTGCAACGATGCACGGGTGATGCCCTGGAGCAATGGCCTGGCCGTCGCTGGCATGGCCTCACGTGCTTCGACGAGCTTTCCGTCATTGCGTCGGATCGCTCCGTTCTCATCGCGCAGTTGGCGTGCAGAGACCATTTGGCCTTCTGTGTAATCGGCGCTGTCACCCGCCTCGGTGACCACCACCATGCCGAACATGCGGTCATTCTCATCCATGAAGTCCGCCTTCTCAACGAATTGCTTCTCAAGGAACTTCGTATCGCCTGGATCCTCGACCACAACCTTCTTCATCATCTGGCGCACGATGACCTCAAAGTGCTTGTCGTTGATC
>DGOE01000112.1 GCA_002389295.1 Flavobacteriales bacterium UBA4474 | reverse complement strand
TTTTCCCTGTTACCCCTCGACTTGCATGTGTTAGTCCTGCCGCTAGCGTTCATCCTGAGCCAGGATCAAACTCTCCATTGTAAAAGTTTGAAAATTTGACTCTCAAAGTAAAATTAACGTTGGTTGGGCTATCACATCATTTCAAAGAACTTCTATCTGATCAACGCCCTTCGGCGCTGAACATCTCCCCGAAAACGGGGCGACAAAGATACTTTACTTTTCAATCCGCACAAGCTTCTGGCACTTCTTTTTTCCCTCTCCTCGTTGCTTGCAGCGGCGCCTTGCGTTCAAAGCGGGGGCAAATGTAGAACCGATTTTTATACCCACAAGACCCGCCCCCACTTTTTTTTCGGGAATGTGTAGAAATACTTCGGAACCCCCTGATTTCAAGGGGTTAAGAGAAAGTCCAAATCCTGCACAAGGGCATTCATTTCGTCCAAATCCGTGCCATCGTAAAAGCCCCTGAGTCGGCCCAGCGTATCCACGAGCACCACGTTTTCGGTATGTACAAAGTCCTGGAAGCCCCCATCACCCTCATCTAACGCTGCGAAATAGCTCTTTCGGGCCAACCGATAGACCTCTTCTTTGGCTCCTGTAAGCAGCCACCATTGATCCGCATCGACACCTTTCTCAGCGGCGTAGGCCGCAAGCACCGATACGGAGTCTGCTACAGGCGTCACGGAGTGGCTCAACAGCCGCACACGGGGGTCACCTGAAAGGCGGTCCTGAATGCGCTTCATGTTGGAAGTGAGCATCGGACAAATGGTGGCACACCGCGTAAAGAAGAAGTCCACCACCAGTACCTGCCCTGCGACATCCCCGGAGCGCACGGTGTCCCCCAATTGATTCACCAGGGTAAAGGGAAGGATGTGGTGATCCTCGTGGCCACGCACGGCAGCATCTACGAGGGCGGGGTTCAAGTCGGAGGGCTGGTAGATGGGCAGTCCTTTTTCCGGCGTCAGCAGGACCGCTCCAATGGCAATGGCAACGGCGGCTATGCCCAGGTAGGCCATCAAGGCCCAGCGGGTTCCTCGGGGAGTTGTGCTCATGGTGATGAAACCGCCAAACCAGGTTTGCGTTCAAAGACCTGTGCCCCCCCGATCCAAGTTTGCAGCACCTCGGTGCCCAGCAAGGCCTCCACAGGGACGGTCAGGGGGTTGCGGTCAAGTACGGTAAGGTCTGCGCGAAAGCCCGCTGCAATCTGCCCGAGGTCCTGCTCCCGGAAACAGGCCAAGGCCGCCCAGCCCGTCATGCCCTTGAGCGCACTCAGTCGGTCCAAGGCTTCATCGGCTTGAAATCCTTCCTCTGGATACCCTTCAACGTCTTTTCGGGCCACAGCGGCATAGTATGTCCTCAACGGCGAAATGCCCTCCACCGGGAAGTCGGTGCCGAGTGGCAGCCATCCGAGCTGCTCCTGCAACGTGCGATACATGTAGGCGCGCCGCACCCTGTTTCGGCCGAGCCGCTGCCCGGCCCAATACATATCGCTCGTCGCATGGGTGGGCTGCACGGAAGGGATGACGGTGTATTGGGCAAAAGCATCTGCATCGTTGCGGTGCACCACTTGCGCGTGCTCAATGCGCCACCTCAAGTCGTTGACGCCGCCGAGCAGTTCGCCATACACGCCCAGCGCCCGGCGCACCGCAGCATCGCCGATGCAGTGGGTGGCCACTTGGAAACCGGCCTCCTTGGTGCGCTGCACCTTTTCCTTGTAGGCTTCGGCGTCCTGCAGGAACAACCCGCTGGATCCAGGACTGTCGGCATAGGGTTCGAGCAAGGCAGCACCGCGTGAGCCCAGGGCACCGTCCATGTAGAACTTGACCGCCCGCACATCGAGCATGCCCGCCGTATCGATTTGGGGGCCAAGGGGCAGGAAGTGATCGAGGGCATCAGGCCGGTCCGCCACCATGACAGAGAACCGCACCGGCACTTCACCCGAGGCCTGAAGCGCCGCCAGCGCCGCCACGTCGTCCGGACCGAGACCCGCATCCGTGATGTGCGTCAAGCCAGCGGCGACGATGCGCCGAGCGGCCTCCTTCATGTAACCTGCCCGCAAGGTGCTGTCGGCTTCGGGGACCCACGATTGCAAACTGTCGGCCGCGCCATCGATGAGCACACCGGTGAGTCGGCCATCAGCATCTTGCAAGAGGGCGCCGCCTTCAATGCGTGTATCCGGTCCGAGGCCAGCCAGCTCAAGGGCAACACCATTGGCCCAAACGGCATGGCCATCCACCCGCTCGAGCAACACGGGGCGGTCAGGAAACAGGGCGTCCAGGCGCTGGTGCCTGTCGGGGAAATCCGTGTCCACCCAGTCGTTTTGGTCCCAGCCGCGGCCCACGACCCAGCCTTCGGGAAATAAAGCCGCATGCGCGGAGACGCGTTCGAGCACCTCGGACTCCGATGTGGAGCCCACCAAGTCGGCCGCCCCAAGGCCATCGGCATAGCCCACGAAATGCGCGTGGGCGTCCATCAAGCCCGGCACCACCACCGCGCCTTTGAGGTCCACCTGGCGATCTGCTCCGTATTTGTTGAGGATGGCCCGCTCAGCGCCGACCTCCAAAATGCGGCCATCCCTGATGGCCAGGGCCTGTGCCTCGGAGTCTGCGGCGTCCAAAGTGAGGATCAAGCCGTTGTGCAGCACGACGTCGGCATGCTCGCCCTGAAAACCGCAACCCGCCAAACAGGCGAGCAGCGCCAAGGCGGAAATTGAATGGCATGGATTCATGCGGCGAAGTTCGCCAAGGCGTGGAAATCACTCGCCGTCCTTGGCGGGCTGCACCCGGGGACGGCGAAACCGCACGGTTTCACCTTCGACGTTGTCCCCAGCAGACTGGGATTCCTGCTGCGGTGCGCCACCCTCACCTTCCTCATCGACGCCCATGATGTGGTCCAAACGCTTGCCTTTAAACAGCTCGTAGACGGCCCAGGTACACGCCAAAGGACCGTTCATGACAGTATGCTTGACAGAGGGCTTGAGGCCGATGCGGTGCTGGGCTTCGAGGTCCTTGGGAAACAACATCGCCGCGCGCCACCCCGACCAACGGTGCTTGAGGGCGCCACCGATGCCACCGTAGAGGTTTTCGAGGTCATCGGCGTGCACGCGTTGGCCGTACGGCGGATTCAGGACCACCAGCCCGGGCTCCACATCCCGTGGAGGGCGCATGTCCAAGAAATCGGCCACTTCCACGCGCACCAAATGCTCAAGACCTGCCATTCGGACGCTCTCGCGGGCATCGCCCACAGGGTGCTTGTTCCAGTCAGATGCCAAAATGGGCGCCCGCGCGATGCTCTCGGCCCGCGCCGCCTCGCCCACTTCCTTCCACAGGGATGGATTGAATCCAGGCATGCCAAACAAGGTCCAGTTCCGCTTGCCCGCATGGATGGGCACACCGGCAGTCCACAGCCCAGCCTCTATGGCAAAGGTTCCGGAGCCGCACATGGGGTCGACCAAGGTTTGGCCCGGTTGCCATCCCGCCAGCGAAAGCAGTCCCGCCGTCAAGACCTCATTGAGCGGCGCGCGCGCCTTGGGCGCCCTGTAGCCGCGCTTGAAAAGGGCGTCCTTTCCCACCAGGTCCAGTGAAATCGTCACCTCCTCCCCCGCAATGTGCAGGTGCACCATTTGCTCAGGTGCCGTGCGGTTGATGTTCAAATGGTGTACAGCGCGCCCCCGGGATTCCGACTTGAAATGGTCGTTCAGGGCGTCCTTGAGCCGGAACATCGCAAACTGATCGTGCGGGAAATGGTCGCTGTTGACCGTGACATCCAAGGCCAGCGAGCGCCGCGGATCAATCCACCTTCCCCAGTCCAACTTGACGGCCTTGGCGTGCAAATCGTCGGGGCCGTTGGCTTTGAAGGAAAACACAGGACGGAGCACGCGCACCGAAAAACGGGTGCAATGCAGA
>DGOE01000074.1 GCA_002389295.1 Flavobacteriales bacterium UBA4474 | reverse complement strand
CTTGCGATAAGGATGCCCCTACCCAGCGTGCTGATGTCTCCTGTAATGCCTGTGCTCAACCCCACGGTTCCGAGTGCGCTGACTTGCTCAAACAACAACTGCAAGAAGCCCCGGTTCGATTCTGCCAAAATATGCGGCTCGGTGAGGGTCAAGGCCAGCGTGCCGATGAGGTTGAACACGATGAAGAACATGAGGATGCCCCATGCCCGGCCGCGCATGGTGATGCCGATGCTCTTGCGGAACAGCTGGGGGTGCTGGCGACCCCGGATGGTGCCCATCACGTGGGCGATGACGACGGCGAAGGTGCTGGTTTTGATGCCGCCACCTGTTGAAGAGCTCGAGGCCCCGATAAACATCAGAATGATGATCAGGAACAGCATGGGCGTGCCCACTGCACCAATGTCGACGGTGTTGAAACCACTGGTGCGCGTGGCGCTTTGGAATACGGCCGTGGTGATGCGTCCTGTCCAGCCCATGCCGTCGAGTGTGCCGCCTTGGCCGCCTTCGAGGAGGAGGTAGCTGATGGTGCCAAAGGCGACCAGGCCCAAAGAGTAGTACAGGGCAATTTTGGTGGCAAATCCGATGCGCTTCCACGGTTTGCGCATGCGATTTCGAAGGTTGTCAGGGCCAAAGAGGTCAAACACAGCCACCATGCCCAGTGCGCCGACAAAGACCAACAGGGTGACGGTCCAGTGTACCAGCCAAGCGCTGCCGACACGGGCGTCCGCCAGCCCACCGCTGAACAGGGAAATGCCGGCATTGTTGAAGGCGCTGATGGACAGGAAAAAGCTGTTGAAGAGGCGATCCCCCGGCCCTTCAAAAAGTTGACCCGGCCAAAAAATGAAGAGCATGAGGGCCCCGATGACTTCGATGCCGATGCTCCAGAGAATGACCCGACCCAACATGCTGCGGCTGCCGAGGATGGAGCCGCGGTTGACGAAATCCTCGATGACCTCGTGCTGGCGCACCCCCACGCCAAAGCGCGCCAGCAGGGCTATGAGCGAGCCGAATGCGATGATGTTCAGTCCGCCCAGCTTGATGAGTACCATGAGCACGACATGGCCTTTGTGCGAGAAGAAGGTCTCGGCGTCCTCGATCATGAGGCCCGTGACGCACGTGGCGCTGGTGGAGGTGAACAGCGCGTCAAAAAAGGGCATGCCCAGTCCATCCATGGTCATTTCCGGCAGCATCAACAGGCCCGTTCCGGAGAGGATGAGGAAGAGAAAGGAAAAGATGAACAGCGTGGCGGGATGGAAGCGAAAGCGGGGCAGTGTGCGCGCCCTGTCCGAGATCTCGATGACGAGCACCACAAGGAAATAGGCCTGGACGAGCCAGACGGTCCAATCTTCGACGGTTTCTATCCCCAGTGGCGACAGTGCCCGCCCCAAGAAGACCTGTCCTGTGAGGATGTCGCTGAGGCCCTCCAGCAGCAGCGTGGCCATCATCAGGGCTTCAAAAGTGTGGGCCTTGAGGAAGCGAACGGGGTGAAAATCAAAGGACCAGCGCACCAAAAAGTGCAGGATGTAAAACCCAAAGCCCGCCTTGATGACGGTGATGAGCCGGTCGGCCATTTCGGAGGCAAACGGGTATCCGTAGTACGCAATCAGGCTGCCGAATGCGAGGAGGGTGACAAAAACATTCAGGGTCCGAAAGGTGCTCAATACCCGCTCTCTCCGAGGGTGGAGGAAGACATTGACCCGTTCCCTGATGTCGTTGAGGGTCATGCTTGGATGGGAAGGCGCCGGACTTCATCCAACAATGCGTGGAGGTCCACAGGGACGACGCCGGGTTTCTCGCAGACGAGCCCGCCCGCGAGGTTGGCCACTTGGGCCATGGTGGCCGCGTCGGTTCCTTGGGCCAGCAGCACCGTGGCGACCGCGATGACCGTATCTCCGGCACCGGATACGTCCAGGATTTCCCTGGGATGGGCGGGCTGCTGTACATCGGACAATGCCGTTTTGATCCGCACCCCGTGTTCTGACAGGGTCAACAAGACCGCATCGGGGTGCCAATCCGCCATCAACCGGCTGAGGCCTTTGGCCAAGGCGCGTTCCATGGCCTCCGCGTCACCGTCTTCCCATACCAACCCGAGTCCTTCGCGGAACTCTTTGAGGTTGGGCTTGAACAGCGCCACACCGGTATAGCATTGGAAATGGCGGAATTTGGGGTCTACGCTGACTGGAATCGCCTTTTCCTGGGCCATGTGCAGGAGTCCCGAAATCACTTGGGGCGACAGGACGCCTTTGTCGTAATCCTCGATGAGGATAGCGTCAAAAGACTGTTTGCCCATGACCACGGCGAGCCGTTCCAAAAATCGCTGTGCCTGGTCTGCCGACAGGTCCATGTCGTCTTCTTCATCCACGCGCAACATGTGCTGTCCACCACCCATGATGCGGGTTTTGACGGTCGTTCGGCGGTCATCAAAGGCGAGGACGCCGGCCGTATCCATGTCCATGTCCTCCATGGCCTTCCTGAGGTCTTGGCCGTCGGGGTCCGCACCGATCACACCGGCCACGGTCACGGCTGCACCGAGGGCTTTCAAGTTGAGCGCCACGTTGGCGGCACCACCGGGCCTGCGCTCCCTCCGCGAGGCGCTGAGTATGGGCACCGGTGCTTCGGGGCTGATGCGGTTCACCTTGCCCAGCAGGTAGGCGTCCACCATCAAGTCGCCTACGACGAGGATGCGCAAGTTTTTGGCTTGCTCCAAGGCTTGCACTGCGGCGGCGCAATCGTCTCCCTTCCAGGCGTATCCGATGGTGTCTTTGTTGCTCATCCGTTGAGTTTTCCCACGGCTTCGCCGATCCGGCGTATGGCCTCGCGCAATTGGGTTTCGGAGGCAGCATAACTGATGCGGATGCAATTGGGGGAGCCGAATGCGTCCCCGCCGACAGTGGCGACCTCCGCTTCCTCCAAGAGGAACATGGCCAGGTCCTGTCCGGAACGGATTTGATGCTGGCCGAAAGTCCGGCCAAACAAAGCGGACACATCTGGAAAGATGTAGAAGGCGCCTTGGGGCACGTTGACTTCGAAGCCTTCGACGGCACGCAGGCCTTCGATGACCAGGTCCCTGCGCTGTAAGAAGGCCGCCTTCATGGTGGCGGCCAATGCGCCGCCTCCTTGCATGGCTTCAGCCGTGGCTTTTTGTGAAATGCCGCTGGCGCCGCTGGTGAATTGCCCCTGTAGCTTGGTGCAAGCTGCTGCAATCCATTGAGGTGCTGCGATATATCCTATGCGCCACCCTGTCATGGCAAACCCCTTGGAGACGCCATTGACGGTGACGGTGCGGTCCATCATCCCTTCTTGCGCGGCGAAACTGGCGTGCTGCGCGGTGAAGTTGATGTACTCGTAGATCTCATCTGAAATGGCGATGGCCGATGGGTGTTCGCGCAAGACAGCCGCCAGTGCAGCGAGTTCTTCTTGGGTGTAGACGCTCCCGGAAGGGTTGTTGGGAGAATTCAGCATGACCACGCGTGTGCGTTCGCTCAGTGCGCCGCGCAGCTGGTCTGCGGTCATCTTGAAGTCTTGGGCGATGCCGGTGGTCACCTCCACGACTTTGCCTCCGGCCAGGTTGACCATGTCTGCATAGCTGACCCAATAAGGCGTGGCAAGGATCACTTCGTCTCCGGGATCGACCAAACTCAGGACCACGTTCATCAGGCTTTGCTTGGCTCCAGTGGAAATCACCACCTGCTCGGGCTGGTAGGAGAGTCCATTGTCGCGCTCGAGTTTGGCACAAATGGCGGCCCGCACATCCGCAAACCCCGGGACGGGAGGGTAGTGCGTGTGGTTTTCCTCGATGGCGCGGATGCCAGCCGCTTTGATGGCATCCGGGGTGTCAAAGTCGGGTTCCCCGAGGGACAGGCTGATGATGTCTCGGCCGGCGGCTTTGAGCTCGCGCGCTTTGCGGCTCATGGCGATGGTGGCGGATTCGCTAAGCCTGCCGAGCAGATGGGACGTACGGGGTTCCATGGTCTTCGTGTCTGCGGGCAAAATTACGCAGGGGTCCATCCCTTTCGTCCTAAAAAGGCCATCAACCATGCACCGCACCATGTCAAGAAGCCATTGACCGGGAGCAGGGCAAATCCAAAGCTGAACCCTGAAGCGGTGGCCCATTGCTCGAGCGCCCAGCCTGTCAACGGCGCCAAAACGGCGATGGCCGGGACAAACCGATCGGTGAGGGGGTGGGCCCCAGGGTGGGTCAAGGCAAAGGCAAACAGGCCCAATAAGGGGCCGTAGGTGTAGCTGGCGACCTTGAAAAGGGCGGCGATAACAGAGGTGTCGTTGACGGCGTGGAAGGCCAAAATGAGCACCCCAACACCGGCAGAGACCAACAAATGGGTGCGTTGTCTTTGCCGCTTGGATGCCGGTGTGGGTTGGCCGTCGGCATCGTGGCCCAAAAAGTCCACGCACACTGAGGTGGTGAGGGCGGTCAGCGCTGAATCCGCAGAAGACAATGCCGCTGCCACAAGCCCCAGAAGAAAGAGGATGGGCAGTGCCAGCCCCAACGACCCGTCCAATGCAACGCGGGCAAACAGCAGGTCGGGTTTGCCGGGGGCCATGCCCGTCAACTCGCTGTGCATGAGCAGCAGGGCGCCCAGGCCGAGGAACATCAAATTGACAAAGACGAGGACCACCGAGAAGGAGGCCATGTTGATCTGGGCTTCGTGCAAGTTTTTGCAGCTTAGATTTTTCTGCATCATGTCCTGGTCCAGTCCCGTCATGCACAGGGCGATGAAGGCGCCGGCGATGAGCTGCTTGGCCCCGTGATTGCCCGCGCCCCAGTTTTCGAAGAACCACCAACGGGCATGGCCGGAATCTGCAATGGCCCCGGGTATTTCGGCCACACCCAGGCCCAGTTCCCGTCCGATCAGCCAGACTGCGGCTCCAGCGGCGAGCAGCATGCACGCCGTCTGCAACGTGTCGGTCCATACCACCGTGGAGATGCCGCCCTGTCGGGTGTAGGCCCAGATGACGCCCAGTACCAAGGTCACCAGCAGCGCCAGCCGCAGCCAGCCGCCAGAAGCGGTGGTTTCGGGGAGGAGGGTCTCGTTGAGCACCAATACCACCAGGTAGAGTCTGAAGGCCGCACCAATGCTGCGGGAAAGAAGAAAAAAGGCGGCGCCAGTGCGGTAGGAGCGTGCGCCAATCTTGTCGCCGAGAAAGCGATAGATGCTGGTCAGTTGCAGCCTGTAGTACAGTGGAAGCAGGACGCCGATGATCACGGCGTAGCCGAAGAGGTAGCCGATGACCATCTGCATGTAGCCGAATTGCTGATCGCCCACCCAACCGGGAACGGACAGGAAAGTGACGCCGCTCAGGCTGGTGCCGATCATGCCAAATGCCACGGCCCACCATGGACTGCGTCTTCCGCCCAAGGAGAAGTCTGCCATGGAGTTTCGCTGTCCCGTTTGGCGTCCGATCCACATGAGGAGCGCCAGGTAGCCCAATACGGCCAGACCGGCCCACAATTCAACCTGCATGGGACCAAGCTACATCTGCGGGGTCATTTCCCGATGGCGATTGTCCTTGCGGTCCGACAATCAGGCTCAATCCGTGGCTGAAAGCCGGGAGAGCTTTTCGAGGTGCGCCCATTGGCGCGGTTGGGCTTCTCCCGTGCTGGTGGGGGTGATGAACTGCGGTGTGTACCGCTTGTCTTCGTCATTCAACTGTTTTTCAGCGCAAATGGGGGCGTAACCAAAGGCCTTCATGGCGTCTGCACAGCTGTTTTCTATGATGCGGATCTCCTCTCTGGGGAGCTCGTGTCGCCATGCTCCCAAGTGCTTTTCCACGAGAGACTTGCCTGTCTTCTTGAGCACAAGGCCGTGGTCTTCGAGCATTTCGGCATTGAAGGGGATGTTCAGGAAATGGCAGGCTTGTTTGAGTTGGGTATTGGGCCGCAGGATGAGTTCCTCGTAGTGCACCGTCAGCAGCGGGAATGTGCTGGATAGTTGACGGGCACGGGTATGGAAGTCTGCCCATTGCAATGCGCTTTCATGGGGTGTTTTGGCGCCGTATTTGGTGCCGCGGGTGCAGTTCCAAACGGCGCGGGGGTCGCGCAAGAGGTGGATCAATGAGGTGTCTTTGAATTGGCCTTTGAATTGTTCCACCACGGTGAGGTTGTCTGGAGAAGTGCACAGAATCCGCGCTTCCTTTTGACCTGAGCGTTTGGCATCCAAATGACACATGGCCAGATAGATGCCCAGCGCATTGGCGGGCAGCGCGCGCTCGGCCAATTCACGGTTTACATCCTCGATGTGCAGGCGGGCAACGGTTGAGGACGAGCGGTGCGGATTCAGGTTGGCATTGTGGACCATTGCATCCATCAAGTGTTTGCCCAAGGCCGATTCGAGATTCATGAAGGCCTGTCTTGGGACGGGCGGATGAGGACCATGCAACAAGGGCGTTTTGGCCGCCAACATGGACTGCACTTTACTGGAGCCGTGCCTTCTTGGCGCCAAAATAAAGACGGTGGAAGTGCTGTATTGCGTCATCTTATTGCGGGTTGTAGCGCCCGTTACAGCGCCGTGTTTATGTCCGGTTTTAAACCCCGGTGGCGAAGGACGCTTCGTTTTTTGTCTGCGGAAATGACCGCTGTCATGACAGGCCCTGATGTTGGTCACGCCAGCGGGTGATCCAAACGGGCCTTCCGGGGCCTTCTTCCCCCATCAGTCGCTGTGACCGGTTAACTTCGCGGCTGTGGAAATGCCTTCTCGTCTCATCGACCGCGCAGTGGACCAGATTGCCGGATTGCCCGGTGTGGGTAGGAGGACGGCCTTGCGCCTTGCCTTGCACTTGCTGGGGCGGACGGAAGAGGACGTGCGGCGGTTTACCGAAGCCATACAAGACATGAAGGAGGGGGTGCTCTCCTGCACGACCTGTGGCAACTTGGGAGAGGAGGCGCTGTGCGCGATTTGCACCGACCTCCGCCGGGATGATGCGAGGATTGCGGTAGTGGAGGATTTGCGGGACCTCCTGGCCATTGAGTCTACGGGCCATTTCAAGGGACGCTACCATGTGCTCGGTGGTGTCATCAGCCCTATGGATGGTGTTGGGCCTGCAGACCTGCGCATCGAGGGATTGCTCGAGCGGGTGACAAAGGCGCAGGTAGAGGAAGTGATTTTTGCGCTACCCACCACGATGGAGGGCGACACCACGGCGTTTTACATCCACAAACGACTGAAAGGGCAAACGGTCAAAGTGACCACTTTGGCCCGGGGTGTAGCGGTTGGAGATGAGCTGCAGTATGCGGACGAATTGACCTTGATCCGCTCATTGCAGCAGCGCCTGCCTTACAACGCCCAAACGGGCGTCAACGACGGTGACCGATGAAGCTATCGGTCATTGTGGTCAGTTACAACGTCAAAGGGTATTTGTCCCTGTGCGTTTCATCGGCACTCAAGGCCATGGAGAGGCTGGGTTCCGGTCAGTCTGAGTTGTTTGTCGTTGACAATGCAAGTACTGATGGGTCAGTGGATTGGGTTTCCTTGTCTCACCCTTCAGTGAAGCTTATCGCCCTGGAGGAGAATCGGGGGTTCAGTGCGGCCAACAATGTGGCTTTGGCCCAGGCCCGGGGAGAATGGGTGTTGTTGCTCAATCCGGACACCATTGTGCCAGAGGATACCTTCGAAAAGGTGCTGTCCCATGTGGAAGCCGATCCCGCCATTGGCGGCTTGGGCGTGCCCATGTTTGATGGTGCAGGCGTGTGGCTGCCAGAGAGCAAACGGGGCGTTCCCACGCCTTGGGCTTCATTTTGCCGCCTCAGCGGTGCTTGGCGCTTGGCCCCGCGCAGTCCGCGCTTCAATGGCTATTACCTGGGCCATGTGGCGCAGGACGAGACCGCCAATGTGGAGGTGCTCAGTGGAGCCTTTATGTGGATGCGGCGCGCGGCACTGGAAAAGGTGGGCTTTCTCGATGAATCCTTTTTCATGTATGGAGAGGATATTGATTTGAGCTTGAGGATTTTGAAGGGTGGTTGGGTGAACCGATACTACAGTGAAGCGCCCATTGTTCACTTCAAGGGTGAGAGTACCAAAAAGGGCAGCCTGTCCTATGTGCGTGTCTTTCACGAGGCAATGCGCATTTTCAGCGAAAAGCATTTTGCGGGACGGCAGGCGCTGGCCATGCGTTGGATGATCCGGCTGGGCATACGGTTGCGGTCGGTTTCTGCCTTTTTTCAAGGCTTGGTGCAGCGACACAGTTCCATGGTGCTGGATGTGGTGGTGGCCGCTTTGGGCACATGGGGCATCCTGTCTGTTCACGGTGCCTCTACGGAGATGACGCACCCCTTGATTCCGCAGGTTTCGCTGGTGACCATTGCGGCCATCGCGACCTGGTGTTCGGGTCGGTGGTTTGGTAGCGCGGACCGGCCGTTTCAGCGGTTGCGCGGACTCATGGCCGGGGCCGGGGCATCGGTTGCTCTCATTTTGCTTTACTCTTTATTGCCTGAAACATTGAGGGTGAGCCGTTTATCTGCTCTACTTTCAGCCATTGGTTTGGGGTGTTTGCCTCTGCTGACGCGGTGGTTGTTGGTCTTTTCTTGGCCCGCTGTGCACCGCTGGAAGCCCGCCCGGCCGCGCGTGGGTGTGGTGGCCTCGGAGGAGCGGAAAGCGGCTTTGATGGAATGGGTCGGGTCTTCTTATGGCAGCGCATTGAACCTGTCCTTTGGAGGGGGCACGGGGGCAGATGCCATGACTGAATTGGCGGACTGTGACATGGTATTGCACGGTGTGGATTGCGGGGGGGCGG
>DGOE01000173.1 GCA_002389295.1 Flavobacteriales bacterium UBA4474 | reverse complement strand
TCGGTGACCTGGAACTTCTCGTTCTAACTTCGGAGCATGGGCGCATTAGCGGCACTGAACCCCTTCTTTTGGAAGTACCGCGGACGGCTTGCGCTCGGCATGCTCTTTGTCTTGCTCACAAATGTATTTGCGGTGTTTGCCCCGGTGGTCATCGGGGAAGGCATCAACCTCTTGCAACAGGCGTATTCGGAGTACTTGGCGCCTTTGGATGCTGGCGCCTCCCCCGAAGACGTGTTTTCTGAGGTGACCCTGCAGGCGCCGCCCACCTTGTCCAAACTGGCGGAGTGGACCGGGCTGGAAACCTCCCCTTTTTCGGCACCCCAAAACCGCGAAGCGCTCATCCAATTCGTGGCCTTCATCGCCGGACTGCAGGCCCTGCTGTACATGCTGGCCTACCTGCTCAAAGGGGTCTTCTCATTTATGACGCGCCAGACAATCATCGTGATGAGCCGGCTCATCGAATACGATTTGAAAGCGGCCATTTACGACCAGTATCAGCGGCTTCCTGTGGCATTCTACAAACAGCACGCCACGGGGGACCTCATGAACCGCATCTCTGAGGATGTCTCCAAAGTCAGGATGTATCTGGGACCGGCTGTGATGTACGGCCTGACGCTCGTCTCGATGATGTTTCTGACCGTGGGGGTCATGCTGCGCATCGATCCGGTATTGACCTTGTGGTCCCTCGCCCCCCTTCCCTTTATGAGCTTGGGGGTGTACAAGGTCAGCGCCCGCATCCACAAAAAGAGCGACGCCGTGCAGACCCAGCAAAGCGCGGTCAGTGCCAAGGTTCAACAGGATTTCTCTGGCATTCGCATCCTCGCCGCGCACCGGCGCGAAGCGCGGGCGATGGAGCGCTTTCGCGAAGCGGCCAACCAGTACAAGTTTCTCTCTCTGGACCTGATCAAGGTCGATGCCATGTTCATGCCCATCATCGTCATGTTGGTTGGGCTGAGTACGATTCTGACGATATACGTGGGGGGATTGCGCGTGTTTTCTGGCGCACTCCAGTTGGGTCACATTTTCCAATTTGTATTCTATGTCAACCTGCTCACCTGGCCCTTCGCCTCGGTAGGATGGGTCACTTCATTGGTGCAAAAGGCGGCGGCCAGCCAAGCCCGAATCAACGATTTCCTGCAGGTGGAACCCGAAATCCGCAACAGCGCGACAGCGGCTCAGGACATCAAGGGCCGCATCGCGTTCAAGAACGTCGGACTGACCTATCCTGACTCGGGAACCCGCGCACTGGAGGGGGTGAGCTTCACCCTTGAACCCGGACAAACCCTTGCGGTAATTGGCCGAACAGGGGGTGGCAAATCAACCCTCGCACAGCTCGTGGCCAGGCTCTACGACCCCACGGATGGTGTGGTGGAAATTGATGGGAAACCTGTTCAGGAGCACCACCTGTCCGGACTGCGCGCCGCCATTGGCTATGTGCCCCAAGATGTGTTTCTCTTCTCGGATACGATTGCAGAAAACATCGCCTTTGGTGTGGATGGCGCGGCGCAGGCCGATATCGAACAGGCCGCCAAGGATGCTGTGGTCCACGACAACATCATGGGCTTTCCCAGCCACTACGACACCCTGTTGGGCGAACGAGGCGTCAACCTCAGTGGCGGCCAAAAGCAGCGGATTTCCATTGCGCGGGCCATCCTCAAGCAGCCGCGCATCCTGATTTTTGATGACTGCCTCAGCGCCGTCGACACCGAAACCGAAAGCGTGATTCTGGGCAATCTGCAGCGCATCATGCGCAACAAGACTTCCATCATCGTGTCCCACCGGGTGTCTACGGTGCGGGACGCCGACCTCATTTTGGTCTTGGACCAGGGAAAGGTGGTCGAGCGCGGACAGCACGAAGACTTGGTGGAAGCAGGTGGCCTCTACGCCGAGTTGAACCGCAATCAGCAGCGGCGATCATCAGAATCGGAGGACCGATCTGATTAACACGTGTTTCCCAACAATCCGAGCATCAGCAGCAGATCGGCCACGCCGACGTGTTGGTCGAAATTCAAGTCGGCCTCGAAGAAGCCATAGCTCCCAAAGAAGTTCAGGAATTCAAGCAAATCCTGGATCGTGACCATTTCGTCACCATTGAGGTCACCTGGGCACCCCCCACCCAGTTGCTCCAAACCCAGGATATAACCATTGCAATCGTTGTCGACACCCGTCATTGTGGGTGGCGCCCCCGGGAACACTGTCGCATCGAGGTCATCGCAATCAATCCCAGGTTCCAAGAAGGCATACGTGGGTGGCGTACAGGATTCATAGACAGTCGATCCTGCCAATCCATCCCCATCCACGTCCAAATAAAAAGACAAGGACAAACCATCCTCATCAATGGCCTGGTCGCAGTCATTGTCTAATCCATCACACACATCCTCAATGCCAGGTCGAACGTTTGGGTCCAGGTCATCGCAATCCCCGCCGACATGGGCATAGCCAGGTCCAGGCCTGCAACCTGTCACCACCCCTGAGAATGTCCCATATCCGTCTCCGTCGGCGTCGGGGAAATGGGATGCATCTATGGTCACATCCACAAAAATCTCATCGGCATGTACCACCCCTTGACCCGAGACCCGCAGTGTGACCCCTGTCATCTCTGTCCATCCAAACCCCGCAAACTCGACCGGCCAGGTGCCCGGTCCAGGCAGGCTGTCGGTTGAGGCCCAATCCACATCGTTGGGAAGGTGGAGCGCCACGGGCCCTGACACACAAGAATCCAATGTCACCTGCAACCGCATGGTGTCAGATGGGCACACAGAGAGCAAATTCGGCCATACGCTTATGAAACTCGTTCGCACCAGAAACAGCCCGTTGGACTGGTCGGCGACAGCAATGGTCCCCGACTCAAAAAACGGATAGTTGCTCCAGCTTCCCGAAAAACCAGGTCCGTCCAAATCAGGCTGGGTGTCGAAATAGGCCTTTTCCTCAAGCAGGGACCCCCCCTCCGGATTGAACCGCTGCGCCCTGAATCCGTCGACATAATTGCTTTGATACACCATGTCGCCACGGCTGTAGAGGTTGTGGTCGGTGCCATCGGTCCCAAGGTCGACCGCCTGCAGCAATACCGGGGCATCCAGGTCCTCGACGTCCCAAACGTAGGTGTGTGTCCCGTCCACAAGCTCATTGGTCTCATCGGTTTCATCGCCCAGAAAGAAGTGCAGGTGATCTTGACTGAACCACCCTTGGTGGATGTAACCATGGGGCTGATGCGCTGCCGATGAAATCTGTTGGATGTCCTGCGGATCGGTCACATCAAGCAAGCGGAAATCGTTGGCACAACAAACCGCTGCGATCAGCTGGCCGCTGTATGCCGTGTCCGCCCCAGCGTAACGTACGATGTGGGCATCGTGGACGTAGGATTCGGTCCAGCTGCCCGCAATAAATGGGTCATCGGGATTGCTGAAATCAAAAACGAGCAGGCCTCCTGTTCCGTTGGTCCCACAAACAAATGCCAGCGGCTCATCTGGCGCGGTAGCCAAATTGTGCGCCTTTGAAAAACCCATGAGCACGGTGTCTGTCGAAAAGGTGATCGGAGGCGCATTTTGCGTGTGGTCGCGCAGCCGGGTCAAATCGAAAACCTGAAGGCGTGAATTGATCACTTCACTGACGACAAGCATTTTGTCCTCCAGCACCTTGACGTCACGCCACAAGCTGTTGGCGAGTCCGATGGTGGACAGCTTGCCCACCACGCGGGGCTGCTTCGGATTGGTTACTTCGATGAACCAGGTGCCGTCGCGCTTGCCGAGGAGCACATACTCCCGACCGTCTGTGGAATCTGTCCATCCCCACAGGTCGTTTGCGGCCAAGCCCCCGGTCATCACATTTGGAACCTGGGCCAACAACTCAACATTGTCACACGGCCAGGTTTCATTGATCATATTTCCAATGCAATCTCCTTGAGCCCAAAGAACATGGGGAACAAAACAACAGAGGAAGCCCATGAAGCTCCACAAGCGGATGGTGATGGCTGGTGTGGAAGTGGCCATGATTAAGTATGTAAAAATACGCATTCATCGCTATAATTTCTATTTTCATCTAAATTTTTTATATTTTGGTCGCTGCTGTTCGCACTTGATTGTGAACCAAATGGCTGCCTATCGGTTGCTTAGTTTGAGGCCAAAGCCAGAAATCTGTGGACGATTCTTCCCCCCTTCTCATTACCGGTGCGACGGGACTTGTCGGCAGAGCTGTAGTCTCGCGCATCAAAAAGAGTGCCCCCGGGCGGCCTGTCCATATCCTGACACGCAACCCGGAGAGACTCGGGTCTATGCCCTCTTCTGGCGTACGCGCTTTTGGTTGGAACCCCGACAAGGGGCAATTGGACCCCCGCGCCCTCGATGGCGTGGAGCAAGTGTTGCACCTCGCCGGGGCGCCTGTGGCACAGCGTTGGTCACCAGCGGCGCGGGCGCAAATCAGGACGAGCCGCATCGACGCTTTGGAACAGTTGCGGGCGGCTTGTTTGGAACGGGGGATGGCGCCGCGGATCATTTCGGCAAGTGCCATCGGATTCTACGGCCCCAGTGCAGAATGGCGCACCGAAACCGATGACGGGGGCAGTGGCTTTTTGGCAGAAGTGGTTCGGGATTGGGAAACTGCTGCACGCCGATTTGGCGACCTCGGTGGTGGGCATGTGATCGCACGCATTGGGCTGGTGCTGGCCGCAGAAGGCGGTGTGCTGGACCGGCTGCTGCCCATTTATCGGCTGGGATTGGGCGCGCCTTTGGCATCGGGCGAACAATGGCAGAGCTGGATCCACATCGAAGATTTGGCGCGCCTGTTTCACAGCGCCCTCGATTCAACACAATGGACAGGCACCTACAATGCCGTATCACCGCAGCCTGCCCAACAGCGCGATTTCAGCAAGGCTTTGGCCAATGCCGTGCACAGGCCCCATTTTTTCCCCAACGTGCCCGCATGGGCGCTGCGCTTGAGGTTTGGGGAAGCCGCGGAAGCCCTGTTGTCCTCCCACCGCATTCGCTCCACGCGATTGGTCGACGTGGGGTTCGAGTTGCAGCATCCTGCGTTGCGCGCAGCACTCGGAGACATTCTGTTGTAAGCGACGGTTCCGCGACCCCTTAACCTGTCTTTTGGGCAGGTCAAACAATTTCTACGGAAAATGAACTTTGAATGCCGGTTGGTGTTCCTTTCTTGACTCCGAACGAGGAGTTCTTGATCAGTAAGGTGTTTATGATCACGTTTGATTTGCTGGCGGCCCGGGGAAACCCCGGGCTGCCTCATTTTTAGGCCCCACTCATGTCTACCGTTTCCCTTTTCTGGCACCGCCGAGACCTCCGGTTGGAAGACAATCTCGGATTGGCTGCAGCCCGCAATGCAGGGCATCCTGTGGTCGGCTTTTTTTGTTTTGACCGCCACATCCTGAACCGTTTGCCCGCTTTGGATCGGCGGGTGGGCTTCATTCACCACCATGTAGAGCGCCTGCAGGCATCGTACCACTCCGACGGCGGCACCTTGCTTGTCGCCCATGGACATCCCCTCGAAAGCCTGCAGAGTGCCGTTGACCAATTGCGTCAGCAAGGCTCCGACGTCGCCCACATTCACGCCAACCGGGACTATGCTCCCTATCCTGTCAAACGCGATGCGGAAATTGGGCAGTGGTGTCACGCGCAAGGCATCACCTTTCACCTTCATGACGACCATGTGGTGATGCCTCCTGAAGCGGTGCTCAAAGACGACGGCACCCCTTACACGGTCTTCACCCCCTACAGCCGCAAATGGCACAAAGTGCGGGACGCGATGGCACATGATCCGCTGTCGACGGTGGACTCCCCGGGCGCCGGCTCTTGGGCCAAAGTGACCGGCGCAGCGCTGCCCAGCCTAACAGACATGGGCTTTGATGCTGAGAGCGGCAACCCCGAAGGCTGGAAGGCCTTTGATTTCCCCCTACAAGACGCCACCATCAAGCGCTATGAAGAACGCCGGGACATCCCCTCGCAAACCGGCACCACGCGCATGAGCCTGCACCTGCGTTTCGGAACGGTCTCGATCCGGGCGCTCGCCCAGCGCGGCATGGCGCACAGTGAAAAATGGCTCACGGAATTGATCTGGAGGGAGTTCTATCAGGCCATCCTGCACCACTTTCCGCACAGCGCAAGCGATGCTTTTCGCGCCAAATACGACCGGATTCCCTGGCGCCAAGACGAAGATGGCTTTGCGGCTTGGTGCGCAGGACAAACCGGTTATCCGCTGGTGGACGCGGGGATGCGGGAACTCAACACTACCGGATTCATGCACAACCGGGTGCGGATGGTGGTGGCCAGTTTCCTGTGCAAGCACCTGCTGGTGGATTGGCGCTGGGGGGAGCGCTATTTCGCCGAAAAATTGCTCGATTACGAGCTGGCCTCCAACGTGGGCGGCTGGCAGTGGGCCTCCGGGAGTGGTTGCGATGCCGCCCCTTATTTCCGCGTATTCAACCCGGAGAGTCAGATGAAAAAATTCGACCCCAAAGGCGTGTACGTCAAGAAATGGGTGCCGGAGTGGGGCACCGCTGACTACGCCGCCCCCATCGTGGAGCACAAAATGGCCCGCCAACGGGCAATCGATACGTACAAGGCGGCATTGGCGGACGCTTAAATTGGCGGCATGGACGAACCTGCCCGCCCACCTTTGGGGGATGACCGGCCACTGACCGGTCTGCGCGTTATAGAACTGGCTTCTGTTTTGGCCGGTCCTCTGGCGGGCAGCTTTTTTGCAGAATTGGGGGCTGAAGTGACCAAAGTCGAGCACCCGGGTACCGGTGGTGACGTCACGCGGCAGTGGCGCTCGGCAGGTGAATCTGCGGGCGGTCCAAGTGCTTACTACGCTGCGGCGAATGGTCCCAAGGCTACCGTATTGCTCGACCTCAGCGATGCTGCCGACAGGGCCGAATTGGACGTTTTGCTGGCCTCAGCGGACGTGCTGTTGCAAAACTTCAAGGGCGCCAGCTTGGATAAACTCGGCTTGAATCCCGAAACGTTAGCCAAACGCTTTCCCCGGCTGATCCACGTGCACTTGAAGGGGTTCCTGACCGATCCCGACCGCGCCGGCTATGACATGGTGGTGCAGGCCGAAACGGGATTCATGGCCATGAACGGTGAACCGGGGCGCCCCCCTTTTCGCATGCCTGTAGCCATGATGGATGTGCTCGCCGCCCACCAGATGCGTTCCGCAGCACTGCTGGCCATGTGGGAGCGGGAGCGCGATGGCCGAGGCAGCTACCTCGAAGTTTGGCTCGACGCTTCAGGATTGGGGGCCTTGGTCAACCGGGCGACAGAATACCTCGTTGCGGGACAGGAACCCGAAGCCCTCGGGGCGCTGCATCCTCAAATCGCGCCCTACGGCGAGCGCTTCTCCTGCGCTTGCGGCGGCAGCGTGGTCCTTGCCGTGGGCAGCGACCAGCAATTCCGTCATTTATGCGGGCTGCTTGGGCACGCTGCATGGGCTGACGAAGCTTGGTTTGTCTCAAACCCACAGCGGGTGGTGCACCGCGCTGCGTTGGCTGAGCGGCTCGCGGGCGCCATTGCCCAATTCAAGCGAGATGACCTGCTGACTGCGGCCAGGGAATCAGGTGTGCCCATGGGTCGGATCAACAAGGTTTCGGAAGCCTTGGAGCAACCTGCCGGGCGTGCCATGACCGCTGCATTTACCTCAGAAGACAAGGCCCTTCGCCGCGTCAGGCAGGTCGCCTTCCGGATTCACCGCAACGGCAACTTCAAGACGTAATACTGGTCCTCTGCAATGGGCAAGCGGTCCGAACGAAGCCAAGGGTTGAGGGTTTTGAGCGCATTGTAGCTGACCCCCTCTTGTGCGGCAAAAGCGGGAAGATCATCCACTGCATCGACCAGAACCACGTCGCGGGTGTGCAACGGGGCATACCAATCTTCGGCATCCATCAAAAAACCGTGGGCTTCGGGGTTTCCCATAACCTGCTTTGTGGCATAGAGCCGGTAGACGTAACGGGCGGTTTCGGCATTGAGCATCAGGTCCCAATACTCCGTACCCGATTGCTCTTCCAGCCTGCGCGACAGGCCGGCCATTCCCATGTTGTAACTCGCCGCCGCCAGCAACCAGTCTCCGTAGCGGTCGTAGGCCTTGTTGAGGTATGCGCAGGCTGCACGCGTCGCCTTCTCCACGTGGTATCGCTCGTCCACATTCCGGTCAACCCGCAGTCCAAATTCCTCTGCGGCGGGCTCCATGAATTGCCAAAACCCGCGCGCATCCGAAGGAGACACTGCATTGGCCAGCCCCGATTCTATCACGCTGAGGTATTTGAAATCCACGGGGATACCAGAATCAACGAGGATGGGTTCGATCACCGGAAACCACCGGCCCGAGCGTTTCAACGTGAGCAAGCTGCTGCTGTGACGGAAAGTGCCGATCAGCAGTTCGCGCTCCATGCGCTCCTCCACCCCCACCCGATCCAAAGGCAACGGGATGCCTGCGAAATCCAGCCCCGCTTGTATCCGCGGCGGCCTTACCGATTGCGGGGTCTGCCCTGTTTCCTGGGCGGGCGCATGAACAGATTCGACATTCGCCGCCTGCCCCTGCCACATCATGGCGAGGGAGGCACCTGCCAAAAAGACCAAGGCCAGGTGGCGCCAAGTCGCTTTTCCTTTCATTCGAACGGAGATTCGAAACCTGAAAAAAGCGGGGCGACCGTGTCTTTTGCCGAGAGCAAAGGGGATGGCATTTCCCAATCAATGGCCAAGTCCGCATCGTCCCAGCGCAATGCCCGTTCGTGCTCCGGACTGTAGATCTCCGTGCACTTGTAGCAAAAGACCGTATCAGGCTCGAGGGTCAGAAACCCGTGGGCAAACCCTTCCGGGACCCAAAACTGCCAGCGGTTTTCCGCCGTCAACAGCGCTTTGCTGTGCTGTCCATAAGTCGGAGACCCTTTGCGGAGGTC
Source organism: Flavobacteriales bacterium UBA4474 (assembly GCA_002389295.1). Classification (GTDB taxonomy): domain Bacteria; phylum Bacteroidota; class Bacteroidia; order Flavobacteriales_D; family Sanyastnellaceae; genus UBA8752. The sequence continues at coordinate 1,967 of DGOE01000173.1, read as the reverse complement.
CACGGCCACATCGAGCGCGGCACCGCGGGCCACACGCACCAATTTGCCTTGGGCCCGGTCGGGCACCTGAAAATGAAGGCCGCGCAAGACGCCTTTTCCGGAGACGGATTCGTTGTCTTGAACGAAGGTCACAGGCCGGCCGATGGCCGCTTCAAAGTGCGCTTGACGCCACGTCTCTGAAAAATGGCCGCGGTCATCGCCGAATTGCCGAGAACGCAACATGACGGGTCCGTTGATGGCCCCCTCTTGGATTTCGAGTGGATGCGACATGGTGCCCATCAATTCGGTCCCAACACGCTGATGAGGGCAATGAAACTTGAAATCGTTGTGAGCAAGCTCAGCACCGGGCCGATGTCGGCCAATGCCTCTTGGGCAAGTTGCGGGAGCGGCTCCACGTAAATGATGTCGCCCGCCTGGACGGTGGTGTTGGCATACTTCAATCCTTCGATGGTGGAGAGGTCCAATTGGTGGATGGTCTGTCCCTCGATGTTGCGCCGGATGAGTTTGACGTTGCGGGCATCGCCGCGCGACCGAATGCCCCCACTCAGCGCGAGCACTTCCAACAGGCTGGTGTTGGGGTTGACCAAGGGTACCACTGAAGCCACACCGGCCTCGCCTGGAAAAATCAGCACCCGTTGGTTGGTCACCTCAATCAGCGCCAAGGGGTCGATGTAATTCTCGCGGTAAGCATCTTCCAAGAAGGTCTCCGCCTCCTTGATGTTGAGCCCCGCCAACTTGATCGCTCCCAATTCTGGCAACTCCACAGTCCCATCGGGCCGCACCTCGTAGGTGAACCGGTTGTTCTGGTTCATCAGGTTCTGATTCATGCCCCCACCACCCTGACCATTGACGCCACCTGCAGCAGCACCCGCGGTCATGCTCAGGAGCCGCTCGCCCTGGTTGGAGTACAGCTGGAAGCTCAGCAGGTCGTTGGGCGCGATGCGGTAATTCACATCCATAATGGGGTCAAAGGGGTCAAATGCGAAATCAGCAGGCGTGCGAAACATGATGTTCCGATTGATGGTACAACCACTCACCAACGCCGCCAACAATGCGACGCAAAGGACACGGGCAGACAACTTGAACAAACGCATGTTGCGAAAATACACCCCACATGCACGGGTCAGCATGGCCCAATACGGGAATGTCCAAGTATTTTCACCGTTGATGGCATTGTCACACGACCTGCTTCGAAATGGCCCCACGCGGCTCCGCACCCTGGAGCCGCATGACGTGGATTGGCTCATGCGGTGGGAGAATGCGCCAGAGCACTGGGCGGTCAGCGGTACGGTGATGCCTTACTCCAAGGCAGCGCTGGTCGCCCTGTGCGCCGGGCACCAAGACCTCTACACCGCCGGCCAGCTGCGCTGGATCATCGAGGAGATGGGCAAGCCAGTGGGCGCAGTGGACCTCTATGAATTTTCGGCACTGCACCAGCGGGCGGGAATCGGCATCCTGGTGGATCCGGCCTACCGCGGCAAAGGGACGGCTGGCCGGGCCCTCCAAACAGCCGTGGACCACGCACGTGAAGTCCTGCTGCTCCGGGGACTGCATGCCCAGGTCCACGCGGACAATCCAGCCAGCCTCCAGTTGTTTGCCTCTGCCGATTTCACCGAAGTCGGCCGGTTGAAGGACTGGACGCGCACCCAGGCCGGATGGTGCGATGCTGTGCTGTTTCAAAAACCCCTCGCCCCCTCCGAAAAATGAGCCCAATGCGCACCAAAGCCATGACGATCGCCACGGTCCTTGCGCTGTGCCTTTTGGCGGGGTTCATCTGGGAAACGGCGCTCCGCCCGAACTCCATTGACCAAGAGGGGCGGTTTGTCCTGACAGTGGAAACCCACCCCGACAGCGCAGTAGCGCAGCTGGTTTCGGAAGGGCGCATCCGCAACAAACAAAGCCTTGAACGCTACCTGTCCTGTCGCGGATGGGATGAACCTGGCGGTTTGCGACCGGGGCGTTACATG
>DGOE01000053.1 GCA_002389295.1 Flavobacteriales bacterium UBA4474 | reverse complement strand
AACATCTTTCATACCGAATATCCGGTCGCAAGGTCGGGGGGACTGGGCGAGCCATTCGGCGGCCCTGACGGCACCTACGGCAAAGCCTTTTCTATTCAATGCGTTGTGGGTCAGGACGATGCTGTCAATTTCGCTGCGCCACTCCACAGTGTGGGTACCGGGAACGCCTGCCAGCCTTTGGGCTGTAATCGGCACATCCGTAATCCCTTGTGCCGCCAGATCCAGGCCCAAGGCCTTCGCCGTGCCGCTCGGCGCGTCCTGCTTGCCGGTGTGGTGCACCTCGTGAATGGACGCCGCAAAACCACTGCGGTCTTCCATGACCTGGGCCACCGAGCGCAGCGCCTTGCGAAACAGGTGCACCCCGACCGAGAAATTCGGCGCCCACAACAGGGCATGCCCACCCTCAGCCACTCGGGCTTCGGCTGCCGCATGCTGGGCCTCCCATCCGGTGGTGCCGCTGACCACAGGGATGCCCCGTTGCCAACACCCCTCGATGACCGACAGGGCACTCTCCGGCAAGGTGAATTCAATGGCCACATCTGCCGCGGGCCACTTGGCCTCGGCCACTTCGCGGCGCCCCATCAAGGCCACCACCTCATGGCCGGCCTCCTCACCTGCCACCGCCACCGCCGCGCCCATACGCCCCGTTCCGATCACCAATACCCGCATGGCCTTTGTCGCTCCTTCGCTCATCGCGGTGGGGTGATTTCGGCCCCGAAGGTCCGGGTGAACTTCAAGCCCAGGCAAGGGCCCGTGCCGGGCAGGTAGCCCAGGTCTTCTGATACATCAAAGCCGAGGAGGTGGGCGTCGACATGGGCATCCACCACTTGGGCGCCCCACAGCAAGGCGAAGACCAATATTGACTGCTCCAGGTTGGAACGGTGGAAATCCCGCCGGTCCAGCACACCCTGAGCGTCGAACTCAGTCTCATACACCGTCTCGGGGTCGTCATCGGTCATGGCCAAATACCCATCGCGGTAGTCCTTGTAAATCGCGCCTTCAGATTGAATGAAATACCCGCTGGCCCCCAAAGCGCCATACACCAATGGCACCTTCCACCACTTTCCATTGTCCAATTGGCCCCAGCCCGGGACCAGGGCGCTGTGCCGGGTTGTGCGGCTGATCCGCAACCCGCGCTCGGTTTCGCTTTCGGACAACTGACCGCTTGCAGACAAAGCCAGCAGCAGGGCAGGGCCCATCAGCACAAGCCGCGGAGACAGCGCCTTCAACGGGCGCCCAATTCGTCGAGCAACTGCTGCAAATCCTCGGCGTCCTCGAAATAAATCTCGATCCTGCCCGCACCACCATCGCGGGTTTTCAAATCCAAACTTCGCCCCCCAAAACGGCTGCGCAAGTGGGCCCGCATGGTCTGCAACTGCAGGCTGAGCGCCGCTGCACGCGCCACCTTGCGCGAAGGTTTGCGGCCGAGCATCTCGCTGGCTTCCTTTTCGGTCTGGCGCACGTTGAGTCCCTTGTCGAGAATGCGCCGAAACAAGAGTTTCTGGTTCTTCAATTCCTGCAGTCCCGCCAGGACGCGGGCATGGCCAAAACTCAAATGACCCGCTGCCACAGATTGCTGCACCTCGGCGGACAGCCCGAGCAGCCGGATGTAATTGGCCACCGTCGAGCGTTGCTTGCCGACCCGGGCCGCCAACTCCTCTTGGGTCAGCGCGCACTCTTCCATGAGCCTGCGAAAACTGATGGCCACTTCGATGGCGTCCAGGTCTTCCCTTTGGATGTTTTCTACCAAGGCCATTTCCAGCATCTCCTGGTCATTGGCCTCCCGCACATAGGCCGGGACGTGGTCCAGCCCTGCGATCTGAGAAGCGCGGAAACGGCGCTCACCAGAAATCAGCTGGTACTTCGCTGCACTCTTTCTCCGCACCGTCAAAGGCTGTATGATGCCCAAGGTTTTGATGCTGTCGGCCAGTTCGTCCAAAGCAAAGGGCTCGAACGTGCGGCGCGGCTGGTCTGGATTGGCCTCAATGGCCGAAATCGGCAGCAGCGCTACCCGGCCTGCCATGTCCACAGCGGGCGGTGCACCTTCCGGCTTACGCGCGGATTCAGGCGCTGCAGCTGCGGCCTCCCTTCCGGACTGCTGTGCCTCAAGCAAGGCCCCGAGGCCCCTGCCCAAGGCCGGTTTTTTTGACTTCTTTGCCATCCCGGGACCTTCCTCAGTTCAGGCCGACTTGAGCGTCACCCTGGTCGGCAGGGCTCATGCCTGCATCCGCGTCCATGAACTTCTCTGCGTTCGGGAGTTTGGTGAGGTCATTCTTCTGCAAGATCTCCCGCGCCAGGTTCAAATAGTTGATGGCCCCTTTGCACGTCGCGTCGTGCATCACGATGGTCTCACCGTGGCTCGGTGCCTCGCCCAAGCGGGTGTTTCTGTGGATCAAGGTGTCAAACACCATCTCACGGAAATGCATCCGCACTTCCTCCACCACCTGATTGGAAAGCCTGAGCCGCGTATCGTACATGGTCAGCAGGATGCCTTCGATGCCCAGCTCCGGATTGAGCCCGCCTTGCACAATTTTGATTGTATTCAGCAGCTTGCCCAATCCTTCGAGCGCAAAGTACTCGCACTGCACAGGGATGACCACGCTGTCCGCTGCGGTCAGGGCATTCAACGTAATCAGACCCAGAGAAGGAGAGCAATCGATGAGGATGAAATCAAAGTCATCGCGCAACGGCTCCAAGGCCTGCCGCATGCGTTGCTCGCGCTCGGCTTCGCCAATCAGCTCAATCTCTGCGCCGACCAGGTCGATGTGAGACGGGAGCAACCACAAGTTGGGGTTTCCGGTCTCCACAATCGCCGCCTTGGCTTCGGCTCCATTGACCATGCACTGATAGGTGCCGGTTTCCACCGATTTGGGGTCCACACCCACGCCTGAACTGGAGTTGGCCTGTGGATCGGCATCCACAAGCAGCGTCCGGTATTCGAGCGCGCCGAGGCTGGCACCGAGGTTGATGGCGGTCGTGGTTTTGCCCACACCTCCTTTCTGATTCGCTATGGCGATGATTTTTCCCATTTCAATAAACTGTTTCCAGCACTTCGCCGATCGCCGGCAAGTGCAATGTTCCTCCTGCCTCAGTAACGGTCCGCACAGCGGATTCCTTGTCTATGGCAATGGGAGGAAATGTATCGTAATGCATGCCCACGATGTGTCGGCAACGCAACATGTCCATGGCGGCCGGCACATCGCTGTACCCCATGGTAAAAGTGCCCCCGATGGGAAGCACCGCCACATCGGGCGGCCAATGTCTTCCGATGAGTTCCATCTCCATGGAGAGGTCGGTGTCTCCCGCATGGTACACCCTGTTGCCCTCCGCCTCCATCACGAATCCGCAAGCCACTCCGCCTGGCGATCCGTCGGGGAGGGTAGAGGAGTGAACCGCGCCCACCACGCGCACCTGGACCGCAGAAGCCCCGCACGTCAGGCTGAGCTGCGCGCCGGGATTGACTGGACGGATCCGGTCGATGCCCTTGGCTCCAAACCATGTCGCCACCTCGTAGGGCGCAATCAGCTCCGCGCCGGACTGGCGCAACACCTGCTCCGCATCCGCCACATGGTCTTCATGGCCATGGGTCAACAACACGTGGGTAGGGGAAAGGGCCTCAACATCCACGGATTCGGCCAGTGGATTGGGCGTAATAAATGGATCCAACAAAATCCTCACCTCGCCTGAAATGGCCAAAAAGCTGCTATGTCCGAGGTAGGTAAGGTCCATGCCGATGAACCTCAAATATAGCCGGGGACAGCCCCCGGAAAGCCCGCGATTTATCCACACGGAACCCCGCCGAAATGGGCGCGGCGGTTATGACAAATCGTCGAAGCTCACGTCACCCCCGTCCGTGCTGACTTCACTGTTGCTTGGCCCGTGGTGCTCACCGGATTGAAAGCCATCGGTTCCCTGCAGTTCCCCGATTTTCTCCAAGGAATCACGCAGGCCATCGCTGAATTTCTCGAAGTCCTCCTTGTACAAAAACAACTTGTGCTTGCTGTAGCTCACTTCGCCAGAGGCGTTGGTTTGGCGCTTGCTTTCGGTAATGGTCAGGTACAGGTCCTTGGCCCGGGTGGCGCGGATATCAAAGAAGTACGTGCGCTTCCCTGCCTTGACTGCAATGGTGTGCACGTCCTCCTCACGCCGGTCATTCCGGTTCCAGTTTGATGGGTTGTGATCGCCTTCCATAACTCCGATTTGTTGGGAAAAGGTAAGCAGAAACGATATTGGGCTTACCTGAGCAACTGAATTCTACCGGAATAGGTAAATGGAATGCGCAATTGGTCCTCGAGATACACCTCGTACAAATAGACCCCATCCGGTGCATAATGCGCCCCTCCCCGGACGTTTCCTTGCCATCCTACCGAAGGGTCGTCGGTCTCAAAAACCACATCTCCCCAGCGGTTGTAAACCTGGCACATGTAGGCAGCCAGACCTGTGGAAGTGGGGATCCACACATCGTTGATGCCATCGTTGTCAGGGGTGAAACTGTTGGGCGCATAAAACAAGGTGCCATTGACCCCAACCTCTCCCTGGGCTGTCGAAGTACAACCGTACTCATTGATCACCGTCTGGGTCACATTGAACACACCGGCCCCCTGAAAGATGTACGTGCCATTGGGCTCATTGGATGAGCCGCCATCTCCAAAATTGTAATAATGCTGAGTCGCCCCTGAGCTCAAGTCCTCTACCTGAACCACCGGCTCCAAAATGTCCACCAAGGAAGGCGTGATGGAAAACCCTGCTGTGGGGGTCGGCAGCACTTCGATGAAGGCCGTCTGCGTGGTCGCCAAGTCTTGGACGCAAAAGCCTGCTGTCGACATTTCCAAGGTCACCGTGTACTCACCGGGCACAGTATAGACATGACTGGGCTCCACCGCATTGGATGTGCCGCCATCCCCGAAGTACCAGGTATAGCTGGCTACGGTCTCGGTCTGGGAATAGTTCGCAAAGCTGATGGGCAGGGGGGGGCAACCACTCAATGGCCCGCCGTCAAAAGCCACCGAAGGATCGAACAACACCTCCACCTCGCTTTCAAAATCCCGCTCGCACCCTTCGGCCGTGACCACCACCTCTACGGTATAGACACCGGGCTCAGGGTAAGACAAGCCCTGCAGAAAAGCCCCGGCATCTTGGATGGCCGTTCCCGGACTGTAGTTCCATTGGTAGGTGGCACCCGGATCGTTGACCCCAATGGCCTCAAAATTGAAACTGTGCTCTTGGAAGCACTCCGGGTCGGGGGTTTCAAAAAACGGTTCCAATAACCAGGCCACCTCAAAGACCGCTGAAGTGGTGTCCGGGCACTGGAAGTCGGCCAAGGCGATCAAATCAACAACATACGTACCCGGTCCGTCATACGTCCAGGTCGGAAAGGCATCAAAGCTCACATCGTCATTGCCCGGCTCTCCGAATTCCCAGATGTAGGAAGCGCCGCCCACACTGTTGTTTTGGAAGCTCAGGGAGAATCCCGTACAGAAGTCCTCCTGCGCGCCGATGGCGGCCGTTGGTGGGGGTGGAGGCGTCCAATCCAAGACCCCACTGCCCGAACACCCATTGAGCACCACCGTCAGTTCCGCTTCGACATCTTCGATTTCCGGAAACCCAATGCCATCTGGCGCGGCAAGGTTGCTGGCCCCACTGGAAGCGAGGTTGCCAAAATCCCAATTGAAGTCGCCTCCGGCGTAGGTCTCCGAGGTGCCAAAATCAAACACCGGCACCCCTGTAGAACAGTCGAAACCGGTGACTTCGAGCACGGGCTCTACCGGACTGAACACCTCATACACGGTCGAACTCGTGTCGGCGCATGGCCAGCCTGGATTGGCAATGAGCGTCACCGTGTAGGTGCCCGGCTCTGGGAAGGTGTACGATGGAAACGGCAGATTGGAGGTGTCCGAGGCGATCCCGGGCACCCCGAAATCCCAATGGAAAAAGGTGGCATTTACCGAAAACTGCTCGAAGTCCATGCTCTCGCCAATACACAACTGACCACCGGTCTGTATGGCGACGTTGGAACTGATGTTGGGGTCACAGACCGTCACATTGAACTGAAAATCGCGGTTGGAAGTGCTCAGCAATTGACCGTCTCGCCATTCTTCCACGCAAATGCCAATCACGTATTGCCCCGCTGTGGTGGGCATGCCCGTGATGAAACCCGTCACCGGGTCAATGTCCATGGCGGGGTCCGAATCCAATGGGTAACCCGCCGAATATCCCGGGGCCCAATTCACATCGGTGTAGGGCGGGCCATTGGGTGGATTGGGGGCGGGCTCATTGGGGGTTCCGCCAAACATGGGTGAACAGAATGTGTAGGCCAAACTGTCGCCATCGGCATCCGTAGCGCTGTGGTCAAAAAAGAAGTCGAATCCAGCACAGAGGGCCACCGGCGGAAGGCTGTTCCACAATGGGCTGCTGTTGTCCTCCGTAGTGACACCCGTGCCGGGAATCTGGGTGGTGAAGGTGGCACCCGCATCATCCGGGTTGTTCAAATTGATGATGGAGGGGTTGCGGCAGCAGCGCTGATAGCTCAGCGTAAACCCGCCATTGGATTCCCCGATGTCCACCACCTGCTCGTACACCGCACTTTCCACGCACACAGAGGGTGGAGGCGTACCACAGGGGTTCTCCAGCGTCACAGGGATCTCGTTTACATTTTGGAACGACAGCGGGATGTTGACCGTATTGACCAATTGGCCTTGGGCATTGAAAATGCCTACCGAAGCCGCGTTGTCAAACCCCGTACCGTTTTGGTTGGTCGGACCGCAATCGCGGTACACCACCAATCGGATGCGGTAATTGCCCCCGCCCAAATCTTCATAGCTGATCTCTCCGCCTACGATGTGGGTCGCGTGACCCACGAGCGCAGCAAAGGAGAGCACAAATGCTAGAAAAATGGACTTGACCTTCATTTGAGCCGCTGGACCGGGTTTTGAATTTAACCCTTCAGACCCCGGAAGGTTGCATTTCCACCAATATTACTTGCGCGCGTCGGTTCATGCGAGCGATGACCGACCTTTGCACCCTTCCACCAAGCGTGGGAACACTTTTCAATGATTGATACGCACTCCGCCGACGAACCGTTGGCACCACAGGATGCGTCCCGGCCCGAACAGGGCCACTCAGAAGCCGAGGCGCAGGAAGCGCCGACCCGGGACGCGAAAGAAGAAACCACAGAGGAAGAGGCGCCTCCGGAGGAACCCAAAAAAAGGCCATTCAATGAGCTTCCGCTCTGCGATGCCGTTCAACAGGGCTTGGATTCCATGGGCTTTGAAATGGCCACACCCATTCAAGCACTGGCCATTCCTCCCATCGTTGAAGGACGCGACCTGATTGGCATCGCACAGACAGGCACCGGAAAGACAGCGGCTTTCCTGTTGCCGACCATGCACAACATCTACGAATCCGGTGGGGGTGATCACATCAAATGCCTGATCATCACACCCACCCGCGAACTCGCCCTGCAAATCGACCAGGCCTGTGAGGGCTTTGGCTATTTCTCTGGAACATCCAGTGTGGCCATCTATGGCGGTGGCAGTGGCAGCGATTTCGACCGAGAAAAGAAGGCCTTGACTACAGGCGTAGACATCGCCATCGTGACGCCGGGCAGGATGCTCAGTCACATGAATTTGGGCTATGTAGACTTCACCAAGATCGATGTGCTGATCCTGGACGAGGCGGACCGCATGCTCGACATGGGCTTCCTCGGCGACATCAACCGCATTGCCGAGCACTGCAATCCCGAGCGCCAGACCTTGCTCTTCAGCGCCACCATGCCCGACCGCATCGGCAAGCTGGCACAGACCATGCTCAAGGACCCGGTGACCGTGCAGATTGCCCTGTCCCGTCCAGCCGAAAAAGTCATACAGGCTGCCTATCCCGTACACGACGACCAAAAGCCGAAGTTGCTGGTTCACCTGTTGAAGGACCGCGGGCTGAAGTCGGTCATCGTCTTCTCGAGCCGCAAACGGTCGATTTCCATCATTGCACGTTCCCTGTCCAAGGCCGGACTCAATGTGGGCTCCATCAGTTCCGACCTCGAGCAAAAAGACCGGGAGGACGTCATGCGCCGGTTCCGCAGCCGCAAAATCCACGTGCTCGTGGCCACCGACGTGGTGAGCCGGGGCATCGACATCGACAACATTGAGATGGTCATCAACTACGATGTCCCGCCCAATGAAGAAGACTACGTGCACCGCATCGGGCGGACGGCCCGCGCTGAGCGTTCCGGCATGGGCGTGACACTCATCACGCCAGGCGAAATGCGCAACTTCTCCAAGATCGAGAAGCTCATCGGCATGGAAGTGCGCAAGGAGCCGCTCCCCGAGTCATTGGGCGAAGGCCCCGTTTATGACCCCAACGCCCCTTCCGACCGCGGTGGTCGGGGTGGACGCGGTGGTGGCGGCGGACGCGGACGTGGCGGTGACCGTCGCGGCGGTGGCGGCGGAGGAAACCGTGACCGGGGCCGGGGAGGCCGACGTCATGGCGGAGGCGGCCGTCCGGAAGGGCAGCGCCAAGAAGGCGGTCAAGGAGGCGGAAAGCGCCGCCGCAACAGAAACGACAAGCGCGGCGGCCAAGGCGGCGGCGGACAGTCATCCGGAGGCTCTTCGGGCAACCCCTCTTGAATCCAGGGCTGGTGGAACATCAGACCTTCGACGACGAAGAGCTCGCGGGCAAGCTGACTCCTGAGGAATTTCGTGTGCTGCGGCGCAATGGAACGGAACGCCCATTTTCAAGCCCGTTAAATGATGAGCAGCGGGGTGGAACCTACCATTGCAGGGTGTGCCAAACAGCGCTGTATTCAGGGGAGGCCAAATTTGACGCGGGATGCGGATGGCCCAGCTTTGACCGTGAAGCCGACACTGACAAGGTCAAACGGCTATCGGACAACAGCCACGGCATGGTCCGGGTGGAGATCCGCTGTGCCACTTGTGATTCACACCTCGGCCACGTCTTTCCAGACGGTCCCACCGAAACCGGGACCCGCCACTGCGTCAATGGTGTATGCCTGGCCTTTGTGCCGGACCAAGACCCCTGATTCATCGGGGGCGTTGACGCC
>DGOE01000048.1 GCA_002389295.1 Flavobacteriales bacterium UBA4474 | reverse complement strand
GCGTGCGCCATCACGGGAAAGGCGTCTCCGACGGCAGTGTAGGGGCCTTCAGGCGTGCTGCTCGTCGCGTGGACGACTTTGGAGTTCCGGGGCCAGTATTCGATGTCGCAATGGGCATCGATGACGCTGACCCACATGTGGTAAAGGCCGGTCGCCTCATCCTTGAGCACGGCAGCGCCCCATGCATCGGTCTGCACCGGGGCGAACCCTGTGCCCGGAGAAGCGGGCCGCACATCCAGGGTGGTGCAATTCGCTCCGATCCAGCCGTCGTCGCAGTCACAGGTCCCGCCCGCAGGATCGTAAGTGCCGTTCCAGCCGCACGGGCCGTCTTGGGCGGAGACGAGCAGCGCGTGAAACAGGAAAACGGCAAGTACGATGCGGGACATGGCCTCAAGTTCGCTAAATCCGCAGAAAATGGGCCTCCTCGCTTCTCATAGGGAATGAAAGTTGGGTTTTCCTCATTCCGAAGCTCATGAACGGGTGTTGCCGCCCGGCGGATGCGTTCAGAAGTTGGAGACCTTGCTCCTATGAATTCAATGATGATTTTTGCCGTGATGGCCTTGTTGTTGCCCGTACTCCTGATATACAACCGCCGCAAGAAGAAGTAGGGGAAGGGGCCGCTACTCAGCGCGGGAGTGAGTGCCTACCTTGAGGCGTGGCCAAAAGCAAACACATGCAGTGGATCCACCGGGCCATGGCCCGGGCAGCCGCCTTGACAGGCGCAGGATCAAAAGTCGAACATGGCATCGAGGTGGCGCAACAATTGGAGCGCGCTTCTCGGAAATCAGTGATGCCGCGGAGGGATGCCCTCAAAACCATGGGGGCCCTCGCGGCGTTGCCGCTGATGGCGAGCGCGGGGTGCGGGAAAGAACGCCGGCTGGCCAACACCACCGTGGCGGTCATTGGCGGTGGATTGGCTGGATTGACGGCCGCACTCAAGCTGCAAGACAAGGGCATGACGCCCACCGTGTATGAAGCCTCTGACCGATTCGGTGGCCGCGCCCGCACAGTGGAAGGCGTGCTGCCGGGCGGCAAGACTTTCGAGGCGGGCGGTGAGTTTATCGACCAGGAGCACGAATGGTTGCGCAGCCTGGTGGACCGCTTTGGGTTGGGTCTCGATGATTTGGAAACCAGTGAACTCGATGGGATGCGCTACCTCTTCAATGGGGAAGAAATCACCACTGAGGACCTCGTGGAGGCGACGGCGCCCTTCTTGCCCACCTTCCTCGCCGATGCCGCAGAACTGGAGGCGGACTACGACACCAAGGCAGCGTCTTTGGATGCACTGACCACCATGGAATACTGGGACATGATGGGCATTGGCGGTGTGCTGAGGGCGGTGCTGGAGGTGGCCATGCTCACCGAATTCGGACAGCCGCCGTCACAAATTTCGGCCCTGCATTTCGTGGAGGACCTGCCGCAGGTGCAGGACGGTTCCACCGCCTCGGAGGGCACCGAGCGTTACACTTTCAGCGAAGGGACGCAGTCCCTCGTGCAGGCCATGGTGGCGGCCCTCGGTGGAACCGGCGGCGGCCAACTCACCACAGGCGCCCGACTGGCCGCTGTTCGGAGTCAGGGCCGCGGCTTTGTCCTCGGATTTGATGGAATGGACGACATAGAGGTGGACATCGTATTGCTCGGCATGCCCCTGCCTGCCTTGCGGCAAGTGCAATTTGAAGGGGTGGAATTGCCGGCTTCGCTGCAGACCTTCATCGCCGAAGCGGGCATGGGGGCGCATGCCAAGGTCATCGCGGGATTCAACGGCACACCTTGGCGCGCTGAGGGTTACAACGGTGAGGCGCTGACCAATGCCGGCTTCCAGACGTGCTGGGACTCCAACGCCCTCACAGCGGGCGACGGATCACTGACCTTCTTGCTCGGCGGCGATGCGGGCGATGCTGTGGACCCCAATGCGGCCGCTGCGGTGGCCGACAGCTTTGCAGAGCAATGGGCCCCACTGTCCCCCAATCTCGCAGGAGCGCGAAACAGCGCAGCGTGGGCCATCAATTGGGGGCAGGAACAGCATTACGGTGGCAGCTATTCCTGCCTGAATCGCGGACAGTACACCGCGGCCATGGACCACTTCTATTTCGAGGGCGATGCGGATGAGCGCCAGGTGGGCTTTGTAGACAACCTCGGCTTCATCGGCGAGGCTTTCAGCGGAGACCACTGGGGCTACATGGAAGGCGCCGTGCAGACGGGCTGGCTGGCGGCCAAACACGTGGTAGACGAACTCGTCTAAACAAAAAAAGGAGCAGCCGAAGCCGCTCCTTTTCTGTGCAAAATGAAGGGTGTCATTCGCGGCTCTTCAGGAAGAATAGGACGGCAAACAGGGTGCTGATGACCAAGTTGCCCATGGCGGTAGCGCCACCTGCGACGCCCGTGGCCACGTGGTATCCAATGATGCAGACCCACATGAATTCGGCCAGGGCGTAGACCTTGCCGAAGGCCGCCAGGTTGTCACCAGCGAGGTCGACCGTTTTCCAGGCGATGATGCCGAAGATGAGGAAGGTGACCCCCATGAATTGACCAAGGGTGTGCATGTCGGCGGTCACTTCAAAGCCCGCCATTGACATAAATGAGTCGGTCATGAACAAGGCCATGAGTCCGTTGATGAACAGCACCGCTGCAGAGGCCTTGAAAACAAGAGAAAGGTTCATTTTGGAGGGGGGTTATTTGTGCACGGGAGGGTTCTGTCCGGTGGCAATCATCACCATGCGCATGCCCATGATCAGGGCGAGAATGCCGTGGAACAGCGCAGCGATCGGGGGAAACTCCGGCATGGCCAGAATCATCCAGGTGGCCGTGGCGTTGATGATCATCAGGGTCATGGTGATGCGAAGTCCCATCGTCTTGATGGCGGGGTCGTTGAAGTCCATGTCACGGGGCACCACCGGATAGGCGATGATGGTCTGGCACAGGAAGATGCCGATGGACATGATTTCGACCAGGCCTCCTTCATACATGACTTCGCCTGCCAGGAGACCCAGCAAGTTGAAGGTGACAATCATGCCGCCGAAGAGAAAGAATCCAAGGCGGACGAACAGGGGG
>DGOE01000013.1 GCA_002389295.1 Flavobacteriales bacterium UBA4474 | reverse complement strand
GCGGGATGGGCTTCCAGGGCCAATTGAACGGCGTGGGCTGTGCCCAGCGGCTTGGTTCTTCCCGCGGGTATGGCCTGCCGGACAAAAGAAACCTCCAGTCTGTCGATGGGGTGCCGGTTAAAATGAGCAGGTGTGATGGTGTCATCTTCTGCGATGACCACACAGGCTCCTGTGCACCCTTCACTGGCGAGCTGCTGCAGGATATACGCGAGCAAAGGCTTGCGCGCTTTGCCAATGCGGATCATGGCTTTAGGTCGGGCGCTGGCTTCGAGGAGCACCTCCGGAGGGAGGTCAGCCCGCGCTTTCATCCGGCTGCCTTTGCCGGCGGCCATTATGATGGTGGGGTTTACAACGGGCATGTGACACCTTTATCCATGTGAACAGGCCAAGCCCCCACAGCGCCGGCTGCGGTCATGGCGTTGACCACCTCATTTACGCGGTTGTCTGGGCACAACGCGAAGGCGCAGCCCCCACCACCGGACCCGTTGATTTTTCCACCCCAAGCCCCCGCCGCTCCCGCTGCATCGAGCATCGCTTCTATCCGTGGTGTGGACAGGCCGAGGGTGTCGCGCAAAACGGCGTGGTGGCGGGTCAGGTCAGCGCCCATGGCGGCGCCGTCCACACCTTCTGTCGCCATCAGGGCGGCCCATTTGATTTCCAGATCCCGGTTGATCCGGGTGCCCTCCAACAACTGCACCTCGTCAGTGGTCATTCCGGGCTTGGGCGCGTCGATGTGCGGCATCAGCGGGATGCGCCCATCCCGGCATCGGCGCAGGTGTCCCTGGGTGTCTTTGGGCGCTCCGGAATCCGCCAACACAAAGGTGCCGTCGGGCAAGTGCAGTTTCTGTGGTGCTCCTGAGCCGAAGCGGTGCAGGCCGCCATGACCACAGGCGAATTGGTCCATGTTGCCACCTGCGCCATTGAAGTCGAGCACTTCGTATTGGTGGCAGCGCCGCACGACTTCTCGGGTGTCGAGTCCACCGTGCAGGATGTGCCCCCACCCTGCGATCCACGCGGTCAGCAAGGCGGTCGATGAACTGCAGCCGGCGCGGATGGGCACCTCACTTGCGATGGTCACTTTCCAGCCCGAATGGGGCAGGCCTTCAGCGGTGTCGAGCATCGCGGACAGCGCATGGCCCATGGCACTGGTGCGGTCTTCAGCCGTCATGCCGAGCAGGCTGTAATGGGCCAAGTCGCCCAGTGCTGCGCTGTGCACCTTGACTTCCATTTCTAACAAAGGCTCAAATGTCAACGCGCACCTGCGGTTCATCGCCACGGCAATGACAGGCAGGCCCAGATAGTCCTGGTGCTCACCAAACAGGCAAAGCCGCCCCGGGGCGGAACTGGTAAACGGCGCGGTCATGCCTTCTTTTGGAGCCGGAGGATGCCGGAGATGGACAACCCGCTCAAAATGCCCAGCAGCATGCCTTGCGGCCCTTGATCGAAGAGGGCGGCGCCCACTCCCAGCAACAAGCCATACACGGCAACGCATCCCAAAAAGGCCTGCAACAGGGCGCGGGGCACATTCCAAGTATCCCCCTCCGCAGCAGCCGTAGAAGGAAACCGCTTCCAACCCGGCCCACCTGGGTTGACCTTGTCGACAAAGCGCTGCAATATCTCTGGATGCTCCGGCGGCAATGCATAAGCGGCGGCGACCCAGCCTGCCGTGGTCAAGAGGCTTCCAGCCACAAGCTTGGCCCAGTCTGCCATGGGCCACCAACCCAAACCGTCGTGGATCCATGTGAAATACGCAGCAACCACCAATGATATGGCCATGGCCACGATTTCGGTGCTGGCGGAAATGCGCCACCAAAACCAGCGCAGGATGAAGAGCCCTCCTGTTCCCGCACCCAAAAGGAGCAGCAGGTTGAACGCCTGCCCAGCCGAGGTCAAGGTCAAACTCAGCAGCGCACCGGCCAGCAGCGAGAGCAGGCTGGCCCAGCGGCCCGCGCGCACCTTGGCGGCTTCATCGGCGTCCGGGCGGATGAAGCGCGCCCAACCGTCGTGGACGAGGTAGCTCGCGCCGAGGTTGACTTGGGTGCTCATGGTAGAGATGAAAGCGGCGAGCAATGATGCGGCGACCCAGCCCAACAGCCCCGTCGGAAGGAGGCTCAGCATGGCCGGATAGGCCACGTCGTGCCCCACTTTGTCCGCGGCCAGTCCAGGAAAGGCGGCGGCGATGTCGTCGAGTTCTGGAAAGACAATCAAGGAAGCCAGGCCGACCAGGATCCATGGCCAAGGCCGCAAGGCATAATGGGCCGCATTGAACAACAGCGTAGCGCCCACGGCGTCTCCTTCGCTGCGGGCACTGAACATCCGCTGGGCGATGTAGCCGCCACCCCCCGGCTCAGCACCGGGATAGTAACTCGCCCACCATTGCACGGCCAGGGGGACGAGCAAGACCGGCACCCAAACCTGGGGGTCGCCGAAGTCGGGCCAAACGGAGAGCTTGCCCACCACGTTGGGGTGGGTCATCAAGCCTTGAAGTCCGCCCACCTCGGGAAGGCCGAGCACGCAGACACAGGCAGCGACCGCGCCGCCCATGGCCAAAAAGAACTGGAAAAGGTCGGTCCACAGGATGGCGCGCAAGCCCCCGTACACGCTAAACAGCAATGTCACTGAACACGTCACCAAAAGCGTCAGCCACCCGGGCCACCCCAGCAGGATGCTGCCCAGTTTGATGGCGGCCAAGCTGACGGTGGCCATGACCAAGACATTGAACACCAATCCCAGGTAAACGGCACGGAAGCCCCGCAAAAAGGCCCCTGCCCTGCCCCCGTAGCGCAGCTCATAAAAGGCGATGTCGGTGAGAACGCCAGAACGGCGCCACATCCGGGCGTAAACGAATACCGTGACCATGCCGGTGAGCAGAAACGCCCACCAGGCCCAGTTCCCTGCCACCCCCTGCTGCCTCACCAGGTCGGTGACAAGGTTGGGGGTGTCAGCGCTAAAGGTGGTCGCGACCATGGAGGTACCAAGCAGCCACCACGGCATGTTGCGCCCGCCGAGAAAAAAGTCGTCAGCGTTGTTGTTTCCCGCCCTGCCGGCCAGCAGTCCGATGATGAGAATGGTCAACAAAACACCGCCGATCACGATGAAATCCAACAGGGCCAATTGCATATCGCCCAATGTACCACACGCCATCATTGGACCGGCGTTAAACGGCTTGCATCCCGCTCCGTTATCTTTAGGGTATGCCAATCACGCGGTCTTTTTTGATGCTCCTGATGTTCTCCTCGTTGCCGGGGATGGGCCAAAGCGTTACGTATCACGCGGATGTCGCGCCAATTATCTTCAATGCTTGCAGCTCTTGCCACCGCGAGGGTGAAATCGGCCCCATGCCGTTTACGACCTACGCAGAGGTGGCGGCTTATGGGGAGTTCATCGAATACGTGACCTCCATTGGTTATATGCCGCCATGGTCGCCCGACGCCGACTACAGCCATTTTGTGGGGGAAAAGGTGCTGACCGCGGATGAGCTGGAGACCTTGAGCGCCTGGGTTGATGCCGGCAAGCCCGAAGGCGACCCGTCGGACAATCCCGGACTCCCTGATTTCCCCTCGGGCAGTCAAATCGGGACGCCTGATCAGGTCCTGGCCATGGGCGAGGCGTATGTCCACGGTGGAGACATGACCGATCAATACCAGGTGTTTGTGTTGCCCACGGATTTTGATGGCGATGTTTCCATCCGTGCCCTTGAGGTGCAACCGGGCAACGGCAACGTGGCGCACCACGCGATCCTGGGCTTGGACATCTCGGGCACTGCGGCTGATCTGGATGCCGAAGATCCGGAGCCGGGATACGAGAGTTTTGGCGGCTTTGGATTCAGCGCTGAAAGTTCCTTTTTCGGTGCTTGGGTCCCTGGGGCGCTTGCCGTAGCCTACCCGCCGGGCATTGGCCGTGTCATTCCCCAAGGTGCCGATGTCTTGCTGCAGATGCATTACGGTCCTTCTCCCATTGAGGAGTCTGACTTGAGCGAAGTCAACGTCTTCTTTTCGGAAGTGCCCATTGAACGTGAGGTCATCACGGCCATCATGGGGCCACAGCATTTGGATGCCCCTTTCATTTTGCCGCCCAATCAGGTGTCTTCCTTCCACGGCACGTTGCCTGTGAACCAAGATGTGAGCCTGATCAACATCGCACCGCATTGCCATTTGATCGGGGCGTCGTGGCTTGTGTATGCCACCTCTCCCAACAACCAGGACACGATCCCGCTGATTTCCATCCCCTCTTGGGACTTCAATTGGCAGGGCTTTTTCACCTTTCCTCATTTGACCAAGATTCCGCAGGGCTATACCCTGCACGGGGAGGCGACTTACGACAACACCGCCAACAATCCGTTCAACCCCAACGACCCGCCGCAGTGGGTGTCTTTTGGAGAAGGCACTGAGGATGAGATGTTTTTTATCTTCATGGACCTCGTGCCTTACCAAGAGGGTGACGAGGACGTGGCGCTCGGCCCGGCGGCATTGGATTGCCCGGGGGATGTGTCCGGCGATGGCATCATCGGTGTAAACGACGTACTGGTGGTGCTGGCCGATTTTGGTTGCCTGCAGGACTGTTCGGCAGACGTGGACGGTGACGGTGCCATCACCGTGTCGGATGTGCTGGCCTTGCTCGGGACCTTCGGTGAAAACTGCCCTGAATAAGATGCGCCCCCACCTGCCCCATGCTGCTTTTCGCGTGCTGATTTTCTTGGCGCCGCTCTGTCCCATTTGTCAGAACATGACCTATGACCTGCGCATGCTGGAAGAGGAATTTGCCGATGCCCCTGTCGAATTCGTTGGGCTCTTTCCCAATGCCTCTACCCGTCCGGATCAAATGGCAGCGTTCAAGACAGCCTATGGGCTGAACATGGCGTTTCAGCAGGACACGGCACAGTGGGCCCAGCAGCTCGGAGCCCACTGGACACCGGAAGTGTTTGTGCTGGATGCCCAAGACAGCGTGCTGTACCAAGGCCGGATCAACGACCGGTATTTCGCTCCAGGAAGAAGAAAGAACAAGACGCGTCACCGCGACCTGCGCGATGCACTGCTTGAAATCACGCAGGGACAGCCGGTGACCTTGCCGCGAACGGATGCCGTAGGGTGTCCGATCGAAGGCATGGCGGTGCCCTTGAAAACAGATTGAGCGCACAGGAATTTGATGCGGACCCGCATTTATTTTTATCCCATGATCAAACACTTTGCTGTTTACCTCCTTTTCGCGTTGGCCGTCACCGGTAGTGTTCATGCGCAAGTGACCTATCACGCGGACATAGCGCCGATCATACACAACGCCTGCGCGGAATGCCACCGCGCGGGAGAAATCGGCCCCATGCCGTTTACGACATATGACGAGGTGGCGGCCTATGGCAATTTCATTGAATACGTGACTTCCATTGGCTACATGCCCCCCTGGACGCCAGATGCGGACTACAGCCACTTTGTGGGTGAGCGCGTCTTGACGGCCGAAGAAGTAGAGACCATCAGCGCATGGGTGGATG
Source organism: Flavobacteriales bacterium UBA4474 (assembly GCA_002389295.1). Classification (GTDB taxonomy): domain Bacteria; phylum Bacteroidota; class Bacteroidia; order Flavobacteriales_D; family Sanyastnellaceae; genus UBA8752. The sequence continues at coordinate 3,439 of DGOE01000013.1, read as the reverse complement.
CCGATATGCCCGAGGGCAACCCCGATGACAACCCCGGCCTTCCATCATTCCCGGAGGGCAGCCAAATTGGAGAACCAGACCTGGTATTCAGCATGCCTGAGCCCTTTACGCATGCCGGCAACATGTCAGACCAATACCAGGTGTTTGTGATGCCTACAGGCTCAGACGAAGACATCCATGTCCGCGCTTTGGAGGTGCGTCCAGGAAATGGGGCCATTGCCCACCACGCCATCCTCGGGGTGGACATTGAGGGCACGGCCCAGTTCTTGGACAGCCAGGACCCCGCACCGGGGTACGAGAGCTTTGGGGACTTCGGATTTGAGGCTTACGAAAACTTCTTTGGCGGCTGGGTGCCTGGCACCCAAACGGTGGTGTACCCCGAAGGCATCGGACGGGTGATTCCCGCCAACAGCGACCTGCTCATTCAGATGCACTATGGTCCCACATCGGTTGAAGGCGTGGACCAGACCGAGGTCAATGTGTTCTTGACAGACAGCCCCATAGAAAGGGAAGTCACCACAGGCATCATGGGGCCTTGGACGTTGGGCGAGCCGTTTTTCATCCCGGCCAACCAGGTCAAGACCTTCCACGGAGAGTACAACATCCCCGTGGACTTGAGTTTCATCAGCATTGTGCCGCATTGCCACCTTGTGGGTGTCTCCTGGGAGGTGTTTGCCACCGGGCCTGGCGACCTGGATACGATTCCACTGATTTCGATACCGGCTTGGGACTTCAACTGGCAAGGTTTTTTCACCTTCCCCTACATGACGAAGGTGCCGGCGGGCTACACGCTGCACGGCATTGCCACCTACGACAATACGGCGAACAACCCCTTCAATCCCAGTGATCCGCCCGCGATGGTGCAGTACGGTGACCACACGGAAGACGAGATGTTTTTCGTGTTCTTCGACTATGTGCTGTATGCCGATGGCGACGAGGACATTTCATTGGAAACCCCACTCCTGTCCAGCGTTGAGCCGATGGAACGCAGGGCGCCTGGTGTCCGGGTCCACCCCAACCCTGCGTCTTCCAAAGTGCAGGTGTTGGTGCACCCTGAATTTGTGGGGACGCCATGGGCATTGGCCGACTTGGGTGGCCGCGTGATGTCAGAAGGGGTGTTTCACTCGGGCAATGACAGGATCCTCCTGGAAGACCTCTCTGAGGGGGTGTACTTCCTGCGCACTGCACAAGGTACGGAGCGCGTGGTCATCCAGCGTTGACGGTGTACCGCGCCGCGCCTGTCCACTTGTGCGAGCGGACGTCATCCCTGTAGATGCCGTCAGGGCGAAGTGCATCCAAACGGACTTCGCCAGAAGCGTGAAGCACCCTTGGGTCGGCGTTGGTGTCCATCCAAACGAAGCCCACATGGGTCACCTGTTCAGGGTTTTCCTTGTGAAAGAAGACCAGGTCGCCATGGGCGAGCGCAGCGAACGTGGTGCGTGAAGCAGACAAGGCGGCCCATTGTTGGCTGGCATCTCGGGGCCATTGAATGCCGCACAGCGCGCCGGACAACTGGGTGAGCCCACTGCAGTCTATGCCCAGCACACTCTTGCCTCCCCACAAGTAGGGCGCCCCGATAAAGCGGGCAGCAGCGTCAACAGGGGCCTCGAATGTTTCAGGCACATGCTCAAGGATGCCCTGGGGCACCCGAGATCCAGCGGGGAGGTGGTGTGGCCTTCCCTCCCATTCCAAGGTGGTCAGCGGTTTGGACAGCACGTCCGCTCCACGGTTGAAGGCCGCGAGGGCATCCGCATCATGGGCGATGAGCTTGATGTCGGTGTACCCTTTGTAGCCGTCTTGCAGCAATTGCACTTCGGCCCAACCCGGCGCACCGTCCATGGCACGCCATTGGACCGCTTCTCCAAACAAGCCTTGGGTGACCATTTCAGCGCGGTCATCGGCTTTGGCCCGGACTGGGGCCAGCGGAACACGAATGATGCCTGGCTGAAAGTCCATTCAGTTGATGCGCTCAATGACCATGGCACTGGCCCCACCCCCACCGTTGCAGATGCCGGCTACGCCGAGTCGCTTACCGTGGCGTTGAAGGGCATGCAGCAGCGTGACGACAATGCGGCTGCCGGAAGAGCCCAGCGGGTGCCCCAGCGATACTGCGCCACCGTTGACATTGACCTTCTCAGCATCGAGTCCCATGAGCTTGATGTTGGCCAGCCCCACTACAGCGAAGGCCTCGTTGAGCTCGATCAATTCCATTTGGTCCATCCGCAAACCGGCGCGCTCGAGCGCCATTGGCACTGCCTTGGCAGGGGCGGTCGTGAACCGTTCGGGGGCGTGCGCTGCATCGGCATTGGCCAAAATGCGGGCCAACGGCTGAATGCCTCTTGCTTGAGCGATTTCCTCGGCCATCAACACCAAAGCGGAGGCGCCGTCGTTGAGGGTGCTGGCATTGGCCGCAGTGACGGTGCCGTCTTTTTCGAATACGGGACGCAGCTGTGGGATTTTCTCAATTTTGACATTGCGGAACTCTTCGTCCTCAGAGACCATCACAGGGTCCCCCTTGCGCTGGGGCACGGCCACGGGCGCGACTTCATCGTCAAAAGCCCCTGCATCCCAAGCTGCAGCAGAGCGCCGGTAGCTCTCAATGGCAAAGGCGTCCTGCTCCTCGCGGGAGACTGAGTTTTCTCGGGCGCACAATTCAGCACACACGCCCATGTGCTGATTGTTGAACACATCGGTGAGGCCGTCGAGGACCATGCCGTCGGTGGCTTTGAGGTTGCCCAGCTTGACACCTTGTCGGCCTTGTATGTAATGCGGTGTGCGCGACATGTTCTCCATGCCTCCGGCCACGGCGATGTCCACTTCGCCCAGTGCAATGGCGTTGGCGGCCAAGTGGATGGCCTTCATTCCCGAAGAGCACACCTTGTTGACGGTGGTGCAGGGCACGGTGTCGGGGATGCCTGCGGCCATGGCCGCTTGTCTGGCAGGGGCCTGCCCCATCCCTGCGGAGAGGACATTGCCCATGAAGACTTCTTGGATGTCTGGGGCTGAGAGTCCCGCGGAATCAATGGCGGCGGTGATGGCTGCGGCTCCCAGTTGTGGGGCGGGCACAGATGACAAGGCGCCGAGAAAAGACCCCATCGGGGTGCGGCGTGCGGATACGATTACAACGGCTCTGCTCATTTCAGATAATTGACGTGGCGCGAAGATACCAAGTGAATCCCGCCTTCGAATTGACATTCATTGGGAGGATTTTGGGGGCTCCAGTTCATCGCCTGAACGCTTTTGGCACGGTAGTTGAACTTCTTGTGTCAGCTGAAAGCAGCGACAATTTGGTTCAGAGTGTCGGCAGAGACCGGCACAGATTTGGTTAAGGTTGAAGCGCCCCGAAACGTCGGGGCGTTTCTCATTTTACCACCCGCAAGAACTCCTTGGGCATGCGGGTTTTGACCTCCCACATGGCGTCGAGTTGTGCGTCGGTCAA
>DGOE01000131.1 GCA_002389295.1 Flavobacteriales bacterium UBA4474 | reverse complement strand
CCGTTGCGTTTAGAAATTGGATGGGTCGTCATCACTCCCGCCGATGACATCATCGAATGCGAGACGCAGAGAGAACCGCAAGGTGTTGGCGAGCGGGTTCTGCTGTGTGGTGGCGATCAGGTAACTCAAGTCAATGTCGAGTACGGTGTACTTGATGCCCGCACCCAAGGTGATGAACTGCCGGTTGCCCTTGGTGAAATGCTCGTAGAAATACCCTCCGCGAACGGCAAAGACACCATTGTAATCGTATTCAATGCCACCCCCGAGGTTGACTTCGCGCAATTCCTCGCGCAGGATGCTGCCCGGTTCAATGAGGTAGGTGCCATCGCCTTGGCGCTCCACAATGCCGGGCGCGTCGTAGAAACTCTGCATGATGCCCGAAGCCACACCCACATTGGGGTCGTATCCGCTCACGATGATGTCGTCGTCGTCGCCCTCACCGTAGGCGGGTGCCGTGGGCACGAGGAGCTTGTTGGCGTCCAACGTGAAGGTGAGGTTGTTGTAGTCGTCCAAGAACACCGTCGCGGCCACCCCGGATTTGAGGTTGGTCGGAATGAAATCGCGCTCCGCCGTTTCCGTGTAGCTCATCTTGGCCCCCACGTTGGAGATGCAGACGCCCCAATTCATGCGGCCATCGCGCTCTCCAAATTTCACATTGTCATTGGAGTGAAAGACCCCGACGTCTACAGCCACCGATCGTCCTGGGCGGCTGTCCGCCCCGAGGATGTTGGTGCCCCCCGTCAGGTTGGAATGGATGTAGCGGGCCGTGAAGCCGCCGCTGAATTTGTCGCCAAACTTCTGCGAGAAGCCAAAGTCAAAGCTGAATTCATTGGGACTGAAGTCGCGAATGGCGGTGCCGTTGACATCCGTGAAGGTGATGTTGCCCAAAGAAAAATAGCGCAGGGCCATGCCCACAGCCTGTCGCTTGTTGAGCTTTCTGGTGCCGCTTAGGTAGGCCAGCGACATGTCGTCGACCAGCTGCCGCAACCAAGGAGCGTAGCCCATGTGGGCCTCAAAGGTCTGGTCGGTAAACGCCATGCGCGCGGGATTCCAAGCCATGGCCGCACCGTCAGGGGTCAGGGCCACACCTGCATCGCCCAGCGCTCCGCTGCGGCTGTCGGGCGCAATCATGAGAAATGGCACCGCGGTGGTGATCGTGTTCAATTGAAGCTGCTCAGCAGTTTCGACTTGCGTCAGCTGCGCTTGAAGTACCACTGGCAGAGCCACCCAGATAGACAGGGCGAGGACCAGATGGATGGGAGATTTCCGTAAATCCATGGGATGGGGTGCGAAAATAGTGCGCGTGTGCGGGATAAAGTGAAGGTTCAGTCGAGCAAGACCAATCGGCCCGTTTTGGCCGCTTGTCGGCCTTCTGGAGTGGAAACTTCAAGTCGGTACAAATAGATGCCGGCATCCAACGGACTTCCCTTTGCAGTTTGTCCATCCCAATGCCAACCGTCCACGCTATACCCACTGGGCGTTTCAGTCCGCTCACCCACCCAAACGGCATTTCCCCTCCCATCGTATATGGACAGGTTCAAATCGAGTGCCACACAGGCCTGATTGTGGTCAAATCGGAACGTGGTTCCCCCGCCATTCAAGGGGTTGGGGTAATTGATGAGGCCATCCAAAAAAACTTGCAACTCCTCCACCACGACAAAGTCCAAACCCGCTGTGGCGCTGTTGTTGTGCACATCCCAAGCCTTCAGCTCGAGGCGGTGGGGTCCGGGCGCGATGCCCGACATCGGAAAGACCACGCGCCCACTTTGATAGGTGTCGAGGTCACTCTGGTAATATTCATTCAACACCGCACCATCCGCGCCATCCAAGGTCATTTTGAGGTCGTGACCAATGCCGTTGCCCACCGTATTCAACCCCTGATCATCGGCCAAATAAGCCAAGAGCACGGGCCGGGAGTCCGTCGTGCCTCCGCTGACAAAGGCCGTGTCATTGAGAAAGAGGGCAATGGCGGGGCCGTCATTGTCTGCTACGGCGTCGGGATTGACACCGCCGATGACGAGCTCCTCGGTATAGCCATGTGCGTCCACGTCACCGTCGACAGCGTAGTAACTGATGCGGCCCGGTGCAGGATCGTAGGAGATGTCCCGGGGCACGACAAATTCAAAGGAGAACACCCCACCCTCGGCCGTCACTGCGCCCACGTGGATGCGGTTGCGCCATTCGCTGTAGGACACCCCGGAGGAGCCGCCATCGTTGTTCAATGTGGTCACCTCGGATTTCTGGTCAAAGACCGTAGGATAGACGAATCCGTTGAAATCCGTGAGGAGGTTGCCTGCGGCATCCGAGACGTACCCTTTGACCACCACGTGTTCCAACGCGCTGAGGGTGTCGGCGTATGCATCCACTGGAACCCCATTGATTTCGCTGGTTCTGACCTCCATGCTCGGTGTGGCCAAGGTCAGTGCTACGTCTCCGAGCAAGGTGAAATTGCGTTTGTTCGAAGAGGCCCCCGAAGAAGGGTGGTTCTTGGTGCGGCGCAAAATGTCGCCGAGCCGCTGGCGCTCTCCTGACGGGGCGTCAAAGGCCACGGCAAAGAAGGCGCTATTGAGCTGCTCATTGGCATAGCTGTATACCACCCGTGTCGTGGTCATCATCGCGATGGCCCCGCCGTTGGGGTTCATGACCATCATTTCCCCCGCCGTCTCCAACTCCGGGTCATCAAAACGGGCCAGCTCGCAGGTGGCCGTGAAGAAAAGCGGCATGCGGTCAATGTTGTCCCATGCCCCAATCGTGGAGGTATTCAAGACGCGCTCATGCGCCCAGCCCCGCTCGCCACCGTGGCCGATGTAGTTGATCAACAACGCCCCATTTCTGACCTGCCGATCGATGGCCTCCTCCACCTCCGGGTAGCGCTCTCCGCCCGGCGTCGCCACTTGCGGATAGGCATCCATGAAAATCCGGTTGATGTCATACGCGCCGTGGCCGTCTTCCACCCCTTGCGCGTGGCCCATGCTGTAGAGGGTATGTCCGGTTTCCGTGGCGCTGCTGTTGCCATCGAAATCGTCGGCTACAAAGCAAATCCTGTTGCGCCAAGGCCCATAGGGATTGCCTTCCTCCGCGCCGGGGAGTCCGCCGGTCAGGCAGCCGGCGCCATCGGGGTCCGGATTGCCGCTGAGATAAGCCGAGATCTTGCGCACCGCGGCCCACGCTTCAGAGAGGTTGGCGGCCGGTATCCGGCCCACACCAATGGACAGGGTGTCTGTGAGGCGTTCGGAGGCCGCGTCTGAAAGGAATCCGAAATAGTCGTCCGTGACGTAGCTCTGGGTGGGGGTGTGGCTCTGTGCGCTTTGGAATGAAACCAGGAGGTCACCATACCGGGGCAGGTTGCGGTTGAGGTAGGTGCCGTCGCCAAACAACTGCAAATACCGGGGCTCCTGGGAGGGGTCTCCTGCGGCGCGGTCGTGGAGCATCTTCATCAGCATCTTGAAGGCGGTGGGGTCTACCCGGCCGGAGCTGAAACAGTCATAGATAAAGGAGGGCTCCAGTACGGCCACGCTCAGGCCCTCGGCAAAGTGGATGTCCGCCAAGCTGTCCGCCGCTTCCCGCAACGCGGGCGGGGTGATGATGACCAGGTCCACCTGCGGAATGCCGTGCACATCCGTGTTTTGGACGGGCCCGATGGGGATGGGCGTGTAAAATCCCGACCCCGTGCCGACCCTAAAGGTCCGCAGCGCATCGTATTCGACCCGGAAACGCGCCTGTCCACCTTGGACGGTGAAAGGGATGGCTTCGGGGGATTGTGGATTGGTGACGTCCCACACGCGCTGGGCGGATTGCGCCTCAGCGATGGACCACTCTACGATCTGGCCCGGTGCCACCAACTCCGCCCGCATGAATTCCTGCTGGGTGGCTCCTGACATGCTCGCCTGCCGGCTCCCTGTCAGACGCAGGTAGTCCAACCAGCCTTTGGCGTCCGCTGCTTGCGCATCGAGAACGATGCCCACCTGCACGACGTCCGAAGCCGGAATAAAAGTCCAATCTCCAGACCCCACCTGGGCTTGCGGCACATGTGATTGCGAACCGGTAATGGCGGGTGTGATGGTCCAACTGCTGTCGCCCAAAGAGACGGTGTAAGGGCTCGAAGCCCCCACGGAACGGCCCATCAGCTTGACCTCAATCCGCGCTGGGTCTGCTGTTATGTCCGGTATCTGGAACGGAATGGTGTGCATTGGATTCTGGTCAAAGACCTCTCCAAAAAAGTTCCTGCCCGAGCGAATGATGGTGCTCTGCTCCAATTCGTGAAAAACATGGAAATCCGACACGGTCAGCACGGTATCGAAATCCCCAGCGAGGTTGGGTGCAGAGGCGATGCGCACCGGGACGGCGTCATCTACGCGCAAGAAATACCAAGCGGTGTCCGACCAAGGGTTCAGCGTGTGGCGCCATTTGCTGGTCAGTTCATCGTGCGCCCAGGCCTCGGGCCCATCCCCCATGAAAACGAAATGGTCGTTTCCATCGAACTGGCCATCTCCATCGTCGATCATTTCAATGGGCAGCGGCACCAAATCCAGCGCCCGGGGTTGCGCATTGTCTATGGGCAATGCATCCCCGCCATGGCCATACAGGTTGACCTGGTTGGGATTTATGGTGCTGGGATCCAATCCCAAATCAGACAACAGCCCCACATCCACCTTGTGGAATCCAGACCTCACCGTAGCGATGCGGAACCACTGGCCCTCGCTCAAGGCAGAATGCTCAGGCCAATCGTAGGTGAATTGGGCCTGAAAACCGGGAATTACAGCAAAAGAGAAACCCATCAGGACCCACGTGCGTATGTGTAAGTGCAATGGCTTTGCAACCTTCCAAGGCAACGATTTGGGCTCCTGTTTCGTTTGGGTCATGGGTAGCGTCAAAAATGCTTGCTGCGATAACGTCAGGCACGTCCTGTTTGTTGCTTCACAGCAAAGATGTTCGGCAATTCCCACAAGTTTGTAATTTTCACGTTCTTATACATGGGATTACGTTCCCTGTAAACTGCATGGCCATGAAGCTCCAACAGCCCTATCGTACCGCGGCATCCCGCGTTTTTGGCATCCCCGCCATGGCGCTCCTGATGGCGTGCTTAGGCACCTTTGCGCCCGAAAAAGCGTCGGCCCAAGACCCTGAATTCACGCAATTCTACTCAAATCCGGTCTACCTCAACCCTGCTTTTGCGGGTGCGGCGAGGTGTCCGCGGTTTGTCATGAATTACCGAAATCAGTGGCCGGCGATGAGTGGCAACTACGTGACCTCGGCTGCAGCATACGACCAGCACATTCCGAGCATTTCAGGTGGCCTCGGATTCATCGTCATGAATGACCGCGCTGGCCGCGGAACGCTCAGCACCACACGCATGAGCGGCATTTACAGCTACCAGCAGGCCATCAGCCGGAAATTTTCCATCAAGGCTGGATTTGAAGCGACTTACTTCCAAAAGGCCTTGGACTGGAGCCAATTGACCTTTGGCGACATGATTGACCCGCGCAAGGGATTCATCTACGAGACCCAGGACCAACCGCGCGGTGGAAAGGTGAGCCAGGTGGACTTCAGCGCAGGCATTGTTGGATTCAGCAAAAAAGTCTATTTCGGATTTGCCGCCCACCACCTCAACGAACCCAACGAAAGTTTGGTCGTGGGTGTCAGCCGCCTCCCCATGAAGCTGACCGCCCACTTTGGTGCGCTGCTGCCTCTGGACGGCGACGCGCGCTACGCGAGTGCTTTCATTTCACCCAACATCCTGTACCGCAGGCAAGGTGAATTCCAACAGCTCAACTTCGGTGGCTATGTCAGCAAAGGGCCGATTGTAGGCGGCATCTGGTACCGTGGCATCCTCGGCACCCAATATCGCGACGCCTTTATCGTTACGTTGGGTATACAATCCGATGTCATCAAGTTTGGCTACAGCTACGACGTTACAGTTTCCGACCTCACCCCTGCTACCGGGGGATCACACGAAGTCAGCATGTCCTTGAATTTTGATTGCAGGGCGAAGCGGATCAAATTCCGCAGCCCCCCCTGCCCAGGATTCTAATCCCATTCCCTGCAAGGAACCCCAATAGAAAGCGATGCAGAAGCTCCAATCCTTCCTCCTCTTTTCAGTCGTCACCATGGGTGCGGCCGTGCTGCTTTCCTCCTGTCAGGGGGGTGCATCCGGCGCTACCGGATGGGCGTACAACGATTCGGAAAACGGCGGATTCCAACAACTCCCTTACATCGGTCAAGAAACGGGTCCCGGCCTGGTCTTCGTGGAAGGGGGTACGTTTACCATGGGCCAGGTCGAGGACGACCTCACTGGCGCCTGGGACAACATCCCACGCCGCGTCACCGTGAGCTCGTTCTACATGGACGAGGTGGAGGTCACCAACCAGTATTGGTTGGAATACCTCTTCTGGTTGAACCGCGTGTACAGGGATGGTTTTCCAGAAATCGTGGACCGCGCCAAGCCCGATACGCTCGTTTGGAGAGACCCCAGGGCGTACAACGAGCCCTACGTCAACTATTACCTGCGTCACCCCGCTTACCGGGATTACCCTGTGGTGGGCGTCTCCTGGTTGCAGGCCAATGAATTCTGCCGTTGGAGGACCGACCGTGTCAATGAGCAAATCATGGTGCGCGAAGGCTTCTTGGTGCACAACCCAACGGGGCAAGTGGACGACAGCTTCTTTAGCACCGAGGCCTACCTCGATGGTCAATACGAAGAAGCGGCCAAGGCCGCTGATGGAATCAAAGACCTTCGCCCCAATGGTGTAGGCTACCGCAATGTGGCCATGACCGACGGCATCCTTTTGCCGGACTACCGCCTGCCGACCGAGGCAGAATGGGAGTACGCCGCCCTTTCCTTGATTGGAAACAGCGGTGAGGAACTGATCACGAGCCGGCGGACATACCCTTGGGATGGGCACTATGTGCGGAACGATGACAGCCGCGGAAAGTTCTACGGTGAGATCAACGCCAACTTCGTGCGGGCTCGGGGTGACTACATGGGTGTTGCCGGTGCACTGAACGACAATGCGGACGTCACCGCACCCGTTTACAGCTATGCGCCAAATGACTATGGCCTGTACAACATGGCGGGCAACGTCAGCGAGTGGGTCATGGACGTCTACCGCCCAGGCACCTTGCAGGATGCCCAAGAATTCCGTCCCTTCCGTGGAAACGTCTTCTCGACCAAATTGCTGGACAGCGAAGGCAACGTCACGGACAAGCTGGACTACGTGGAATATGACATCGCGGAGATTGAGTTGTTCCTCGAGGGATATGAGGAAGCCGCTGGTCCGTCGATGACGACCGAAGGCCAAAACCTCATCGACAACTTGAGAAGCAAGATCGAAAGCGCCAACGAAGACATGGATGTGAAGCGCACGGAAGAGGCCATGACGAAGATGGACGAAGCGCTCGATCTGATTGAAGAAAGTGAAGCCCCTTCCGCGCCGGACCTGCGCCGTGCATGGACGGACAACATCACCGGCAAGCCCGGTGAGATGCGCTACCGCAAGGTGACCGTTGAGGAGAACCTCGACCGCCGCAACTACAAGATGGCGGACAACATCGATTACCTCGATGGCGATCTGGAAAGCTCCATCCTGTACGAACAGACGGAGATGAGCGACCGGGACGACCTCGTGTACGATTACGGTGCGACTTCTCTGATCAATGACAATGTCCGCGTGTACAAGGGCGGCAGCTGGAACGACCGCGTATACTGGATCATTCCAGGCACCCGCCGCTTCCTCGAGGAGGACCAGAGTTCTGCCACCATCGGATTCCGTTGCGCGATGACGCGCGTGGGTTCGCCCAAGGGCAATGTGATGGCCGGAGGCAAGTAAGCACCGTCCATTGTTCATTGTGAACCCCGCTCGGTCATGTGACCTAGCGGGGTTCGCTGTTTATTGCACCCATGGATCACGCCTCGGCCCAGGAACTCCTCGCCCTGTTTGACCAGTCATCCGGTGTGACAACGGACTCGCGCCAATGCGGTCCGGGCCGCCTTTATTTTGCCCTCAAAGGCGCGCGGTTCGACGGCAACCAATACGCGCTGGAGGCCATGGAGAAAGGGTGCATTGCCGCTGTGGTGGACGACCCACAGCTCACCGGAGAAGGACTGGTGCACGTGGCGGATGGCTTGGCCGCATTGCAGGATACGGCACGCGCTCACCGCGACCGTTTCCGGGCGCCTGTATTCGGGCTCACCGGAAGCAACGGAAAAACCACCACCAAAGAGCTCATCAAATCGCTGGTCGGAGGCCACCTGAAGGTGCACGCCACCCAAGGCAACTTCAACAACCACATCGGGGTGCCGCTCACCCTGCTCTCGATGCCGCGCGACACCGGGTTTGCCCTTGTGGAAATGGGCGCCAACCACCAAGGAGAGATCGCTGACCTCTGTGATATCGCCCAACCGACATGCGGCATGATCACCAACGTGGGCCTGGCCCACCTGGAAGGGTTTGGTGGTGTTGAAGGGGTCAAGAAGGGCAAGCAAGAGCTCTTCAAGCACCTCGCGAGCAAGGGGGGCGAAGCCCTCGTCAATGCCCAGGACACCGATTTGATGGCGCTTTCAGATCTGGATGGCCTCATCCGCATCCCCTATGGTGTGTCCGACCACCCGCCCCATGCATGGCGAAATGGCGGTGGCATGGACGGCGCCATATGCTGGTCAAGCCACCCGGGCAAGGACCCCGGCACCTGGCACGGAGGACCGGCAGGCATTCCCGTGCAACTCCACGGCGCCCACCAATTGGCCAACATCAATGCGGCGATTGCCGTGGCCCAGCATTTTGGTGTGCCCCCTGAACTGATCAACAGGGCCTTGGCCGGCTTTCTCCCCCCGGAACAACGCGGGGAAACCGTCACCACAGCGCGCAACACCGTCATTGTCGATTGCTACAACGCCAATCCGAGCTCGGTCGAATCCACACTGCAGGCCTTTGCTGCCGGCGGGCATACCGGTCCTTTGGCCATTCTGGGCGACATGAAGGAGTTGGGGACGCACGCCGCATCGGGCCATCAACTCGTGCGGGACGTGGCCCGTGATTGCGGCCTCGAATGCTGGGTGGTGGGCGCGGCATTCTCTGCGCACGCCCCAGCAGACCGGACCTTTGCCGATATGGCGGCTTTGACCGAAGCGCTGCAATCCGAACCGATCGCCGGACGCACGGTGCTGTTGAAAGGTTCGCGTTCGATGAAGATGGAAGCGTTGGTCCAGTCCCTTTGAACCCCCCCAGCAGGCGCGGGCAACGGCGTATCTTTCGCCCCCATGGATTTCATAGCCGAACTGAAGTGGCGCGGGCTCTTGCACGACGCCATGCCCGGACTGGAGGAGCAACTGGCCAAAGAGCAGACCACCGGCTATGTGGGCTTTGACCCCACGGCGGATTCCCTGCACATTGGCAACCTCGTGCCGGTGATGCTGCTCGTGCACCTGCAGCGGGCCGGACACAGGCCCATCGCCTTGGTCGGTGGCGCCACAGGCATGGTCGGCGACCCCAGCGGCAAAACGGCGGAGCGGCAATTCCTGGACCTCGACACCTTGCACCACAACCTGGCCTGTCAGAAGGCGCAATTGGAGCGCTTCCTTGACTTCGAAGGCGAGGCAGCGGCACAGGTGGTCAACAACCACGACTGGTTCAAGGACCTGTCCTTTTTGGACTTCATACGGGATGTGGGCAAGCACATCACCGTCAACTACATGATGGCCAAGGACTCGGT
>DGOE01000120.1 GCA_002389295.1 Flavobacteriales bacterium UBA4474 | reverse complement strand
ATGTCGATGGCAGGGTAGATGCGGCGGTTGGAGATGCGGCGGTCGAGCTGCAATTCCATGTTGCCTGTACCCTTGAATTCCTCGAAGATGACCTCGTCCATCTTGGATCCGGTTTCCGTCAATGCCGTAGCAATGATGCTCAAAGAGCCACCGTTTTCGATGTTGCGGGCCGCTCCAAAGAAGCGCTTGGGCTTCTGCAGTGCGTTGGATTCCACACCCCCTGAGAGCACCTTTCCGGAACCTGGTGCGACCGTGTTGTAGGCGCGGGCCAAACGGGTGATGGAGTCGAGCAAGATGCACACATCGTGTCCGCATTCGACCATGCGCTTGGACTTCTCCAGCACGATCTCGGCGATCTTCACGTGGCGGTCAGCGGGCTCGTCAAAAGTCGAGGCGATGACCTCGGCATTGACGCTGCGCTTCATGTCGGTCACCTCCTCAGGGCGCTCATCAATGAGCAGGATGATCAAATAGGTCTCCGGGTGGTTCTCCGCAATGGCGTTGGCCACATCCTTGAGCAGGGTGGTCTTGCCTGTTTTGGGTTGGGAGACAATCATGCCGCGCTGTCCCTTGCCAATGGGCGAGAACAGGTCCATCACGCGGGTGGAGATGTTGCCGTTCTTGCCAGCGAGGTTGAACGCCTCTTGAGGAAACAGCGGTGTCAGGTACTTGAAAGGCACGCGGTCGCGGACCCAAGAGGGATCACGGCCGTTCACCTTGAGTACTTCCACCATGGGGTAGTACTTGTCTCCTTTACGCGGAGGGCGAATGCTGCAGACGATGTTGTCTCCCGTTTGCAATCCCGCCGCTTTGATTTGGCGGTTGCTCACGTAGACATCGTCCGGACTGTTCAAGTAATTGTAGTCCGCGCTGCGCAGGTATCCGAAGCCTTCTGGCATGATCTCGAGAACACCTTCCGCCTGGGCGATGCCATCGAAATTGAAGCCGTGCTCCTCGGGCTCGCCCAATCGGTCGCGGTCGCGGTCGCGGCGGTCCTTGCGGTCTCCTTTGTTGTTGCGGTCGTCCCGATCGCGCCTGTTGTTGCGGTCACGGCGGTTGTTGCGGTCACCGCGGTCACCGCGATCGTTGCGGTCGCCACGATCGTTGCGATCGTTGCGGTCGCCACGATCGTTGCGGTCACCTCTGTTTCCGCGCTCATTTTTGTTGTCCTCGCCCTTTCCGGAGTCACCATCGCCTTTCGGCTGGTCTGACTTTCCGTCATTCCCGGACGCTTTGCGGTCCCGGTCTCGGTCCCGGTTGCGATCCCGGCCGCGGTTGCCATGGCCTTCGTCTTTCTGCTCAGCCTTGTCTTCACCGTCTGCGGTGCTTTCTTGCTCTTCCTTTTTGGCGGCAGCGCGCTGTCTGCCTTTGCCCGCAGGCTTTGCCGCATCCTTTTTGGCCCCATCACTGGGTTCCTGTTTGGCTTTGGCGCTCGTGCTGACCGCTTGCTCGTCCAGGATGGCGTAAACCAATTCCTGTTTTTTGAGCTTGTCGGTTCGGGCGATATTCAACTCCTTGGCAATGTCCCGGAGTTCAGCAACCTTTCGGCTGTTCAAATCAATGATGTCGTACATGTGGGGTTCCCACGCTTCGTGGGCAAAGTAACATTCAGAATTTCCCAAAGGGAGACCCGTAGGTCGTGCACCCGTGAGGCGCATGGCAAGTTTACGACATCTTTTGCGGTTCGCAAGGTCCTGTCACTTTTGACCCAGCTCCACGACCTCTGGGTCGCGCACTTGCCCGGATTTCAGCTCAAAACGCAGCAATGTGCGGACTTTGTGGAATCCTTGGCGTCCTGCAGCGCCGGGGTTGAGGTGAATTCCGCCCCAAGATTTGTCCTTTTGGACCAACAGGAGGTGGGAATGTCCACATACAAAGATGTCCGGCCTGTGCGCGGACAACCCTGCCCGAATGCCCTTGGCGTGCCGGCCCGGTCTCCCTCCAATGTGGGTCATCCAGATGCGACACCCTTCACGTTCGAAGTGCTGATGTTCGGGAAAATCGCGCCGAATCAAATGGTCATCAATGTTGCCGTGCACTGCCACCAAGGGCTTGAGCAGGGCCAGGGCGTCGGTCACCTTGAAGTCCCCGATATCTCCGGCATGCCAGATTTCATCGCAGCCAGACAAATGATGCAGGATGCGGTCGTCCATGTGACCGTGGGTGTCGCTGAGAAGGCCAATCCGCACGGCGGCAATTTCGTTCAAATGGCGCGATTGTCCCCATCTTGGCGTTCTCCATACAACACCCTCGATTTTATGCCCGCTTGTCGATTGCTTCCTGTTTTGATCTTGCTGTTGGCGGTGGCTGGCGCTGCTTGGGGCCAGCCCGGACCCGGCCTGCATTCCTCCAACAAGAAGGCCGTCAAGTTGTACCGCAAGGCCATGGAGATGAGCAGGGCGGCCATGGTCCCCGGATCCGACGCCGCAGAGGCAAAAGCAAAGGTGGAAGCCGACCTGATCAAGGCCCTCGAACTCGACCCGGGTTTTGCCGAGGTGGAGCGGGTGATCGCCGCCTTGAATTTCGATGAAGGCCAATTCAGCGCAGCGCGCGACCACTATGCCCATTACTTGTCACAGCACGGGGCGGATTTCATCCGGGATCACCTTTCCTGGGCAGAGGCGGCACGCCATGCGTTGGATCCAGGTTCGATGAAGACCGCCATGTCCGCCATGTTGTCCATCCCCGGTGTGCCGGAAGGCCCCGATGTGGCCGTCATTGACAGGATAAAAAAGGACGCCGCATTCATGTCAGCAGCGCTGGCCGTCCCACATAAAGTGGTGCCCATTCCCTTGCCCGACCCTGTTTCCACGGCAGAGGACGAATATTTCCCCAGCATCTGGATGGCGGGAGAAGCCCTGGTGTTTACCCGCCGCGTGCTGGATGCCCGCTGGCAACAGGGCCAGGAGGACCTGTTTATCTCCAGAAAAGAGGGGGCCGACTGGGGCAGGCCTCAGCCGCTGTACGGATTGAACACCTTGGACAATGAGGGGGCGGCCTCCCTCTCTGGAGACGGCATGACCATCTGCTTTACCATGTGCCGTGAAGCCGACAGGCCGGGAGCAGGAGCACACAAGGGCAGCTGTGACCTCTATATCGCCACAAAAGGGGAGCGGGGGTGGAGCCGACCAGAAAACATCGCGGCGCTGAATTCGGCAGGGTGGGAGAGTCAACCTTGCCTCAGCCCGGATGGACAGCAGCTCTATTTCACCCGAGGCGTGGGGCGCCCTGGCCGCAGAAAACACGACCTTTTCATGGCCCAGAGGCAAGCCGATGGCAGTTGGGGACAGGCCACGAGATTGGGCGGCACCATCAACTCTGCGGGCAAGGAGACGCGCCCGTTCATTCACCCCGACGGCCGGCACTTCTATTTTGCTTCGGACGGCCGGCCGGGTATGGGCGGCATGGACATGTTTGTCAGCACCATGGAGCCGGATGGCCGGTGGGGCACCCCGGTCAATTTGGGCTGGCCATTGAACACCCCCGACGATGAGACGGGATTGGTGGTGGCCTCGGATGGCACCACCGGATATTTCAGCCGGGAGGTTGAAGGTCAACTGGATGTGCATGCGTTCACTTTGCCGGCTGAATTGGCGGCTTCGCCAACTGCCGCGATGGAAGGCCGCTTCACGGCACCGGATGGCCGCGGCATCCCCAACGCCCGCATCAGCCTTGTGGACCGCAGCACAGGTGAGGCATTCTCCAACGCCCAAGCTGGTGCAGACGGCAGCTACCATGTCCCCGTCCCCCGGGACCGCGCGTTTGTGGTCAATGCCGATGCGCCGGGGTTCATGCTGGTCTCCGAGACCATAGAGCGGGGCGTGATCCAAGGACGCTTCAACCGCGACTTTGTGTTACAGCCGCTGGTGGAAGGGGCCGAAGTCGTCTTGAAAAACGTCTTCTTTTCGAGTGGAAGCGCAGCATTGGATGAAAAAAGCGGCGCCGAGTTGCAACGCGTGGGCACTTGGCTGTCCGACCGTCCGGAAGTCCGGATGGAAGTGGGCGGCCACACGGATGATGTGGGCACAGAGAAGGCCAACCTGCAGCTTTCCGAACAGCGGGCAGAGGCGGTCAGGCAGGTGCTGATAGGTGCCGGGGCCCTGCCCGAACAGTTGACCGCCAAGGGCTACGGCAGGTCGGAACCCGCGGTGGAAGGCACCAGCGATACAGCCCGCAGGCAGAACCGCAGGACGACGTTGCGGGTGGTGTCCGCTGGAAGCTAAGGGTCAGCGGACCATCAAGTCGGCCGCGCCGACAGCCGTCCAAATGACGTAACGCCCTGGAGCCCAATCTTGGAGGTCCAAGTTGAAGACCGCTGCGCTCACCGAGCCCTCGTAGACCAGGCGTCCCGCCATGTCGCGGATGACCAATGGACCACCCACGGCACCTTCGGTCACGCTGATCTCGACAGAACCCTGCGCGGGCACCGGGCGTACCGCAACGGGCGTCACCACCGGGGATGGAACCCCTGAAGGATCGGAAGTGCTGAACTCCTTGATGATGTTGGGAGGAGATCCGGGGTAAGAAGTGCCGTTGAATGCGAGGTAGAAGGCACCCGTGTAGGGGTTGACGGCTATGTCGCGAATGCGCTGGTTGTAGCTCGAGAAATAAGCTTCTTGGCCCTCAACGGCCAATCCGTCTTCGCTCATGTCAAAGACGATCACCCTTCCGGGGATGGGGTCATTGAATCCGCTCATTACGGCCATCATGACTTTGCCCTGCAATTCTGGAATGGCGTCATGCGTGTAGTACTCCAGTCCGTTGAGCGCAATGCATGGGGTCCAGGCGGCGAGCGGCTCCATGACATCCCATTCGGCGCAAAAGGCATTCTCGGAAGACGTATTGCAGGCGCCCTGCACGTTGGGCCATCCGTAATTCCGGCCGGCCTCGACGAGGTTGAACTCATCATCGGTGTTCTGTCCATGCTCTGAGGCATAGATGTTGCCGTTGGGACCAATGCACAGGCCCTGTGGGTTGCGGTTGCCCCAAGTGTACACGTAGCTGTCAGGCCAAGGATTGTCGGCGGGCACCGTGCCATCGGGGTTGAGGCGCAAGATTTTGCCATTGAGGCTTTCCAGGTCCTGGCTGTTGTCGGTTTCACCCGCATCGCCAGTCGTCATGAGCATGGTGTTGTCCGGCAGCCACATCAAGCGGCTTCCATTGTGGATTTGTGCGCCCGGAAGGGTCAGCAATTCCTCCTCATTCACCAACGCTGTGCCGTCCCATTCAAAGACGCTCAGGTGCTCCGAAACGCTGAACTGACCATCGCAATACACCACCCACACCCGCGGGTCAGTGGGGAAGTCAGGGTGCTGGACCATGCCCAGCAGTCCAGGCTCTCCGTTGCCGTTGAAGGTGACATTGAGGTCCAACACCGTGGTGTACTCACCGGTCGCCGGATCGATGCGGAGCACCCGCCCCTTGCGCTCGCTGCACCACAGCATGTCATCGCCACCCCACAGGATTTCCCATGGAATCTGGCTGTCGGTCACCAGGTCAGTGGCGTACAGCGTGGAATTGCCGATGGTGAAGGTCTCCTGCGCCTTCGTTCCGAAGGACAAAACAGTCAAAACTGCACAAGCAAGAATGCACGATTGAATTTTCATAGGGCAAGAATAAGTGTCGAATCCATACCGCGCTCAAAGAGTGGCACGAATGGCCACTGCTGTCAGTGGTGCTATGCTTCCGGAAGGGGCGCGGCCAAGCAGCAGTTGGTCATCGCTGAGGCCCTCTATTTGGACAGGAGTGGCCCCTGTATTGATGATGACCGTGGTGGCTTCATCGAGGTATTCCCTTGTGATTTTGAGCACTTCGGGCTGTATGACCTCCAACCGTGTTTGGCCATACACCATGCTCATGCGGCTGCGGCGCAAAGCGATCCAGGCCGCAGTGATGTCGCGCGTGCGCATTTCTTCGAGGTCCAGGTCATCAAAACGCATCATGCGCCGGTTGTCGGGATCGTTGCCCCCCACATCGGCATATTCATCTCCCTGGTAGATGCAAGGCACGCCTGGCATGGACATATTGAAGGAAGTCAACATGCGCATGGCCTGGTGCCCCCGCACGCCGTCTCGCCGGATCTCGCGCGTCCAACCGGCCAATTTGTGGTCTTCATCCCACCGCACCGTCCCTTCAGCCAATGAGGCAAAGCGGGGGCGGTCTTGGTTGCCTGTGATGGTGCCCATCAAGTGGTGGGCGCCATAGACATCGAGGCCTTCCTGCGCCACGCGGGCGAGCTCCTCGACACCGGTGCCATCCTTGCCAAAAGCCAAAATGGCCTTGTCGTACAAGTTGAAGTCGAATTGCGCGTCCAACAGACCCGTGCCCAGATAACTTGAGATGAGTTCCGCACTGCCATAGGTCTCTCCGATTTGGAAAACCCGGCGTCCGCTGCCTGCTGTCTCCGACTTCACCTTGCGCGTGAGCATGCGCCAAAAGGAGAGGGGGATGTGTTTGGTCGCATCGTGACGGAAGCCATCGATGCCACTGTTGGCGATCCACCACACGGCGCTGTCGGACATGGCTCCGGCCACATCTTCCCGCCGCAAATCCAAAGTGGGCATGAAGGTGTCAAACCAGGTGGTCAGCCTTTCATCATCCCAGAGCTGCGTGTTTTCGCGGCCGTCGGGGAGGTAGAGGTTGGTCGCCCAATCCGGGTGCTCCGCGTACAGCGGGTGCGCTTCGTGCACATGGTTGGCCACATAATCCAGCAGGAAATTCATGCCATTGTCATGGGCGGCGTCGACCAGGCCATCAAACGTCTCCCGCGTCCCAAAACGGGGATCCAGCGCCGTATTGGAGACCGGCCAGTATCCGTGATAACCACTGAAGCGGCTGGTGACGTCGGTAGAAGGGTCCGTCCAATAGCCGTAAGCCTTGTCAGGGTTGCGCGTCAAGGGGGACAACCAGAGCGCGGTCACGCCCAATTCTTGAAAATACCCCGCGTCGAGGGCAGCGCGCACGCCGGCGAGGTCTCCTCCGTGGTCATTGGCGCGGGGGTGCACTTCGGGATCGTCCAAGGGACGGTCATTCTGCGGGTCGGCATTCCGAAACCGGTCCACCATCATGAAGTACATCACCTGGGCCTCCCAATCTTCCCGTGTCAAGGCCGTCGGCGAAGTGATGGGCAGACCGTCCAGCAGAGGGATGCGCACTTCGCGGCTGGGCTGGCCCTTGCCCGAAGCCCAGAGCCTGAGGTTGGTCCGTCCTGCGCCGTATGCTGCCGCGGGGATGCGCACCATTCCTGTACCGTCTTCACCAAGGATCGTGGTGTTGTACAGCTGGTTTTCCCACCAGGCCCATACACGCGCACCCGGTGCACCGAGCAGCCGGACATCGTGCACCTGGTTGCCACCAAAACCGATGGCGTTGAGTGCCAGGGTCGGGCCACTTGAGGCGACCGTCAGCATGGAGTTGTAACCGCCAAAACCGTTGTCCACACGGTCGGGATTGGCCGGGTCTGGCATTTCCTCGCCATCGATGATGAGCTGGTAGGCGTGCTTGCCTTCGGGCAACGTGAGGGAGGTGCGCCAGCGGCCGTCACTTCCTTGGGTCAAGGGCTGGCTCAGGCGTGACCAACCATTGAAGCCCCCCATGATCCGCACATCTTGGCGCGATTCATAACCGGGAGCCAAGGCGAAGGACACCTTTTTCATGGAAGAGGCCAAGACCGGAATGTGGGCGGTGCGGCCACCAACCGTGAGCCCCAATGCCCCAAATCCTTGGACGGGTTGACCATGAATCCACACGCCGCGCTCATTGCCGGCACTGTCGGGGGCCAAATCAATGCCCGTGGCCCAATCTGGTTGCCACGAGATGCGCTCGGCTTGCACGCCCGGTATGAAATCGTCCAAGGGCACCCACGTGGAGTCCGGTGAGAGCCTGATGGGAAGGGCGGTCCCGGGAATCACCTGTGGGGGCGGTGCGGAAGTACGGTGCGCTCCTGGATTGCCGCAACCGGCGATCAGCAGGAGGGGCAGGGCAAGGAGTGCGGAAAGTCTCATTCGCAGTTCAGAATGCCGAGGCTGTTGGCGGGAGGGGGACCCGTAAAGGTGTATCCCGGTTTGGTGATGTACCACCTGACCCCGTTTTCGAGGGTGGCTCCCGTATAGGGAGATTGGTCAATGTTGCTTGGCGTGCCCAAAAAGAAATCTTCCGGCACAAAGGTGAAGGTGAACATCCCGGGCTCACCTTCTACCGGCTGCATGCGCAACTCGGGAACCGCGCCGGCATCGAATGGGGTGGAGGCCACCCCGTCATCGCCATAGGTGTAGAGGGTAAAAGCGTCGGTGCGCGCGGTCAGGTGCAGGTAGACTTCACTGAGATTTTGCAGGTCGGGGTTGGTCTCCTGGCTGTTGTCGTATGTAAAGGTCACAAAGTCATCTCCTTCGCAAATTTCCGGGAAGATGCACATGCGGCCATTGCACAATTGGGGGACGATGCCCACGGAGAGGTCCTCGGTCTTGGCCTCGCCGCCAAACTCCTCTTCATAAGCGTATCCATTGTCGAATTTGGCCAGACAGGAAATGCCGCGGGTAAAAAACGTCGGCCCGTCCACGCCGAAATACACACTCGGCACAAACGAATAGCTGTAGAGCTTCTCACTGACCTTGGTCATGGCCTGGTGGTCGTCGCTGTCGCCCCAATCGCCATTGCCTTGGACAGGCGCCGAAGGGTTCCAAATCCAGAGGTAGACATCCTCATCGGGGTAGGCGTCGAGCATGTCGCTGAGCCGTTGGTCTTGGCATTGGGTCAAATCGATGTACAGCGTGCACTCAGAATCCACGGCCGTAGGGGAGGGCAGCACATAGGCCGCTTGCCCCCAAGTCACAGAGAAACTGGCCGCGACAAGCAACAGGGCAAGGGATAGTTGAATGCGGTTCATTGCGGAATGCGGTTGAAGGTGAACGTGTAGATCACGGTTTCGAGCAGGGCACCACCTTCACCGCAGCTGCGGCGGTATTGGATGGCCATCTGATTGTCATAGGGCCGCACCGTGGTTCCGAGGTTGTACTGCAGCGTATCGGCCGCGCCCATGAGGATGAGAAAGGTGGGGAAGGCCGGGTCATCAAAGGCCCACATGCCGCCTTCTCCGAAGTACTCCCGCCCAATTTCCTGTTGGATGGTGTACGAATCGTCGGCGCCGAAATCCATGCGCATGGGCGCCACACCGTCCTGAATGTAGAGGTGGCTCAGGTCGCGCGTTTCCTTGACCGGGTTGTTGAGGTCTTGCTGGGTAAAGGAGGCCAGCTCCCACGTGCCCAAAAATCCGGCGCGTTTGTCGATGGGGTCACCGAGTTCGCCCGCGATCTCAGGCTTGCACCCGGTGAATGCAGCAGCCACGGCGATGGCCATCAACAGAATGAAAGAAAGGGGTTTCATGGTCATCGCTTTCTGTAAGGTGGTCACAGGCATCCGCCTTCCTCATTGAGAATGAAGCCGGCGGCTGTGGTGGAGGAGTTCGGGAACTGCAACAGCGAGCCGGGACAATCCCACGGCGCATCGCGCACCGTCTCGGATTCACCCATCACACCGCGCAGTTTCATCTGATCGAGTTCCCAGCCTTCGCAAAGGGTCTCTTTGAGGTATTCTTCCCGCGCTGCAGCGAGCACGGTGGCCGCATCCGCTCCTGGGTCCATATCATTGAGGTCTGCGCCAAATGCCCGGTCTCGAATGGCATTGATGTCTCCAATGGCGGTGGCCAGATCGGCGCCGGTTGACGCCAGGCACATCGCCCGCAGCAGGTGCAGCCCGGTGAGGTGCACCACGGGCACATTGAAGAACTGCTTGTTGTCAAACCGCGTCACCTTGTGGGTCACCCCATTGCTCTCGATCCAATCACCGCGGTCATCGGCGGAATTCAATTGGAACAGGTCGTAGATGTCCTGGCTAAAGGTCAGCTGCGGGTTGATGTTGTTGTCCTGGCGGAAATTGTCACGGAAGGCGTAGCTCCTGTCGTTCAGCAAGCTGTCGCCGTCTACGGCAAAATATCCGCCAGCGATGCCAAAGACAGTCTCGGGGTTGACCAGGTCGCCGGCCAGCACGCTGTCGCTGCCCGCTTCGAAACGGTCGAGGTCGCCATCCAACTGAAACAGTCCACTGTTGATCACGCGCTCGGCCTCAAGCCGCGCAGCACCCCATTCCTGGCGGAGGAAGTGGATGTGGGCCAGAAAGCCGCTGGCAGCCATGCTGCTCGCATATGGGCCGTTTTCATTGGGCAGGTTGGCCTTGGCGAATTCCAAATCTTCGATGACCTGGGCGTAGACCTCAGCCACGGTGGCCCGGGGGCTTGGTGGTGCGACCGCGTCGGTGCGCAGCGGCACGCCCAAGTGGCTGTTGTCGGCGGTGTAGCCATAGGGATAGGCCCACATCTTGACCAGATACCAGTGGCACACCGCGCGCACAAAGCGGGACTCGGCCTCCAGGCGCAAGGCGGTGGCGTCGTCCAGCCCTTCCACCAGTTCGAAGCTCTCCACCACCACATTGGCGCGGTAGATGGCGTAGTAGAAGTCGGTGTAAAGTCCGCCGGTGGTGGGCGTGAAAAAGTTGGTCTCGCGGTTCCAGACGGCGGTGTAGTCCAGGCTGGAGTATGGGCGGGCCATGTTGTCGGTGAGCAACTCCGCGATGCTCTGCTGGCGGCCGTTGAGGACGTTGGCCAGCACATCGTAGTTGGAATTGAGCATGCGCTGCAAATCGTCGGCCGTATTGATGGCGTCCTCGGCGAGGATCACATCGCCCGGTTCAAACTCCAGCATGCGGTCACAACCTGTCAGCAGCAGCGTGCATCCTGCGATGCCGGCGAGAAGGCGAAGGGATTTCATTTTCGTCTGCATGGCGGATCAGAATGACATGTTGATGCCGAGGGTGAAGGCCCGCTCCTGCGGCGGCGTGAGGTAGGTCACGTTGGGGCTCATGTTGCGGTCTTGCGCATTTTCGAAGTCCCGCACCACTTCAGGGTCGAGCCCTGGGAAATTGGTGATGGTAAAGAGGTTGGTCACGCTGGCGTTGACACGCAGGTCGCGGATGGCGTGCTTGCCCTTTCCGATGCTGGGGATGGTGTATCCCAAGGTCAGGTTGCGCAAGCGCAAATAACTCGCGTCAAAAACAAAGAGGCTCGTGTTCCACCAGGGGAAGCCACTCGGCAGTCCGTAGGTGGTTTCGTCCAGCGTCAGGCGTGGAAAGGTGGCCTCATCGCCCGGTTGGCGCCAACGGTCCAAGATTTCGGTCCGCATGTTCCAGCTGGTCACCACGCCCAACTGGCGCTTGGAAGAGCTGTCAAAAATCTTGGCGCCGTAGCTAAAGGTGGCCAGGGCCCGCAGGTCCCAATTCTTCCAGCGGAAGGTATTGGTCATACCGCCCACGAAGTCCGGCAGTCCGTCCCCCACATATTGGCGCTCGCTGTTGTCGTAGTCAAAGGTCTCGTTGCCCGCGCGGTCCAGGTAGACGGGCAATCCCGTTTCAGCATCCACGTGGGAGAACATCATGAGGTAGAAACTGCCCACCGGGCTGCCGGTAATGACCCTGCTGTCGTTGGTGCCGCCGCTGACGGCATCCGGGGTGTACTCCCCGATGCTCTGCAGCTCGTTGTAGTTGCGCGCAAAATTGACTTCCGTGGTCCACTGGAACTCACCGATCAGGTTGCGGCTCTTCACAGAGAGCTCCAGGCCCCGGTTCAGGATGGTCGCCACATTGTCCCAGCGGTTGGTGAATCCAGTGCTTGGCGGCGTAGAGACGTTCATGATGACGTCCTGAGAAGACTTGTTGTAGTACGCGATTTCTGTGGTGACGCGGTCGTTCCACAGGCCGATCTCAATGGAGGCGTCCACCGTGCGCGAGGTTTCCCAACGCAGGTTGGGGTTGGCAGGCTGCAGGGGAAACAGGATGGGCTGGCCGTTGTACAGGATGCCATTGTCCTGTGCGCTGTAAGTGCCGAAGCGCGCGTAGTCGGGCAGGGCGGCGTTGCCTGTCTTGCCCCAGCTCGTGCGTGCCTTGAGGAAGCTCAGCGTACCGCTCTCAAACCAAGGCTCGTCACTGATGACCCACCCCGCGCTGAGCGAAGGGAAAAATCCGTAGCGGTAGTTCCGGCCAAAGCGGCTGGAGCCGTCTACCCGCGCGGTAGCCTGGAAGAAGTAGCGGTCCTTGAGCGTGTAGTTGGCCCGGCCGAAGTAGGAGAGGAAGCTGTGCTGGGACGGGTTGTTTACCGTGGTCTGGCCATTGGCGACTTCCAGCAGGCTGTCGTTGTCGAAGATGGGGCCGGTGACATCGCCAAAGCCGATGCCGTATCCGTAGCTGTCGGTGCGCTGGAATTCCGATCCCGCCAACAGGCTCAGCGAACTGAACTCGGTCAGGTCCATCTTGTAGTCGGCGGTCAGGCTGTAGTTCCAGTTCAACACATAGTTGGCGTAGCGGTTGGCATTGCCCAAGTCGCTGGAGATGAAAATGCTCGGCGGATTGTAGATGTCTTCGCGGACGTGCATGTAGTCGAATCCGCCAGAGCCTTTGATGAACAGGTTGTCCATAGGAGTCAGCACCAGGCTGACGTTGTTGATGGAGCGGTTTTCCGTGGTCAGCCACGTCTTGCTTTCCCGCACCGCGACAGGGTTTTTGGTTCCGCCCCATTCGTCTTGGTAGAGGTAGAAATCTCCGGGCACAGCCTGAATGGAGCCGTCCGCGTTGAACAAGGTGTCGCTGCGGTAGACCGGATAGTAAGGCAGGGCGTTGGACATGGCGTCTCCCAATCCTCCGGACCAAGCGGCGTCGATGCGGTTGTTGATGCCCTGACTCAAGCTGGACGACACCATGATTTTGGCCCAGTCCGTTGGGGCGTAGTCGGCGTTGAGGCGTCCGCTGACGCGCTCATAGCTGTTGCCCAAGAGGTAGCTGCCGTTGTCGTCATAGCTGACGCCAGCATAGAGGCTGTAGTCTTCGCCGCCCTTGCGCGCTCCAAAGCTGTAGTTGTGCTTGACGCCGGTCCCGATGGTCTGGTCGACCCAGTCGGTATTGGTCTGCATGGCCTGTTCAAATGCGGCCTTGCGCGTTTGCGGCGCATCACCGGAAGAGGTGAACCCCGGCAACCACACATAACCCGTGCCGCCATCGTTTTCCCAGGCTTCTTGCCGCAGGGTCAGGTACTGCTCAGTGGAGAGCATGTTGGGCAGGGAGGCGGGGTTGGAAAAGCCCACGCTGCTGCTGAATTCATAGCTGGTGCCCGCCTTGCCGCGCTTGGTGGTGATGAGGATGACCCCATTGGCGCCGCGCGAACCATAGATGCCCGTGGCGGCGGCATCCTTGAGGATCTCTACCGAAGCGATATCGTTGGGGTTGATGGTGGCCAGGGGGTTGTTGTTCAAGGCCCCGCTGTTGCCCCTCAGAAAGTAGTCCTGGGTAATGGGGATGCCGTCGACCACATAAAGGGGGTCGCCCGCCGCGGAGACCGAGGCGACGCCGCGCACACGGATGAGGCTGCCGGCTCCGGCTACACCTGAGCTTTGACTGACTTGCACGCCCGCAGCTTGTCCTTGCAGTGCGGCCTCAAAACTCGGCGTGCGCACCGCCGTGATTTGCTTTGAATCGATGGAGGCGATGGAGCCCGTCACCTCCTTCTTGCGCTGCACGCCGTATCCAATCACCACCACGTCGTCCATCAAGACGGCATCGGCTTCCAATTGGATGTTGAGCGTTTTGGTCTCCCCCGCAGCCAGGACGATTGACTTGGACACCTTGATGTAACCCACAAAGCTGAAGTCCACAGTGTGACTGCCCGCACCCAAGGACAGGCTGTAGCGCCCGTCCATATCGCTGGATACGCCGCGGGCCCCGCCGTTGGCCACCACGGTAGCGCCCGGCATGGGGGCTCCGTTTTCATCGCTGACAACCCCCACCAGGGTTTGGGCCGACAAGCTGCCCATCCAGCAAATTCCTGCCATGGCGAGCAGGCGCGTTGAAAATCGAATCATGAATGCAATTAATCACGTTCCTGACGCGGAACGGAGGCGAATTTAGTGGTCGGCGTGTAATGGGTACACACCAAATCCAACAATGCGCTCAATCGCGGTTCAACCAATACATGGAAGTCCCTGAAACGCCTCCCTGCGTGAGGCGGACGAGGTAAGGCGCAGGCGGCAGGCCCTCAGGGAGCGGCACGCGGTCCATGCCGGGGTTGACATCGACCGCTGCGGCACAGCGCCCGGTTAAATCCAGGATCCTGACCTCCATGGGGCCCGTGGCCGCTTCTTGGAGCAACAGGGCGGCCTGGCGTCCAGGGTTGGGGGCGATGGTAAATGCGGCCGGTGCGCGGGCTTCGGCGATGCCGAGAATGTTTTCCGGCGTTTCCAAGGCGACATCGGTCCACAGGTGGTAGCCTCCCGGCGCGAAGTCTACACCGGCGTCAAGGTCGGTCACCTCTACAGTCTCCCCTGAGAAGTAGTCATACCACGTGCCGGTGTGGGTGAATCCCGGCGTCATGGTCATGGGCGTGACCTGGAAATTGCCGGCCACCACCACGTCCATATCGGTTCCGTTGAGGATCAGGCGCTTGCCGTAGCCCCAGACATCCCAAGTGAAATCGGTGGTCTGAAAAACGGGGTGGTCCCGCTTGAGTCCCGCCAGGGCGGACATGACCTGGTAGACGCGATAGCGGGCCGCGGCCTCCCGGTAGTCCCACCGCACGGGCTTGGCCACCACGCGACAGTCTTCGGAGATGGTCACCCCATCGCTGCATGTATTGATCGAGTAGTCGTAGCCCAATTCTCCGAACTGCCAGACCATCTTGGGTCCGGGCAGGGGGATGTTGAAGCAAGAGGTCATCTCCATGCGCGCCAAAGCGGTTTCCAAATCACCTGCGTCGTAGCCCCCATTGACGTTGCCGTATTGGAGGTTCTTGTACATCAAGCGCTCCTCGTCGTGGCTCTCCATATAGCTCACCGAACGGGGGTGGTTCCATCCGCGCTCCTGCCAACTGGCCCATGCCAAATTGGAGCTGTACCCCATGGCGGCCTCTTGGTAGTCGTGCGTCACATTGGCCCACGTCATGAAGCCCATGTCGCTCAGCGCCTTCTCCTCGTTGTTGTCCGTCCAGTGTTCCAGGATCATATAGAAGTCAGGATCCTGCGCCCATACATGGTCACCGTATTCCGACCAGAGGTTGATTCGGTCTTGGTCGTAGGCGCCGCCTGTGCCATTCCAGGTAAAGCCTTGTGAAAGGTCCCAGCGGTAACCGTCAATGTGAAATTCCTCCCGCCAGAAGTCCATGACGCGCTTGGTGAAGTCCTGCGTGGCCTGGGCTTGGTGGTCGTAATCAAAGAAGAAGTCGACGCCGTTGGCCGGCGGGGAGGTGTTGAAGAAGGGGTTGTCTGCCGCCGGCGCATTGTTCTGCCACCACATCAAGATCTGTGGATTGGGCCAGTCGCTGTGGTTCATGACCATGTCCAAGATCACGGCGATGCCGCGCGCGTGGCAGGCATCCACCAAGGCCTTCAGTTTGTCTTTGGGGCCGTAGGCTTTGTCCACGGCGAAATAGAAGGAAGGGTTGTAGCCCCAACTGTCGTTGCCGTTGAATTCATTGACCGGCATGAGCTCCAAGGCGGTGATGTTCAATGACGCCAGATAGTCGAGGGTGTCAATGATGAAGTCAAACGTGCGCTCCTCGCTGAAGTCGCGGACGAGCAATTCATAGATGACCAGGTTTTCCTGCTCCGGGCGCGCGAAACCGCCATCGGTCCAGTCAAAAGCGGGCCCGCCCGTGCGGAAAACGCTCACGGGCGCTTGATTGGTGAGTCCCACGGGGAAGTCGACCAGGAAAGGATAGGTCGATTCGGAAATCCAAGGGTCGTTCCAATAATCCAACTGCTTCTCGGCATAGGGGTCGGGGAAGCGATCGTCATTGGGCATGACGTGGTACTGGTATCGGTATTCTTGGTTGGGATTGATGCCGGTCAATTCGATCCAGAACCGGTCGCCCTCAGGCGTCACGTTCATCATGAAATCCTCTTGGATGTTCCAGTCTGTGAGGTCACCGACGAAAAAAACATGGCTTTTGCCGGGCGCGAAAAGCTGCAGCACCAGCGAACTGCCGTCAGGTGAGGGGTTCAAGCCGTCCTGCGTTCCTGCTGGGGCAGACGCTACCGGCGCCAACTCTGGAAGCACGACCAATGTCACCTCCGCCGTGGCCGTCTCGCTGCCGTTGTCTGCATGGAATGACACCACCTCAGCGGCTCCGGCGGTGGGTGTGTGTTCGAATTCGAGCACGGTGGCATTTGAATCCTGTGCCAACGTATCGCCGTTGAGGACAAAAGCCAAATCGGCAGGCATGGTGGCAGAGGCAGACAGGGTGAGGGGCTCGCCGGCCACCACCAGGTTGCTGGCTTCCTGTGGCTGCAGAAAGACCGCTTCAAAGCCACCAGAACTCAAAGGCAGGAAAATATCGCTGCCATCGGATGACCTGCCCACGAGGCTGCCGGAGCCGTTGCGGAAGACCATGGCCAGCTGCTCGGCGTCGATGCCGTCGGCCATGCCGTAGAAGTCGGCGAGGGACTGTCCGCCAAAGTCATAGCTCCACAAATTGGTGCCCTCATAGTCCATGACCCATTCAGGAGCCGTGCTCGCCCAAGGCATATTCACGTATTGCCAATCCGTAGGAGAGGAGCTGCCGGAGGTGATGAGTCCTGTGTGGATGTACACGGGAATGATACCGGCCAATTCACCGTTGCCTTCGGTGGCATCGTAATACAAAGTGACCTGGTCCTCAGCGGAAGGGAAAGGGGGATCCGTCCAGACGACCTGAGCGGACAAGAACACGGGGAGCGCCCCTAAAAGGCCGACAATAAGTGATTTGAGCTTCATCATGGGCAGTTCGCTCTAAAGGGCGAATACAGCCACGAAATTACACCTCAAACGGACTTCTTGTAAGTGTAGAGCTGCGCCGGTTTGTGCAACACGCCGGCTTGTTTTTCATCGAGGGGAACGACCTCGCTCATGCGCTTCACATTCTTCCTGAAGTTCCGCTTATCCAGCGACTTCCCGAGAATGATTTCATGCAAGCGCTGCAGCTGTCCCAAGGTGAATTTCTCGGGGAGCAATTCAAAGATGATGTTGTGGTGGGCTACATCTTGACGCAGCCGTTCCAATCCCGCTGCCACAATTTCGTTGTGGTCAAAGGTCAATGGGGGGATGTCGGCCAGTGGACACCATTCTGCCTTGCTCGCAAAGCTGCTCGCAACGGGGAGGTAATCTGCTATGGACACCAAACTGTAATAACCAACGGTAACCGCGCGGCGTTTGGGATACCGACGAGACCGCATGAGCCATTCGCGGTCCTTTTCTTCAATCACCCGATCGGGTGCACCGAAAGCATAGAACTGCTTCAGGAAGACGCCCTTGAGTGATGTCAAACTGGACAAAATCCGGTGGGCGGCTTCGTCCAAACCTTCGTTGGCCTTCACCAAATCTCCGGGTATCGCCATGTGAAACTGCTCGGGGCGCATGTCTTCACCAGTCAGGCCAATCAACAATACCTGCAGCTGATCACCGTCAAATCCGAAGACGACATTGTCCACACTGAGGTCAAAATCAGAGCCTGTAAGATCAGATTCTATCGGTCGGGGCGCATTGGTCTTCATGACTTGGTGTCAAAAGTACACTAATTTCCAAGTGTCACTCCAAGTGCTACCTTCGCCCTCCCTTAACTCATGAGTAAAATTCAACGCATCGGCGTATTAACCAGTGGAGGTGACGCCCCAGGTATGAACGCGGCCATCCGCGCCGTTGTCCGCTGTGCGGTGTTTCATGGCATCGAAGTCACCGGGGTGTTTCAAGGCTATGAAGGGCTGATTTCCGGTGACTTGAAGCGATTGCACGCCCGCAGTGTAGCCAAGATTCTCGGACGTGGCGGCACCATTTTGAAAAGCGCGCGGTGCGCTGCCTTCCACGAAGCGGAAGGCCGAACCAAAGCCGCCAATGTGCTGAGGGACGCCAAAGTAGACGCGCTCGTTGTGATTGGCGGAAATGGCACTTTTACAGGCGCTCAGAAGCTGAGTGAAGAACACGGCGTCATGGTGGTGGGCATCCCCGGAACCATAGACAATGATTTGGCGGGCACAGACTACACTATAGGGTACGACACTGCCACCAACACGGTCGTTGAAGCCGTGGACAAAATCCGCGACACAGCCAGCAGCCACAACCGGCTCTTTTTTGTCGAGGTGATGGGCCGTGACAGCGGATACATTGCGCTCAAAACGGCCATTGCCACAGGCGCGATCGCTGTCATGACGCCCGAAGCGGGAATGGAAATTGACGACCTGATCGGCATCCTTGAACGCGGAGAAGAGTCCAACAAAACAAGCAGCATCGTCATTGTCGCCGAAGGAGACAGCAACGGTGGCGCGATGGAGATTGCCGCCAAGGTGCACTCGCGCTATGACAAGTACGACACCCGGGTGACCGTATTGGGCCACATCCAGCGCGGAGGCGACCCCAGTTGTTTTGACCGTGTCTTGGCCAGCCGGCTGGGCGTCGGTGCAGTGGAGGCCTTGTTGAGCGGAAAAACAGCCGTCATGGCTGGACTGGTCAACGAAGAGGTGGTGTACACCCCCTTCCTCGAGGCCATCAATAGAAAAGCGAAAGGGCTCGAAGAAGAACTTCGGGTGGCGCAAATTTTGAGTATCTGAACATCACCAACTACATCCATGAATAAAGTTGCCATCAACGGTTTCGGCCGAATCGGTAGGTTGTCCTTCCGTCAATTGCTCGCCAAAGAGGGCGTGGAAATTTGCGCGATCAATGACCTCACCAGTGTCGAAACACTGGCCCACTTGCTCAAGTACGACAGCATCCATGGACGCTTTCCCGGAGACGTGCATGTGGAAGCCGGAGACCTCGTAGTCAACGGCCACACCATCAAGGTGAACGCCGAGCGCGATCCGGCGGCCCTGCCTTGGGGCAGTTTGGGTTGCGATGTCGTCGTGGAGAGCACAGGTGTGTTCCGCGATGCGGCCGGAGCCGGCAAGCACATCGAAGCTGGAGCGCGCAAGGTGGTCATATCCGCACCTGCAAAGGGCGACATCACCACAGTGGTGCTCGGAGTAAACGACCATGTGGTCACCGACGATGTGACCATCATGTCCAATGCCAGTTGCACCACGAATTGCCTTGCCCCAATGGCCAAGGTGCTCAACGACAGCTTTGGATTGACAAAAGGCTACATCACGACCATCCACGCCTACACTTCTGACCAGCGCATCCAGGACGCACCGCATTCGGACCTCCGCCGCGCCCGTGCTGCTGCAATGAGCATGATCCCCACGACCACCGGTGCTGCCGTGGCTGTGGGCTTGGTGCTCCCCGAGCTCAAGGGCAAGTTGGACGGCGTCGCCGTGCGCGTCCCCACGCCGACAGGGTCGCTCACCGACCTGGTGGCTGAACTGGGCCGTGACGTTACCGCCGCCGAGGTCAATGCCGCCATGAAGGCCG
>DGOE01000035.1 GCA_002389295.1 Flavobacteriales bacterium UBA4474 | reverse complement strand
GAGGAGCGATTGGATCGTGGGATCCACTGGTGCTGGTCGGTTAAGGATGATTTCGGGGATTATGGAATCGTCGGTTATCTCCATGCCAAGTTGGGGCAAGACGTTTTGATGATTGAGGACTTTGTCATGTCTTGTAGGGTAGCCCAAAAGCGCGTTGAGGAGGCATTGTTCACGCAGTTGAGGGCGATGTTTCGGGAACAAGCATCACATGTTCGATTGCGCGTAGTTGAAACGAGCAGAAATGCCGCGATTCTCGGGAAATTGCAAGAGCTTGGATCAGTCGTTTTGGATTCCGCTGAGTACAAGGAGATTGAACTGAATCAATCCTTGCCTGGAAATGATGTCATTGAATGGGTGACCAAATCATGAAGGCTCCTGTTCTCCTGATTACCAACGCCGATGATTTCGGGCTGAGCCATGCTGTCAATACAGAGGTTGAGCGTCTTCATGTTTTGGGCGTTTTATCCAGCGCTACAGTCATGGCCAATGGTGCTGCGGTTGAAGAAGTGCCTGATATACAGCGGCGGAATCCAGGCTTGGGTCTGGGTGTTCATCTAAATGCGACCAATTTCAAAGCGTTTACACCAAGGATGAGAAGTTCTCGTCTATGTGATGATGCAGGGAATTTCAACTCTGGATTTAGAGACCATCACCATGTGGGATTGACCCGGATGTTGGTGGAGGAGTGGACTGCGCAAATTGAGTTCTTGCAGTCCCTTGGTCTTGTTATCGATCATATCGACTCGCACCACCATGTGCACACATGGCCTTCTGCTTTGCCGGCATTGCTTCAAGTATGCAAGCAGACAGGGATACATTGGGTGCGCAACACGCGCAATTTGGTACCAGATGCTGAGCGTGCAGGTATGCGGGGTCGAATGAAATATTCGGGCAAGTCACTTTGGACGAAGGCTTGTCGCTTGGCTGGTCTTGATTTGACAAAAGGATTTTGTAGCGTCCATGACTTTAGGCAGTTGAGTCCGGTTCTTGGCAGTTTGACAGCCAGCCCTAGCACGCTTGAACTGATGTGTCATCCGGGAGATTTTGGCCATGTAGAATATGTCGAAGAATGCAGTTGGATGGAAAATGAGCTCCCCCAGTTGTTGGGAGATGGATTTCAGCTCATGTCGTACTCAGCACTCGCCCAAAGGAGGGAGCGGTAGGCGCCAATAGGCTTCAGGCCGCAGGAAATTCGGGCATGGCCTTGATGGTGCCCTATGGGCTTTGCGGAAGCGGGCAGGGTGAGGCATATCTTTGCGCTCCCATTGGAGAAGTGCCAGAGTGGTCGAATGGGCCTGATTCGAAATCAGGTGTGCCTTCACGGGCACCGGGGGTTCGAATCCCTCCTTCTCCGCCGATTGAATAGCCCGTTCCGCAAGGTGCGGGCTTTTTCATGCGGTGGCCCCAAGAAACCGTGTACCGAGTACACGAAATGATTGATTGTCAGTAAGTTGGGTGCAACTTATGCCCTTTTCCAAGCGCTGTCTTGCGAAGCCTGCTGTCCTTTGTGTCATGACCATTGGCATCCCTCTTGAAATCAAACCTTCTGAAAGCCGGGTGGGCATGACCCCTGCCGGCGCCTTTGAATTGACGCGCCGCGGCCACAAGGTCATCATCCAATCGGGTGCTGGAGGGGGGAGTGGATTTTCCGATGCGGACTACATGCAAGTGGGCGCCGAAACCCGCCAGACCATCGAAGAGATTTATGCCGAGGCGGACATGATCGTCAAGGTCAAAGAGCCCATTGCCAAAGAATATCCGCTCA
The DNA here is from genome assembly GCA_002389295.1 of Flavobacteriales bacterium UBA4474. Taxonomy (GTDB): domain Bacteria; phylum Bacteroidota; class Bacteroidia; order Flavobacteriales_D; family Sanyastnellaceae; genus UBA8752. Next base: position 4,272 of record DGOE01000035.1, on the reverse strand, counting down.
TTCGCAAAGGACAGGTGGTCTTTGCCTATTTCCACTTTGCTTCCTCTGCCCCACTGACCGAAGCCATGGTGGCCAGCGGTGCCACATGCATGGCTTACGAAACGGTAGAACACGCAGATGGGTCGCTGCCCTTGCTCACCCCCATGTCTGAGGTGGCGGGCAGGATGGCCATACAGCAGGGCGCGAAGTACTTGGAAAAGCCCCGCAAAGGCCGGGGCGTTCTGCTCGGTGGTGTTCCCGGTGTTCCTCCGGGCAAAGTGCTCGTCTTGGGGGCTGGAGTGGCGGGGACCCAAGCGGCCAAAATGGCGGCGGGCCTCGGGGCGCATGTGACCATTATGGACATCGATATGGCCAGGCTGCGTCAGGTCAATGACATCATGCCGCACCACGTGGTGACCGAATACTCCAACGTTTACAACATCAAGCAGGCGATACAGACCCATGATCTCATCGTGGGGGCGGTCCTGCTGAAGGGGGCGAAAGCACCGCACCTGGTGTCCCGTGAGATGCTGTCTGACATGCGGCCCGGTACGGTCGTGGTGGACATAGCGGTGGACCAAGGTGGTTGCATCGAGACGACGCGTCCCACCACCCATGACGAGCCGGTGTACATCGTGGACGATGTGGTGCACTATTGCGTGGCCAACATGCCCGGTGCGGTGCCGTATACCTCCACCTTGGCGCTGACCAATGTGACCCTGCCGTATGTGATCGCCTTGGCCGAAAAAGGCGTTGAGCAGGCCTGTGACGATGATGCCGCGTTGAATTTGGGTTTGAATATCCAAGACGGGCGCATCGTGTATGGCGCTGTTGAGGAGTGGTTTGCCACCGTCTGATTCGAATTCACCTGCGGGGACAGGGAGATGTGGGGACGGTCTTATCTTTAGGTGAGGCTACCCCATGAAACCATGAAGACCCGTTCCCTCCTTTTGTTTTGGCTCGCCCTGGCTCCCGTTTTGGGCATGGCGCAGACCTGGTCGTTGGCTTGGAGCGATGAATTCAATGGCACTTCCATCGACAACGCCAAATGGGGATACGACATCGGCACCGGCGCGGCGCAGGGGCTGTGGGGATGGGGCAATGGTGAATTGCAGTACTACACCGACGACCTCGACAATGCCCACGTGGAGAATGGTGATCTGATCATCACCGCCATTGAAGAGGATTTTGCGGGGAGCAATTACACTTCTGCGCGGATGGTGACCAAAAACAAGTTCAGCCAGACCTATGGTAAATGGGAAGCGCGCATTGATTTGCCCACTGGTCAAGGCATTTGGCCGGCATTTTGGATGCTCAGGGAAAACAATCCTTGGCCGGGCGAAATCGACATCATGGAGATTGTGGGCCATGCGCCAGGCAGCTGTCATGGCACCGCCCACTGGGGTGAAGTCGGCGACGTGCAGTCCATGGGGGGCAGCACTTACGCTGCAGATTGGACCACAACCTACCACGTGTATACCATCGAGTGGTGGCCCGACCACATCCGTTGGTCCGTGGATGGCCAGGTGTATTTTGAATTGGACCGCACGGTGGTGTCTCCGGACTATCCGTGGCTTTTCGCAGAGGATTACCACATGCTGCTCAATGTCGCTGTGGGGGGCGCTTGGCCGGGCTCACCAGATGGGAGCACGGTGTTTCCGCAGGAGATGCGCGTGGACTGGGTGCGCGTCTATGAACACGTGCCTGAGCCGCAGCCGATCACCTTCAGGGTGGACCTGAGTGAGCAGGTTTTGGGCGCGGGTGACCAGGTTTATGTCACAGGGGCTTTTGACGACTGGGCGGGCAGCACAAATGCCTTGACCGAAGGGGCCAACGGAATCTGGTCCGCTACGTTGGACCTGCCCCAAGGATTGCAGGAATACCAGTTCACCATCAATGGTTGGGGTGGCCAGCAAGAGGCGTTCTCTTCTGGTGCGCCGGGCACGATGACGACTTATGATGGGCCCAACACCTTTGTGAACCGCTACATAGACGTGGGTTGGGACGCCATTGTGACCGATGCCGATTGCTTTTCGTCCACCGATGGCTGCGCCGGTACGGGTGGGGACGGTTGCACGGACCCGGATGCTTCCAACTATCTGGTGTCGGCCACTTCAAACGATGGCAGTTGCTTGTATCCCGTGACTTTTTCGGTGGATTTGAGCGAGGAGAATGTCGCCGGGCAGACGGCCTACTTGAACGGTGTGTTCAATGCATGGTGTGGTGTGTGTGCTCCCATGTCAGACCCAGAGGGCGATGGGGTGTGGAGCATTACAGTTGACCTGGCTCCGGGCAACCATGAGTATAAGTTCACCACTGAAGGGTGGAACGGGCTGGTTGAGGAATTTGCCGTGGGCACTTCTTGCACCAACACCACCTATGACGGCAGCAATATCTACACCAACCGCGTGGTGGAAGTGGGGACATCTCCGCTGGCCATCCCGACGGTGTGTTTCAATGCCTGTGCGGCCTGCACCCCTGTCGATCCGGTTTTCCACCAGGTCACCTTCAGGGTACAGATGCCGGATGCCAGCATGGAGGGCATCTTGGAGCTGGGCGGCAGCACCTACCCCATGGTGGAAACCCTTTGGGGGGCGCGAGAGGTGACCGTCGAGGTCCAGGGCAATGTGCCCGTGGCCTATCGGTTTGGCACCCCGGCTGGCGGACTGGGGACAGCTTGGGAAACCCTCTCTTCCTCTTGCGGCAGCGCGGGTTGGCGTTCGGTCACTGTGGCGGCTGAAGTCAGCATGGACGTCGTGTGCTTTAGCAGTTGTGCCGCATGCCAAGGTTGCGCCGATCCGTTTGCCGCCAACTTCGATCCTTTGGCTGATCCGGCTTCGCCGTCTTCGTTCTGCACGGGGTCTGGCCTGGCAGGGTGCACATATGGTGATGCGGTCAATTATGATGCTGCTGCCCAATGGGACGATGGCACCTGCGCCTTTTCATCAGCGCCTTCAACGTGCCCAGACATGGATGGCGATGGCCTTGTGGGTGTAAACGATGTGCTGATTCTACTGGCGGCCTTCGGAAGTAACTGTTTGTGAACTTCGCCCGTACATTGGGCACATGCGTTCAGTTTTGAAAAGCCGTTGGGCCTTCTTGCTCAACTTCATTCGCTACCCGCTGCGCAATGCCAGCGTGGTGCCGAGCAGCCGCATTGCCTCGCGCTGCATGCTCGACGGTCTGGACCTCGACACCATGGAATACGTGGTCGAACTGGGTCCTGGCACAGGCTGTTTTACCGAGGAGCTTTACAACCGGTTGCCGGCCCATTGCCAAGTGTTGGTGATCGAATTGGATGGGGGCTATGTCGAGACACTGAAGGCCAAGTATGGCCACCGCTTTGATGTCGTTCAGGCCAGCGCCCATGAACTCGATGCACTGGTGAGTTCCCGCAGCTGGCCAAGGGTAGACTTGGTGTTGTCCGGATTGCCCTTTGTGTTGCCTGAGCCTGTCAAAAGTTCCCTGTGGTCCACGTTGCAGGAAAAGACGGCTGCGGGTACGACTTACCGCTTCTTCACCTACATGCCGCCCATCATGAAGCGGCATTACCGGGAATTCGACCTCCACCTGATCAAACGGGTCGCGGCGAACTTCCCTCCCATGTGGATTTACTCGGTCAACTGAATTCGGCCGGCTATTCGGTGAATGCTTCGGCGTCGATTGTGGGGTCGTAATCGGTGGGTGTGCGCAATGAGTGCAGTTCGCTTTCCGGATTGCGCGAGCGGATCAAGGGAAAGAGAAGCTGCACGTGCCAGGGTTCGACCACCCGGTTCCATGCGCCAAAGCGCTCCGGGTAGCGCCGCGTGATCAGGGCGGTGCCAAACAGGACGTCCCAAAAAAACAGCAGGTTGCCATAGTTGCCGTTGGGGTTGGAGACGCCGTCTGTGGCGGTGAGTCCGTGGTGGGCGTAATGGGTGGCCGGCGTAGAAATGGTGCGCTCCAATACCCACGCCAACGGATGAAAAACCCTGTGTCGGTAGAGAAACCGGTCCCATTTGGTGTCGCTGTGGGCGGCGATGATGACGATGAGCTTGATGGTGAGGTAGAGGGCATACGCCTCCCCCATCCCCAGAAATACCAAGCTTGCAGAGAGCCAGATGCCTGGCATCAGTGCATAGTACAAGACGGCGTTGCGGTAGGTCACCAGTACGCCCATTTCCTCCACGACGTGGTGGGGCCGGTGGAGCTTCCACAGGACGGGGTGTTGGTGGGAAATGCGGTGCCACCAGTATTGGGTGAGGTCGTCAAACAGCAGGAAGCATCCAAATTGGGCAGCGAGGGTCCAATGGG
>DGOE01000009.1:4860-16918 GCA_002389295.1 Flavobacteriales bacterium UBA4474 | reverse complement strand
GCTGAGTTCGACATCATGTACGGCAAGGGCATCTCCCGGGTCGGAGAAGTCATCGACCTCGGTGTTGACCAAGGCATCATCAAGAAGTCAGGCTCGTGGTTCAGCTATGGGGAAACCCGATTGGGTCAAGGCCGCGATGCCGTGAAGAAGCTCCTCGAGGACAACATCGAACTCATGGAAGAGCTTGAGGTGGGCATCAAAACAGCCCTGCAAGGTGACGCGCCGGAGGAAGAGTCCGTCGCTGCGCTTGAGGAAGCTTGATGTTGAAAGGATCAACCGTCTTCGGAATGGGGCTGTTGGCTGCGGTCGCCATCGCCGGATGCGATGGGGACACGCGGTCCGCAGAGACAGCTGAAGATCCACCTTTGGCCATACCGGACTCGCTGGCTTGGTTCAACGACCAGGTCATTGCAGCGCCGGAATCTCCAGCGGTGTATTTGGACCGGGGGAAGTTCTTTCTGCGCGGCGAGCAGTCGGGAGCAGCCATCTCCGACTACGAGCGTGCGCTCGCATTGGACTCCACCCTTGTGGACGACCGCCATGCCTTGGGCGAGTTGAGGTTTGGGATTCAGGATTTCGAGGGGGCCGTTCGGGAGTGGGAGTCCGTTTTGGACACCGACTCCGAACATGTCCCTTCCCTCCTTTCCTTGGCGCGGGTGGATTTGCTGCTGCGTTCATACGATCCTGCCTTGAAACGCATCAATGACGCCCTGCGGCTGGACAGCCGTTTGGATGACGCGTACTTCCTCAAGGGCCGTCTCTACATGGAAACCGGTGACACGATCAAGGCTGCGAGCTCCTTCCAGACCGTGGTCGAGGTCGCTCCTGAACGCTACGACGCCTATATCCAATTGGGCATGCTGTATGCTGCCGCCCACGATGACCTCGCCCTCGAATTCTTCAAAACGGCGCGCAACCTCAAACCCAACAGCATCGAAGCCATTTATGACGAGGCCATGTTTCTTCAAGAGCATGGAGATGCCGAAGGCCGGCGCTACGCGGACGCCCTCGCCTTGTATGACCTCATCCTCACGTTGGATGCCACCAACGCTTCGGCGGCATTCAACAAGGGTTTTGTGCACCTGGAATACCTGTCACAATACGACAGTGCTGCATTCTGGTTTGGCACTGCCATAGACCTGCTGCCCTATTACCATCAAGCGCACTTCAATAAGGGACTGGCGCTGGAGAGCATGGGCGATCCGCAGGGTGCGCTGGATGCTTACAATACGGCCCTCTCTTTTGCGCCGGCATTCACCCCCGCAGCCTTGGCCAAGGGCCGGGTGATTGAATCAATGCGCTGATTGGTGCGCTCGTTTTTTCTTTAACGAAGAACGCCGGCTCCCAATGGGGCCGGCGTTCTTCATTTTGGTCGGGTGAAGCCTTACTTCACCTGGTCCACTACCGCTTTGAACGCGGCGGGGTGGTTGAGTGCGAGGTCGGCGAGGACCTTGCGGTTGAGCTCGATGCCCGACTTGGAGCACTTGCCCATGAATTGGCTGTAGCTCATGCCGTATTGGCGTGTGCCCGCGTTGATCCGCTGAATCCACAGCGAGCGGAATTGGCGCTTCTTGAGCTTGCGGCCAACGTAGGCATATTGAAGGCCTTTCTCGACGGCGTTTTTGGCGACCGTCCAGACGTTTTTACGGGCACCGTAGTAGCCCTTAGCCATCTTGAGAATTTTCTTGCGGCGGGCCCTGCTGGCCACTGCGTTATTGGAACGAGGCATGGTATATCAGTTTCGGCGGACAGCGTCCCGTTTGGGAACTTGTGGAGCTGGCAACCAGTTCAACAGTTTCTTTCTCAGATACCCAATTGGGTCTTGATGTTGGGCACGTCTGACTTGTGCACCAAACCTGTTTTCGTCAGGTTGCGCTTTTGCTTGGTGCTCTTTTTGGTCAGGATGTGCGACTTGAACGCGTGCTTGCGCTTCAGCTTGCCCGTGCCGGTCACGGTAAAGCGCTTCTTCGCGCTGCTCTTGGTCTTCATCTTCGGCATGTCGTCCGTATGTGTCGGTTTGGGTAGCCCCTCACCAGGTTGTTACTTCTTTGGTCTAAGCGTGATAAACATCCGCTTCCCCTCCAACTTCGGCATCAGTTCAACGGTGCCAACGTCCTCCAATTCTTGCGCAAAACGCAACAACAGGATCTCTCCCCTCTCTTTGAAGACAATGGACCTTCCGCGGAAGAATACATGGGCCTTCAATTTGTTTCCCTCCTCAAGGAACTTGCGGGCGTGCTTCACCTTGAAGTTGAAATCGTGGTCGTCCGTGTTCGGGCCGAACCTGATTTCCTTCTGGGTGACCTTGGCCTGATTGGCCTTGATTTCCTTCTGCTTCTTCTTCTGGTCGTACAGGAATTTCTGATAATTCAGAATCCTGCACACCGGAGGATCCGCTTTCGGGGAAATCTCCACAAGGTCTAATTCCTGCTCCTCCGCCATCTTCAGCGCGTCCTCCAACTCGACAACGTCGGCATCGCCGATGTTGTCTCCGACCAAGCGCACCTGCTGAACGCGGATTTCCCGGTTCGTGCGGTGCGGATTCTTTTTGATCACGCGGGCTGGTCCCCGGGATCGTCTGCGTCGAATAGCGATGGTGCGCTCAGTTAGTGTGTTCAATCATCTCGTCCCCACCGAGCATTTCCGCAACCTCTTTTTCAATTCGGTCGACAAATGCCGCAGTGGTCATGCCTCCAACATCCCCTTCGCCTTGCTTGCGCACGGCTACGGTTCCGTTCTCGGCCTCGTCTCCTCCCACGATGAGCATGTACGGGATTTTGTCGAGCTCCGCTTCGCGGATCTTCTTCCCAACCTTTTCACTGCGGTCGTCAACGAGGGCGCGAATATCGCGCTTTTCAAGCGATTTTGAAACCTCTTGTGCATAGTCGTTGAACTTGTCGCTAACCGGCAGTATCCGCGCCTGTTCCGGAGTGAGCCAGAGCGGGAATTTTCCGGCGCAATGCTCGATCAGGATGGCGACGAAACGCTCCATGGAGCCAAAAGGCGCCCTGTGAATCATCACGGGGCGGTGTTTTTCGTTGTCGGCCCCCACGTATTCGAGCTTGAACCGCTCGGGCAAGTTGTAGTCGATTTGGACGGTTCCAAGTTGCCATTTACGGCCGATTGCATCCCGCACCATGAAGTCGAGCTTGGGACCATAAAACGCCGCTTCTCCCAATTCGGTGATCGTCTTCAACCCCTTCTCTTCGGCCACCTCGGCGATGGCCTTCTCCGCATTGTCCCAATTCTCGTTGTTGCCGATGTACTTGTCGGGCGTCTCTGGGTCGCGCAGGGAAACCTGGGCCACAAAGTCGACAAAGTCCAACGTCTTGAAGATGTACAGCACCAGGTCGATGACCTTGCCGACCTCTTCCTTGACCTGGTCCACCGTGCAGAAAATGTGGGCGTCGTCCTGCGTGAAGCCGCGCACGCGGGTCAATCCGTGCAGCTCTCCGCTTTGCTCATAGCGGTACACCGTGCCGAATTCAGCGAAGCGCACGGGCAGGTCGCGGTAACTGCGCGGGCGGCTCTTGAACACCTCACAGTGGTGCGGGCAGTTCATGGGCTTCAGCAGGTACTCCTCCCCCTCTGCCGGGGTCTTGATGGGCTGGAAGCTGTCCTCTCCGTACTTGGCATAGTGGCCGCTGGTCACGTAGAGCTCCTTGTGCCCGATGTGCGGCGTAATGACCGCCTGGTAGCCCATTTTTCGCTGGGCATCCTTGAGAAAATTCTCCAAGCGCATCCTCAAATCGGCGCCTTTGGGCAACCACAGGGGCAAGCCTTGGCCCACCTTTTCGCTAAAGGAAAACAGGTCGAGTTCCTTGCCGAGTTTTCTGTGGTCCCGCAACCGGGCCTGCTCCAACAACTCGAGGTGTTCGTCGAGCTGCGCCTTCTTCGGAAAGGCGATGCCGTAGATGCGGGTGAGCTGCTTCTGAGACTCGTCCCCTTTCCAATACGCTCCGGCCACCGCGAGCAGTTTGACCGCTTTGATGAAACCGGTGTGGGGAATGTGTGGCCCCCGGCACAGATCGGTGAAGCCCCCTTGCGTGTAGAACGTGATGGTGCCATCCTCGAGGCTGTCGAGCAGGTCCAACTTATAGTGGTCACCCTTCTCCTTGAAGTAAGCGATGGCTTCGGACTTGGGCACCTCCTTTCGGACGTAGGCCGACTTCTCGCGCGCCAACTCGAGCATCTTCTTTTCTACCGTCGGAAAGTCCTTGTCGCTAAAGGTGTGCTCCCCAAAATCGACGTCGTAGTAGAAGCCGCCCTCCACGGATGGCCCCACCCAAAACTTGACCCCGGGATACAGCACTTCCAGCGCCTCGGCCATCAGGTGTGCCCCGCTGTGCCACATGGTGCTGGCGGCATCATCATCGCCCCACGTCAGCAGCTTCAGCGCCACGTCACCCCCCAATGGGCGCTGGGCGTCGCGCACTTCACCGTCGACTTCTGCTGCGAGCACGTTTCGGGCAAGCCCTTCGCTAATGTCGCGCGCCACGTCGAGTGCTGTGGCATCGTCGGCAGCTTGTCTGACCGAGCCGTCGGGAAGGGTGATGTTGATCATGCGTTTCTGATTCGCGGCAAAGATAATCCGCGACAACCGGGTGTGTGAACCCGCAATGAATGTCAAAAAATGCCCCCTCACGGCATGGTGCCATACCAAATACCGCGGCCCAGACCTTATTGAATAGAAGACAGGGAACGCCCCTGCCGTCAACCACTAAAAGCACCCCATGCACAATTCCCGCCTCCATTTCCACGCCGGAGCAATCCTGCTCGCCACCCTCGCCTTGGGCCTGTCCCCAAAGGCTTCGGCCAGCCCACAAAACTTGCAGCATTTCGACGCCTTCATCCACCACGTGCGACAAGAAGCGCAGTCAGGTCAAGCTGAGCGCATTCTGGACTGTTTTGCGCCGATGGTCTTTTGTGAGGAAGGGTGCCCAGCCCAATCTGCGTCCGACATCTTGGGAGAAGAAGCCCAGCGCTTCGGCTGGAAAGCCATCGGACGCGATGTGGCACGGTATGCGGATGGCTTCGTCTTGGTTGACACCGACGGCACCATGACCAACCTCCAAGCCCGCGCCAACGGAAAACAGTCTTTGATGGAAATCACAGGCAACCGCGTGAAGTTTCGGCGCGCAGCCGGGCTGGAAGGCGAAGTCATTGCCGTGTTGGACCGCGGCACCTTTCCGGGGCGTCAAGACGCCGCCCGCTGGAAGTTGAACCGGGATGGCACCGAATGGACCCCTGTGATCCTGGAAATCCCTGATTTCGGACAGGTCAAGGGCTACATCGGCGGCGACTACGTGAGGCCTGTGCCCGGATTCGGAGACGTACAACTCACCGCCGCTTTCGACGGCGACAGGTGGGCCTTGACAGGGTATCAGCGCACGCGGACCGACCTCGAGGTCAGCTGCGACCACCCCACGCCTTGAGGTGCCAATGCACGAGGGCCTGGGCGCAATGTTCGCCTGAGGCATCGTAGAGGGATGCGCCCAATTGCACCCGCGCCACACCCTCTTTTTCCAGCACGCCGGAAAGTTCCAGGACTTCCGGCGTGTTTCTTTTGGCCAAGGCCATGCAGTCTCCTTGGGGTTTGGCCATGTAGTCGACCTCAATCCGTGACATGATGATGCGGTAGTCCCTCATGCCGACTTCAAGCAGCACCGAAGCCCCCGAAGAGAATTCAAGGGCCGTGGCGATGGCACAGGCGTGCATGCCTCCAAGGTGATTGTGGTTTTTGTGCCGGTTGGGCAATGCAATGCCCACTTGCTCCGGGTCGACTTGCGCGATGCGAATGCGGTGGGGCCGGTTGAAGGGCAATGCGATCCGCATCAACCGGTCCATGGCTTTGGGGTTCCCGGCCCGGGCAGCAGCGAGGGCGCCATCGGCCCTTTTGGCCATCCAAGCGTTCACAGCGATCCGGTTTTTTCCTCCATGGATACTCCGGCGCGGTCAAGAACACCCGCAATGTCCGGCTTGAAATACCCCGGCCCCTTGAGCACCTTTCCGTCTGCGCGGAAAATGGGCTTTCCATCTGCCCCGAGCTTGGACATATTGGAGTCTTGAATGGTGCTGAACACATCGGCAATGACGTCCTGCATGCCGTGGCTGATGATGGTGCCACAGAGAATGTAGAGCATGTCCCCAAGGGCATCCGCGACTTCCACCATGTTCCCCTCCCGGGCGGCCTGCAAATACTCGTCGTTTTCTTCGGCCATCAGGCTGTGGCGCAGTTCCATTTCTTCAGGTGAGATGGACATGGTGGGGGACGTCGCCATGCGCAATCCGTAGGTCTTGTAGAACTGCTCAACGGCAGCAGTGCATTCATTTAAGGTCATGCGTACAAGTTGGGTCAACATCTTTTAACCGCCATGCGAACATCCCCCCAAGACCTCACCATTATTTTTGACATTCTCAAAGACCTTGGACCAGTCTCTCGGGAACTATACCGAACAACAACCATGGAAAGCTCACCCCTATCGACGGATGTGGTCGTCAACAGCAATGGCAGTCCGGACATCCAAGCGCTGACCGAGCGCATCAAAATCGCCAGCGGCTTTGTGGATGAACTCAGGCATGAGGTCGGCAAGGCCCTGGTGGGCCAACGCAACATGGTCGACACCTTGCTTACCGGACTCCTGGCCGACGGACACGTCCTCCTCGAAGGTGTTCCCGGCTTGGCCAAGACCTTGGCGATCCAGACGTTGAGCCGGGCGGTGGACGTGGACTTTAGCCGTGTCCAATTCACCCCTGACCTGCTCCCCGCAGATGTTGTGGGCACCATGATCTACAACCAGAAGCAGGAGCAATTCACCGTCAGCAAGGGGCCCATTTTTGCCCACTTTGTCTTGGCAGACGAGATCAACCGCGCGCCGGCCAAAGTGCAAAGCGCCTTGCTCGAAGCCATGCAGGAACGGCAGGTCACCATTGGTTCCGAGACCTTTCCTCTGCCCCAACCCTTTTTGGTGCTGGCCACCCAGAACCCTGTCGAGCAAGAAGGCACCTATCCCCTGCCCGAAGCGCAGGTGGACCGGTTCCTGCTCAAGGCGGTCATCGATTACCCCACATCGGAAGAAGAGCAGATGATCCTGCGCAACCAGGTTTCTGCCGGTGCCAAAGCCGCTGTGCAACCGGTCGTGAAGCCCAAGGACATTCTCGCCGCCAGAAAACTGGTCCGCGAAGTCTACATGGACGAAAAAATCGAGCGGTACATCGTCACACTCGTTCAGGCCACGCGCAAACCGGAAAACCACGGCATGGGCCACCTGGGCCCGCTCATCGGATTTGGAGCCTCGCCGCGGGCGACCATCGGCCTGGCCATTGCAGGCAAGGCCCGCGCGTTCATGGCGCACCGGGGTTATGTGATTCCCGAGGACATTCGCGCTGTCGCGATGGATGTCCTGCGCCACCGGATCGGCCTCACGTTTGAGGCGGAAGCGGAGGAAATCCAGCAGGAGCAGATCGTCACGGAAATCCTCGATCAGGTCCAGGTCCCTTGACATGGAAGCCTCGGAACTGATCCGACGTGTTCGGCGCGTAGAGCTGCGTGCCCGCGGTCTGAGCAGCCAGATTTTCTCCGGCGAATACCACAGTGCCTTCAAGGGAAGGGGCATGGCATTCAGCGAGAACCGGGCCTATCAGCACGGGGACGAAATCCGCACGATTGACTGGAACGTCACGGCCCGGATGCGGACGCCGTATGTCAAGGTCTTCGAGGAGGAGCGCGAATTGACTGCCATGCTGCTCATCGACGTGAGCGCTTCAGGCAAGATTGGAAGCCGCGGAAAGTCCAAGCGCGAACTGACCGCCGAGCTCGCTGCTGTGCTGGCGTTTTCCGCCGGGCAGAACAACGATAAGATCGGTGCCCTGCTTTTCAGCGACCGGGTAGAGCGGTTCATTCCTCCCAAAAAAGGCCGCAGCCACATTCTGCGCATCGTGCGCGAAGTCATCGACATCGAACCCGAGGGCAAGGGCACGGACATCCATTCAGCACTAGAGCACTTCAGCAGGGTCATGAAGAAGCGCACCATTGCATTTCTGATCAGTGACTTGCAGGACGAAGGCTTCGGGGAAATGCTCAAGCGCACCGCGAGAAAGCACGACCTGGTGGCCCTTCAGGTCACCGACGATTTGGAGATGCAAGCCGCAAAAATGGGATGGCTGGCCGCTGCGGATGCCGAATCCGGGCGCACCTCCTTTATCGACTCATCTTCTGTGCGTTGGCGCAAGCGATTTGAAGCCGCTGCCCGCAAGTATCAGTCCGAATTGGAAGACCTGATGAAGCGTTCCGGGGTGGACCACGCCGTCCTCAACACCGGTAAGCCCTACGTTCAACCCCTCATGCAGTTGTTTGATCGCCGTGGTTGAATTGCGCTGCATCCTCACCGTCCTGTTGGCCTGCTGCCTGGAATTGCACAGCCAAACAGACCCCGTGCTCACCATGACCGTGGCGCGTGACAGCATTGGTGTTGGAGAGCCTTTGGTGGTTTCGCTTGTTTCCGACGAGCCGCTTGCCGGTGGCCAGCGGTGGGACTGGCCTGTGGTGGCTGTCGGCGACTCTTTGCCCCAGGGTTGGGAGGTCATCGAGGTTTCGCCCATTGACAGCATGGCCTCCCCTGCACTCGAAGCTGGTCTGCGGCGCGAGCAGCGCATTGTCGTGATGGCCTGGGACACCGGTATCAAGGTCATGGAGCCGCTGGCCCTCACGGATTCGGGTCGGATGGCCGTTCGCGCAGCGGCCGCCCTGGTCGAGGTTGGGCTGCTGCCCCTGGAAGAAAACGCCGCACCCAAACCCATGCAGGGGTTCAAGGCCTATGAATGGACCCTGTGGGAGCGCATACGCACGGCCCTTGCTTGGGGGCTGCTCGCCGTCGCCCTTGCGTTGGGTCTGCGCTGGGCGTACAAAAAATGGACGTCGCGCGAGCCAACCGAAACGGTCACGAGCGCACCCGAGGTACCTGAAATTCCTGCGCACATCACCGCCTTGGCGATGCTCCGGGATTTGGAGGAAAAAACACCCTGGCTGAAAGGTGAGGGAAAGGAGGCGCAGGCCATTCTCTCTTCGGCCGTCAGGCTGCATTTGCAGGGCACCTTCGGGGTCAAAGCACTCGAACGGACCACCGATGAGCTTGCCCGCACCTTGACGAGTGCCCCCGTCATGGGCATCGCAGCAGAAGAATGCCGCTGGGTGATTGCCCTGCTCGAGCGCTCGGATTTGGTGAAGTTCGCCAAACAAGACCTGGACGGCGACGCCCACCTGCGCGTGGTGCGGGAGAGCATTGCCTGGATCGAGCGGACCATTCCCGCGGAACGCCCGGAGGCCGCATCCGATGCACTGGGCGTGACCACCCACAACGAGCAACAAGATGGGTAAGGGCAGCAACACCGCATTGGTGAGGGTCCGCCAAGGGCTTGCCCAAGGCGCGGCTTGGGCCGCTGTCCTCGCTGTGCTCTTTACTGCGAATGTCCGCTTTGATTGGGGCAGACCCGCCGCTTTTTGGTTGATGTCCGCAGTGGCGGCATGGAGCGCGTGGCGCATTTTCCGTCCGGTGGAATGGCCCGTATTCAGCATCAACCTCCAACACCTCGGCTTGACCCCGCCCCGCAGGGACCAGTGGCTGCCATTGCTCCCGGACACCCTGCGTACGGCGGGCTTGGGCATCATGGTCTTGGTCATCGCCCAGCCGCAGAGCTCCTCGAGCATCGAGAACATGACGCGCGAGGGGATCGACATCGTCATGGCGATGGATGTTTCTGCGAGCATGCTGAGCAAGGACTTCCGCCCGAACCGGCTCGAAGCCGCCAAAGAGGTGGCCCGCGATTTCGTCTCGGACCGCCCTTACGACCGGGTCGGAGTGGTGGTTTACGAAGGCGAGAGCTTTACCCGCGTGCCGTTGACCACGGATCACCGGGTTGTACTCGACGGGCTTGACGGGCTTGAAACGGGCATGGTTGAAGGTGGAACCGCCATTGGCATGGGGCTGGCCACAGCTGTGAACCGCCTGCGCAAAAGCGAGGCCAAGAGCAAAGTGGTCATCCTCATCACCGACGGAGAAAACAACTCAGGTCAAATCGAGCCTATGGATGCGGCCCAATTGGCCGCCTTGGAATCAATCAGGGTGTACACCGTTGGGGTGGGCTCCGTGGGCAAAGCCAAAAGCCCGGTGCGCAAAAGACCCAATGGCACATTCATCTATGACTGGGTCGAGGTCAACATCGATGAGGGGACGCTCCAGCGCATCGCACAAGAAACCGGGGGCCGCTATTTCCGTGCGACAAGCGGTGACAAACTGCGTGAAGTCTACGAGGAGATCGACATGCTCGAAAAGACCCGCTTCAATGTGTTTCGCTACAACAAGCGCACCGAGGAGTTCCCCTTGATTGGGTGGCTCGCCATGCTGTTGCTTGGTGCAGAGGCCTTCCTGCGGCACGTTATTTTTAGAAGCCTCCCATGACCACCTCGAAAACATATCGGGTGTTCAGCCACATCACCGGACTCGTGCTGTTTGAGTTGGGCTTCTGGGCCATGGTCGCTGGATTGTATTTCCTTGTCCATACCGCTGCCCCGCAGTTCGAGCTCCACTTTCCTCAAGCTTGGCCCGCATTGCTGGTCGCTCCTGCTGCCATGTTGCTTTTTGCCAGACACTACCGCTGGAAGCAGCGGCGCATGTCCAAGGCCGTCGATTTGGCGCTGGCGGAAACACTGTGGCCATCGGCGCGGCCCCGGCGCTCGGTCTGGAAGTTCATTCTCTGGCGGACGGGACTGGCCATCATGGCCATGGGCATGTTGGCGCCCAAGATGGGCACCCGACTGAAGGAAGTTGAAGCCAAGGGCGTCGACATCATGGTGGCACTGGATGTCAGCCGATCCATGCTGACCGAAGACCTGGGCATGTCCAGGCTTGACTTGGCTAAACGCACCATTGAGCGCGTGGTGGGCAAGCTCGACGGAGACCGCGCCGGGCTGGTCGTGTTTGCTGGCGATGCCTATGTGCAGGCGCCGCTGACCTTGGACTTGGCGGCGGTCAAGCTGTTTTTGGATGCCATCGGTCCCGAAGCCATGCCGGTTCAAGGCACAGCCATCGGGACGGCGATTGAGCAGTGCGTGGCCTCTTTTGATCCGGAGAGCCAAGCCAGCAAGGTGGTGTTGATCCTTACGGATGGAGAGAACCACGAAGACGATGCCCTGGCGCGCGCTGATGAGGCGGCCGCAGCGGGCATCAAAGTGCACGCTGCCGGCATGGCCAGTGAGGCCGGAGGTCCCATTCCGCAATTCGACCGTTACGGCAGGCAAACCGGCTACAAGAATGACGCCAACGGCCAACCTGTGGTGTCCACCCTTGACGAGCGCATGTTGGTGGCCATGGTCGAAGCTGGATCCGGTACATATGTTCGGGCCAACCAAGGCTTTGTCGATCTCGACCCGTTTTTGGCGAGCTTGAAGGAGCTGGAAACAGGCAAAACAAGCAAGGTGGCCTACACGGATTATGTGCACCAATTCCCGTGGTTCTTTCTGGTGGCGTGGGTATTGCTCATGACGGAAGCTTGGTGGCCGGTGTCTTCATCACGCAAGAAAAAGGCCGCAATGGCTGTGCTCATGCTGGCCCTTTGGCCCTCATCAGAGGCGATGGCACAGCGCGATGAAATTGCCGGAACCAAGCGCCAAGCGGTAGAGGGCACGCAGGCCATGCTCGACCGAGATTTTGCCGCGGCGGACAGCCTGTTTGATTCGGCGGCAGGATGGCGCGGTGCAGCGCCAGGTCAATTGGAGCTCAATCGCGGCATGGCCCTTTCTGGAGACGGACAAGCCGAAGATGCCATGAAAGCCTTTCAGCGGGCTGCCGCCCAAGCGGAGGATGCAGGCATCAAATCGGATGCTTGGAACAACGTCGGCAACCTGCTCTTGGGGGGACAAGATGTGGAAGGGGCCATCGGGGCCTACAAAGAAGCGCTGCGCTTGGACCCCAGTGATGCCGACACCCGCTATAACCTGAGCCTGGCCCTCGCCATGAGGCAACAGCAGGAGCAGCAAGACCAAGAGAACCAGGACCAGCAG
>DGOE01000009.1:0-4728 GCA_002389295.1 Flavobacteriales bacterium UBA4474 | reverse complement strand
GACCAAGAGAACCAGGACCAGCAGAACCAGGACCAACAGAATCAAGACCAGGAGAGTCAAGACCAGCAGGACCAAGACCAGCAAAATCAGCAGGGTCAGCAGCAAGAGGGTGAGGAACCCAAGGAAGGACAAATCCAACCCGCGGATGCCGAGCGCATCTTGGATATGCTCGAACGAAATGAAGCCGCGCTTCGTGCCAAATTGCAAGCGCAGGAAAACGCCAAGCGGAAAAAAGGAAAGAAGGCAAAAATCGAGAAGGACTGGTGATGACTACGCTCAACAGATGTATGGCCTTTGTGCACACTTTCATGCCACAGCTGACACGTCAGTGTACTGCATCAATGTGCGTGCTCACCGCCCTGATGTTGCCCTTTGGTTCAGCTCAAGCTCAGGGACAAGTCGCCTTGGTGGTCGATAGAAATCCTGTGGTGGCTGGGCAGGCCTTCCGGTTGACATTTGAATTCAAGGATGTCAGCGCCCAATTGAACAACCCTCCGGCCATTGTTGGATTGCGCTACCTCAGCGGTCCTTCAACTTCTTCCAATACACAGATCCTCAACGGCGCCGTCAGCTCGAAAAAGAGCTTCACCTATTCTGTGGTCGCCGAAAAAGCCGGCATGCTCACCATACCGCGGCTGGAATTTCGCACGCGGAAAGGGCTGCTGCGCACGGAACAAGTCAACCTCAAAGTGCTCAATAAAGGGAGCGGTTCAGCCAAGCCTGCCGCCCAATTTGAGGCCGTGATCGAGGTCAACAAACGCGCAGTTCACATCGGCGAAGCGCTGCGGGTGCAGTACCGCATTTACAACCGCATGGACGCTGTGGACGTGCGGAACTACAGCTTCCCTGAATTGTCCGGTGCGTGGAAGGAAACCGTGGAAGGCGAGGATCCGAGATGGGAAACCACGATTGTAGACGGCAGGCGGGTGCAAGTGGCCACTGTCCGAACCGATATCCTCTACCCCACCCGCACGGGTTCGTTGGAGATTAACGGTTTCGATGTGGAGGCGCAGCAGCGGGTCTCCTTTTTCAATTCAAGGCCAATCTCGGCTACGGCCAAAACCGTCAACATAGAGGTCCGCCCCCTCCCTCCTCCTGTTCCGGCCGCATCCTTGGGCACCTTCGGACAATTGAGCCTGACCTGGAAGGCTTCAGGCGCAGACAACCCCATGACAAACAATGCCCTGAACCTCACCCTGGAATTCAAGGGCAAGGGCAACCTGCCCCTGATTGGGGCCCCGGACATTCAATGGCCAAAAGACCTCGAGGTGTTCGACCCTGAGATAGAGGACCGCATCACCACTGATTTGCAAGGGCAACGGGGTCGACGTACCATGACCTATCTGGTCATTCCGCGGGCTGAGGGACAGTACGAAATCGCCTTGCCTGAGATGGCCTTTTTTGACCACACGCTCGACCGGTTCGTTTCCCTGACGACCGCGCCGATTGCGCTCGATGTCAAAGGGGATGGGCAACAGGACGGGCCGTCTTTTGGCTTCAACAGCAAAACGGACGTCACCATTTTGACGCGGGACATGCGTTTCATCCGCACGGAAACCGAACTCACGCCACAGTCCAGGCCTTTCTTCGGCGGGCTCTTGCACATGTCCATGTGGGCCTTTCCTCCCATTTTACTGGCGATGGGAGCGGCTTGGAGGCGGCGAAAAGACAAGGAAGACAGCGATCCAGCACTCCTGAGAAAAAGGCGCGCCAAGGCGGCGATCAAGTTGGCCCTTTCCAAGGCCAAAAAGGGAGAAGTGGCCCTCGATGCCCTGGGACAGGCGGCGCATGAATTTCTGCAGAGCCAATTGGAGATTCCGCGCAGCGATGCCGGGATGCAGCGGTACCGCGATGCCCTGAAGTCGTGCCCTGTTGAATTGGCAGAGAGGTGGCTCGATGTACTGGCGACCTTGGATCAGGGCCGCTTTGCACCCGGCGCTCCAAAACCCGCTGACATCGCCGAGCGTTTGGAAACCGCCTCCCGAGACCTCGAAAAATGCGCGCGGCGACCATTGGAAAAGGGAACCACCACCCATACTGCGGTCATCGCCCTGCTGCTCGCCCTGCTTCCCACCGCACTTTCCGCGGCGCCGAATGCCGCTTCTGCACAGGCACAGTTTCAAGCCGGCAATGCCGCATACCTCGAAGGTGATTTCGAGACCGCTTTGGCATTGTACGAGGAGGTTGCGGTCCAATGGAGCTCATTTGAGCTGGAGTACAACCTCGGCGTGGCCTACTACAAATCTGGACAGATTGGCCCCAGCATTCTCCACTTTGAGCGCGCCAAACGCATCCGGCCGAGTGATGATGACCTGCAGGCCAACATGTTGCTGGCCAAGTCTGCGGTGGTGGACCGCATTGAGAACATGCCCGAAGTTGCACTGGAACCGCTGTGGAGAGAGCTCACCTCAGAGCACCGCCTCAAGGCTTGGACCGTGTCCTCGCTTCTCATATGGGCATTGGCCAGCTTGCTGTTTTTGTTGCGTATGCGCTCTACAGAAATCGCAACCAGAAGGTCGTTGCTCATAGCTGGCCCCGCTTTGGGGGTGATCGCCCTTTTCTTGGGGTTCATGAGCCGTGAGACATTTTTGCGCGGAAAGGCCGACGATGGTGCTGTGATCATGTCGCCCAGGATTGAAGTCAGAAGCAGCCCCACCGATGGCACTGAGTCATCAAATCTGTTTGTTCTGCATGAAGGAACGGTGGTAGAAATCTTGAGGGAAGAGGGTGAATGGCTCCAAATTCGGCTGGCCAACGGGAATGCAGGATGGGTTCAAGCCCCTGTTCTTGCACCTATTTGAGCCAAATTGAACATCAACAGCAACAAAAGGTTTCCTTTTCAAGCAACGCAACAGAACCAAACTGCGTTTTTTTGCAACCTGACTGATGAGAGCGACGTTTTTATTCATCATCCTGAACTGCATGGCCTGCGCCGTGCTCGGACAGAATGAGCACTTTACTTGGCTCGGCTTGGATGAATTCCCCTTGCCTACGGACAGCATCGATGCTGTGCCGTACAGTGGAGAGTTGAATGAATTCGACGGCGGCTATGCCTTGGGGGATACGGTGGGTGATTTCCACTTGTGGTCTTTGGAAGGAGAGGAGTTCCTTCTTTCCAACGAGGTGGACCCGAACAAGCCGACCATCATTTTTAATGGTTCGGCGACCTGTATCCGATTCCAAAACGACTGGGATCCTGAGATTTCGCCCATTTTGGTAGAATGGGTCACCAATTATTTGGATGCATTCAATTGGATTCCCGTATACGTGGCCGAAGCCCATGCCCTCGACGTAGAGAATTGCCCAACCAATTGTCCCGCTTTTCCCATCGCAGGTCCAGATGGGCAATACCTCAATCAGCACAGGGTCGTGCAGGACAGGATCGATGCGGCACAGATGGTGGTGGATTACATGGGACCCGGCTCGGGCAATCAATGGCAGTTTCCTTGGAATGACATGCTCATTGATTCACCCGACAACCTGATTTACACCCACTTCTTCTTGCGTCCTGCTGGAATGGTTGTGATCAACTGTGATGGAATTGTGGTGGACAGAGGGGATTGGTTGGGCATCCACTTGGGTGAGCTTGCCAACCGCGAATTCCTCGAAAACCTGTTGCAAGAGCCTGTTGACTCTGAATCCGGGTGTTTGTTGGTTGCCAATGCAGAAGTCGTCTGTGAGGACGATGCTCCTGACACGGACGGTGACGGAACGTGTGATGCGGCCGAATTGGAATTGGGCACGGATCCTTTCAACCCCTGCGACCTCGGCGACGAAGGACTTGAAGACACCGATGGCGATGGGGCGTGCGATGCCTTGGAGATATTCTTGGGCACCGACTCCGAGGACATCTGTGATCCCTATTATTTGGATTCCGATGGCGATGGGTTTTGTGACCTCGAAGAAGAAGCTTTGGGTTCCAACCCCTTCAATGCATGCTCTCCCGCTTCTGTAGATACGGACGGCGATGGATTTTGCGATTCAGAAGAAGAACTTTTGGAATCGGACCCCAACGACCCCTGTAGTCCGGATTTCACGGACTCGGACATGGATGGCATCTGCAACAGTGCCGAGCTGGCCAATGGCTCTGACCCCAACAACACGTGCGACCCATACGGAGTGGACACCGACGGGGATGGCCTCTGCGACCAGGTAGAATTCATCATTGGCTCCTCCAACCTCGACCCCTGTGACCCCTACACCCAGGACGCAGATGGTGATGGGTTCTGTGACATGCAGGAAGACCTCCAGAACTGGGATGCTTCCGATGCGTGCAATCCAAACGACACCGACGAAGATGGCGACGGATGGTGCGCGGGAATGGAGATGGCCTCGGGATGGTCGGATAGCAATCCTTGCCTCCCCATCAATACGGACACCGACGGGGACGGGTACTGCGATATGGAGGAGTTGTTGTTGGGATACAACCCCGAAGACGCCTGCTCCCCTGAAATGCAAGACACGGATGGCGACGGAATGTGCGATGTTTTGGAAATCATCAACGGCACCTCTCCCTTCGCGGCCGAGTCCACCTTATCCATAGGAGACCCCGACAGTGGGGTCCGCATCGTGCCAGCAGCTCAAGGGTTTTCGGTACAATGCGCAGACTGTTTGGGACAGCCCTGGAGTCTATTTGACCCCGCCGGAAGGGTGGTAGACTCTGGCAAATTGGCTGCTTGGAATGCGGTAACAGCAGGTTCAGGTGCCTACGTGCTCAGCTTGAGC
Organism: Flavobacteriales bacterium UBA4474; assembly: GCA_002389295.1. Taxonomy (GTDB): domain Bacteria; phylum Bacteroidota; class Bacteroidia; order Flavobacteriales_D; family Sanyastnellaceae; genus UBA8752. The sequence continues at coordinate 3 of DGOE01000009.1, read as the reverse complement.
CAA
>DGOE01000034.1:2866-5497 GCA_002389295.1 Flavobacteriales bacterium UBA4474 | reverse complement strand
GGCTGCACCTCGCGCAGCGGGTCGATCACCACGGCTTCGTCACAGCACTCGATGTAATAAGCACCTTGAGCGAGGCATCCGGTATAGATCTGTTCGACTTTCATAACGCGAAGTTCGGGAGTTTCTCTGGAAGGAAAGGAAACGCAGGTTACCGTTTCACACGAGTTTGCGTTGCGATGCGCTGATGTCCGGCGTCCTCGCTGGCCATGCCCAGTGCCGCTTCGATGCCCGTGTGGAAGTTGTCGTGGCCGATGCGGTCCATCAGCCCGCTTCTTTCGAGGACGTCCCGCACGGGGCCAATGGCGCCGGCAATCTTGAGGCCGATGCCGGCCTGTTGCCAGTCGTCGAGCAGGTGGCCCAACGTGGCGCCCGCTGAAGCATCGATGTAAGGGATGGACTCGGCATGGAGCAGCACAGTGTGGACCGGTTGACCGCCGGCCTGACGCTCGGCGAGGCGGTGCTGGAGGAATTCCTTGAAATGCGCCTGGCTCGCATAGTGCAGCGGCCCGTCGTACCGCACGATCAGCCAGCCTTCCATGCGCTCGGCCGCCGGGAAGCGGTCGACATTGCGGAAAACGCCATTGATGGTGCCCAGTTCGGCAGCGTGCGGCCGGGTGCTGCGATAAATGGTCAGCACGAGGCTCAGCACGAGGCCCGATGCGATTCCCAGGACCATGCCACCAAAGGCGGTAAGGACAAAGGTGGCGAGCAGGAGCACGGCCTCCTTGCGGTGGCTCTTCCACAGGTGGCGCGGATAGCGCACGTCCACCAGCCCGGAAACCGCCACGACGATGATGGCCCCGAGGACCGCCGCGGGCAGCGCGCGGAAAAGGGGGGTGAGAAAGGTGAGGGCCAAGGCCACGACCGCTGCCGAGATCAGGGCGCTCATTCCCGTCCTTGCGCCGGCCCGGTCGTTGACCGCAGAGCGGGAGAAGCCGCCAGTGCTGGGGTAGGCGCCAAACAGCGCGCCCAGCACGTTGGCCGCGCCCAGTGCGCGCAGTTCCTGGTTGGCCGATACCTCGTGGTCCCCCCTTTTTTGGGAAAGGGCTTTGGCTACGCTATAGGCCTCCATGAAGGCGATGAGCGCGAGGGTGGCGGCCATCGGTCCGAGCGCAGTGAGGTCTGCCACCGAAAGGGAGGGCATGTGGAACCCAGGCAATCCGGCGGGAATGCTGCCCACCACTTGAATGCCCACATTTTCGAGATGGCCAAGCTCCACGGCGAGGATGCCCAATACCACCACTGCGAGGGCGCCAGGGATCCGCGGTGCCCAGCGGCGCAGGACAAAAAGCAGGGCGAGGGCGGCCACAGACAGCATCAGCGTCGGCAAGTGGGTTTCACCCACGGCACCTGCCGCATCGGCCGCCAGCACATGCAGCTTGGCGCTCCGTTCAGCTTCGATGCCGAGGATGCTCGGCAGTTGGTTCAGGCCGATGATGATGGCGGCGGCACTGGTAAATCCGCTGATGACTGGCCGGGAGAGGAACTGCGCGAGGAATCCCATTCGCATCACCCCCAACGTCAATTGGATCGCCCCCATCATCAAAGCCAGCAGCAGGGCGAGCTCGATGTACCGGTCCGTCCCCACCACCGCCATGCCCGCCAGCCCGGAGGCCACCAGCAAAGAGTCCATGGCCGCGGGCCCGACGGCCAATTGTCGCGAGGTGCCCAACAGGGCATACACCACCTGGGGCACCAGCGCGGCATAGAGGCCATAGACGACAGGGAGACCCGCAATGGTGGCATAGGCCATGCCTTGCGGGATGAGCAAGACCCCAACGGTCAGCCCGGCCGGCAGGTCGCCGGAGAGGTCCTTGCGCCTGTAGCGCGGGAGCCAATCAAGGAAAGGAACCCATGACTTCACCCTGCAAAGTACAAGCCAACCGACCCGCCGACAGGATACACAGGTTGCGCAAGGCCCACAGCGCTCAGAATTTGAGCACCTCGATGCGGTTGCGGTGCAGCTCAATGTTGCCCTCCCGCTCGAGCTGCTTCAGGATGCGCGACACCACCACGCGCGAGGTGTAAAGGTCCGCTGCAATCTCCGCATGGGTGGTCGTCAAGGAGGTGTTGCCGTTCACTTTTACCCGGTCGCTCAAGTATTTGGCCAATCGGTCATGGAGGTCGAGAAAGGCGAGTGAATCCATGGCCTCGACGAGCTCTTGCAAGCGCGTATTGAAGCTTTCAATCACAAACTGCCGAAAGTCGGCGTGCGCGCCGACCCAAGCGTAGGCCTTGTCCATCGGGACAATGACCAGCTTGCTGTCTTGCTCGGCGACCGCGCGGATGGCGCTTTTGGATACGCCAAAGAAGCTCCCCAATGTCATGGCGCAGCTGTCCCCGGCCTCCAGGAAGTAAATGAGCATCTCATCGCCTTCTTCATCGACGCGAAGGATCTTGATGGCACCTTCCATCAGCAGCGGCAACCCAGGAATCGGATCGCCCACATCCATGATCAAGTCGCCCTTGGGCACTGTCATGAATTTGCCTTCGGCCGCAATCGTGTCCAACAGGCCGCCATTCAGCACATGCCCGTAAGCCCTGTCAAGCAAATTCCGCATGGACTAAAATTAGGACAGGACCAAGCCCGTCAGCCCTGAGAGCCGCCTCCTTGTCCCCCGGGACGGCCTT
>DGOE01000034.1:0-2768 GCA_002389295.1 Flavobacteriales bacterium UBA4474 | reverse complement strand
GCCTCCTTTGCCTTTGGAACCACCCCGTCCTCCCTGGCCTCCGCCCGAAGGCTTACCGGAGTCGAGCGGGATGGGGGGCAGGGGCAGGTGGTAGTCGTGGTCTGTGTGCAGGGGCACCTCGCGCCGAATCAGCCGCTGGATGTCGCGCAAATAGGTCCGCTCGTCCTCTTCGTTGCACAAAGAGATGGCGATGCCTTCCGCTCCCGCCCGGCCCGTGCGGCCAATGCGGTGCACATAGGTTTCCGGGATGTTGGGAATCTCGAAGTTGACCACGTGGCTCAGGTCGTCCACGTCAATTCCACGTGCGGCGATGTCTGTGGCCACAAGCACACCCAAATCGCCGCGCTTGAAAGCCTTCATCGCCTTCTCGCGCTGTGGCTGTGATTTGTTGCCGTGGATGGCCTCGCTGCGCACCCCTTGTTTGCGCAGGTGCCGCACCAGTTTGTCTGCCCCGTACTTGGTGCGGGTAAAGACCAGCGCGCTGCTGACCTCGGGGGCCTTGAGCACATCCACGAGGAGGTGCTTCTTCTCCGCCTGGCGCACGAAATACACACGTTGGTCCACGGTTTCCGCCGCCGTGCTCCGCCGCGCCACCTCCACGGTGAGGGGGTCATGGAGGATGGTGTCGGCCAATTCTTGGATGTTCTGCGGCATGGTGGCCGAGAAGAACAGCGACTGCCGCTGGGCGGGCAGCAGCTTGATCACCTTGCGGATGTCGTGGATGAAGCCCATGTCGAGCATGGTGTCCGCTTCATCGAGCACGAAGTACTCGAGGTGCCTGAGGCTGATGTGGCCCTGGTCGATGAGGTCGAGCAACCGTCCGGGTGTCGCCACCACGATGTCCACTCCGCGCTTCAAGGCGGCGACCTGCTTGCCCTGTTTCACACCGCCAAAAATGACCGTGTGGTAGAGCTTCATATGGGCGGTATAGTCCTGGATGCTCTCGCCGATTTGGGCCGTCAGCTCGCGGGTGGGGCTGATGATCAGCCCCCGGATCACGCGCCGGCCATCGTGGTTGGATGCTTTGTCCAGCCTGTGGAGCATGGGCAGCGAGAAGGCCGCGGTTTTGCCCGTTCCGGTCTGTGCCACGCCGAGGACGTCTCGTCCTTGCAGTACGTGGGGAATGGCTTGGGCTTGAATGGGGGTAGGGGTCTCGTAACCAAGAGGTTCGAGGGCCCGCATGAGGGGTTCGCTCAATCCGAGCGAATGAAAGTCGGTCAAAGGATGTTGATTTGACGCAACTTCACTACCCGTTATTTCGGATCACGCATGCGTCGTGCGCCGCAAAGATAGCCTTTAGAATCCCCCGCCGGTGAAGGAATTGGTGAGCGTTGGCTTTGATTGTGCAGAGAGCCCTTTGAACGGTCAGTCCATCTGCTCTCCATGCTGGCTTTCATCCAGCCCCAGCGTCTCCTGCCAACCGCTGACCCGCAGGGGGATGATCATATCGACCAATTTGAAGAGCGCATAGCTGCCGCCAAAGGTGAATACCGCCACCCCCAACAGGGAAATAACATGCCACATAAAGGTGGTGGTCTCGCCTGAAGTCAGGCCCACTTCGGCCGCAAAAATGCCGGTGAGCAGCATACCGACCATGCCACCTACACCATGCGAGGGGAAGACATCCAACGTGTCGTCCAGGCCGCTGCGCTTTTGGCGCGAAATGGCCCAATTCGACACCAATGCCGCGATGAATCCGATGAGCACACTCTCCTGAACCGTAACGAAACCGGCAGCCGGTGTGATGGCCACCAGGCCGACGATCGCTCCAATGCAGGCCCCCACCGCATTCATTTTGCGCCCCTGAAAGCGCTCAAAAAACATCCACGTGATCATCCCCGATGCCGATGCAAAGTGCGTATTGGCAAAGGCCAGCACCGCATCGCTGTTGGCGCCGAGCGCCGAGCCCGCATTGAATCCAAACCAGCCAAACCACAGCAATCCCGTACCGAGAATGATGAACGGAATGTTGGCGTGCTCCAAGCGGTTTGTCTTGCGCGGCCCCAAAAAGACCGCGCCAGCCAATGCAGCAAAACCCGCAGACATATGGACCACAGTCCCACCGGCAAAGTCCAGCACACCGAGGTTCATGAGCAGCCCATCGGGATGCCATGTCATGTGCGCCAGCGGCGCGTAGATCAGCAGCGAGAAGAGCACCATAAACAGGATGTAGCTGCGGAACCGGATGCGGCCGGCCATGCTGCCCGTGATGAGGGCGGGCGTGATGATGGCGAACTTGAGTTGGAACAGGGCAAACAGCAGAAACGGGATGCTGCTTCCGATCCGCGGGTGCGGCGCCGACCCGACATGGTTGAAATTCAGAAAGGTCAATGGATTGCCGATGATGCCACCGATGGAGTCGCCAAAACAAAGGCTGAACCCAACCACCACCCAGAGAATGCTGATGACCCCCAGCGCCACAAAGCTCTGAAGCATGGTAGAGATGACGTTCTTCCGATCCACCATGCCTCCATAAAAGAAGGCCAGACCCGGCGTCATGAGCAGCACAAACGCACTCGCCACCACCATCCAGGCCACATCGCCCGGATTGGTTTCAATGACCTGTCCCCAACCATGACCAGGTGAGGCGAACCCGCTGCCCAATGCCGCCATGAGTACAAAGGCGACCAATGCGATAAAGTTGACTTTCCGTCCCATGCCTGTCGGTTTTCCGTGTCAAAAATGAAGCATCAAAAATAACACGCACCGAACAACAAAAGAAATGCAACTCACTGTATGTTAGTATTTTAAGCGTGTACTTTGGACAC
>DGOE01000025.1 GCA_002389295.1 Flavobacteriales bacterium UBA4474 | reverse complement strand
CGTTTTGTGACGCATCAGCAGCTGGACCAATTTGGGGGGCAGACAGAAATTCTTCTTGAGGAAAAGGACGAGTATGACAAGGCCCGTGAGATCATGGAAGGGGTGGTCAGCCGGCGCTTTCGGCGACAAGGACCCGATATCCCCAACCAAATCAGGATACTGAAAAGCCGCGACTTGGTGGCCAAGGCGGTCGGCGATTTGGACCACAACGTGACACATTTCCTCGTGGGGCGCGTCAAGGCGCTACCCGTGGGTGGCCTGAGTGGAGTCGAGGTGGAGGCCTTTCCCGACCAATTCAGCGGGGCGGCTTTGGGTGCCGATTTTGACCTCGATGTAACGGATGACAACAATTATCGACTTTCCGTCACCTTCAACGACGGGCGGGTTTATGAAGGAACACACCAGTTTGATGAAGCGGTTCAAACAGGTGATTTCCGGCTCATCATTCGCAGGGCGGAGAGCGGGAGGGGCACCATTGATCAAGCCATTGCACAGGGTCAGCGCTTCCAAGTGCGCAGCGAAAATCAAATCATCAACCAATACCGGAGCGGCCTATCGGTCAGCGGGGTGGGCCAGACCAGCATTTTGAAGCTGGCCATCAGCGACATTCTGCCCGACCGGGCCATCGCCTTCCTCGATGCGCTGTCCGTTCGGTACATCGAATACTCCACCGCCGCTCGGGAACAGGTGAACTTCAAGACAGACGAGTTCATCGAAGAGCAGCTCATCAAGATTGAAGCAAACGTAGACAGCCTTCAGAACATCATCGACCTGCAGCGACAGAATGCAGAAATCCTGGACTTGAGCCGCAGCGAACAGGCTTATTTCCAAGAGCTGGTGCAGCTCGAATCGTCACGGGAGGAACTGAAACTGAACTTGCGCAGCCTCTCAGCCTTGGAGGAATACCTGGGGCGCGGGGTGGAAAACACAAGCATCCCACCGAGTGCGTTCTTGACCCAAGACCCCGTGGCTGCCGAACAAGTGGGACAGCTCTACGGCCTGCAATTGCAACGCACGCAAATGCTGTTGGATGTCACGCCGAGCAGTTTCCAAGTCAAGCGCCTGGATTCCTTGATTTCAACCACGCGCGCCAGCCTTTTCGATTACATCGGAGGAGCCCGGGAGGTGCTGGAATCAGAGTCAAGTGAGTTGGACGGAAGGGTGGACGCACTCGAAGCCAAGCTATTCCGTCTGCCCAAGAGCGAGCGGGAACTGCTGGCGATTGAAAGGCGACTGGCCATCAATGACAAGTTTTACGGCTACCTCTTGGAGCAGCGCGCGACCAACCTCATCGCCCGGGCGGCCATCACATCCAACGCAAACATCATTGAGGCAGCGCGGTCTGTGGGCATCACCGGACCCGACAAACCTAAAACCATCCGCAACTACACGCTGTTTGGGCTGGCATTGGCGGTTGGCATTGCTCTGCTGCGTCTGCTTTTATTTGAACGGCTGGAAAGCGTCAACGAATTGCGCGAAGCCACCAAACTTTCCGTCAGCGGTGGCATCCCCCGCTATGAAGATATCGGCGAAAAAGAATACGTACTGGTCGCCTCCAAGAGCCCGCGACACCCGACAACGGAGGCCTTCCGCGGATTGAGAACCAACCTGCAATACCTCCTGAACAGGGAAGGGCAAAACACCATACTGGTCAGCAGCATGCACCCCGGCGAGGGCAAAACATTTACAGCCACCAACATGGCGGCGTTGCTCTCCCAGGCGGGAAAGCGGACCCTGCTCATCGACTTTGACCTGCACAAGCCAAGGGTGCACAAGGCGGTGAAACTCGAACGCGGCATTGGACTCAGCGGTTACCTCATCGGCAAATGCGGCTGGAAAGAAACGGTTCAGCGCACCGAAATCCCCGACCTCGACGTCATCACCTCTGGACCGGTGCCCCCCAATGCCTCGGAACTCGCACTCAGTGACCGGGTCGATGCGCTGATTGCCGAAGCACGAGAGGCCTATGACTTTGTCGTCATCGACACCCCGCCCATCCTGCTCATCACCGATGCACTCGTGCTCATGAGGCACGTGGACAGGGCCTTGCTCGTGGCCAACATCAAACGCGCCAATGTCCGCGGAATGCGGCAATTGGAAGACCTCCTCGAGCAAAACAACATCAAGCACGTGAGCATGGTGCTCAACGGCATCCTGCCCACGCGTTGGCGCTATTACGCATCCAAATACGCTTACCGATATCTCTATAGCTATGGATACGGCTACGGTGGATACGGCAGCTATACAGGGTACGGAGGGTACGGTTACGGGGACCGGCAATACGGCGACGACGCCGAAGACTGAGCCATGTGTGGCATCACTGGCATCCACGGCAAGGCAGACGCGGAGGCCCGAACTGCAGCCCACCGCATGACCGCGGCCTTGGCGCACCGGGGACCCGACGCCGAAGGCCATTGGACAGATGAAGACAACGTGATCCTCGGCCACCGCCGGCTCAGCATCTTGGACACCTCCGAAGTAGCCAACCAGCCGATGGTGAGCGCCTGCGGCCGCTATGTCATCGCTTTCAACGGAGAGGTATACAACTACAAGGAGCTGCGTTCGGAACTAAACGGCTACCCGTTTAAGACGACTGGGGATACCGAGGTTGTCTTGGCCGCCTTGCGCGAATGGGGAGCGGCTGCTTTGGCGCGCTTCAATGGGATGTTTGCCTTGGCACTCTGGGACCGCGAAAAAGAGCGCCTCCTGCTCGCCCGCGATCGGATGGGCATCAAGCCGTTGTACCTATACACAAGCGATCAAGGGCTGCATTGGGCGAGTGAAGTGCGGGGCCTGTTGGCTTCGCAAAGGGTACCGAGGAAATTGAACCGGGAGGGGCTCATCGATTTTCTGCGCTACCAAACGGTGCATGGACCGGCCACTCTGATTGAAGGTGTAGAAATGTTGCCCGCAGGCCACCTGCTTTGGGCCGATGACAACGAGGTGAAAGTGGAGTCTTGGTGGGACGCCGCGGCGGCGGCAAAAGCGCGTGCAGAGGAAGGCGAACCTTGGACTTACGCCAAGGCTCCAGCAGAACGCCGCGTGCGAGAACTCTTGACAGACAGCGTCAAACTCCGCATGCGTTCCGACGTTCCCTTCGGCGCCTTTCTTTCTGGCGGGATTGATTCGAGCGCAGTGGTGGCACTGATGTCGGAAGTGGGCGACCGCAAGGTGTCGACCTTTAATGTGGCCTTCCACGAAGACGCCTTTGATGAGAGCCAATATGCGCGAGTCATCGCCGACAGGTTCGATACCGACCACCATGAAATTCGACTTTCAGTGGCCGATTTCCTCGAAGCTGTTCCCGACGCGCTCGCCGCCACAGACCACCCCAGCGGAGATGGCCCCAACACCTACGTCGTTTCGCAAGCCACCAAAAAAGCCGGACTCACCGTCGCGTTGAGCGGCTTGGGCGGAGACGAGCTCTTTGCGGGATATCCCGTTTTCAAGCGCACGGCAGACCTGCTCGACAAGCGCTGGGCCATGGCGTGGCCCAAGGGACTGCGGCGGTTGGCCGGTGCCGCCTACCGCACCGCCCGCCCGGGAATCACCGCAGAGAAGTTCGCCACCCTCCTCGCCGGAGATGCCCTGGATCCCGCGTCCACCTATCCCGTGAGCCGCCGCGTGCTCCTCGAACCCGATGTGCGCCGCCTCACGGCCATGAAACCCGCTCAAGACAGCGTCGCGCAATGGTGCCGCGAGCAATTGAATCAGCCGCCAGGCTTGGACCTGCCTGTGCTGAGCCGCATCAGCCTCGCGGAAATGCACACCTACATGCAGCACGTCCTGCTGCGCGACACCGACCAGATGTCGATGGCCCATGCATTGGAAGTGCGCGTCCCTTTCTTGGACCACAGATTGGTCGAGACGGCGCTCGCCATTTCCGATCCCATCAAATGGCCGCACACCCCTAAAGAATTGCTGACGGCTGCTCTCGGCGACCGGCTGCCCCGAGAAATCATCGACCGACCCAAAATGGGCTTCACCCTCCCTTGGGATGTCTGGATGCGCGGACCCTTGGCCGACACCTGCCAATCGGGCCTTGATGCGCTGATCAACCGCGACATCCTGGCGGCTCCGGCCGTCACCTCACTGTGGAACGGGTTTGAAAAGGGAACGGTCACGTGGTCTCGGGTGTGGACACTCGTTGCCTTGGGACAATGGATAGAACGCCATGACCTCCACTGACCGTCCTGCATCGCGACCAGTTGTGCTCATTGCCATCGATTGGTACCTCCCCGCGTATCGGGCAGGTGGTCCCATCCGCAGCATTGCAAACTTGGTGGCCACCTTGGGCAAAGAAATCGACTTTCACATCGTTTGCGGAAACAAGGATCTTGGGTCACCCCATCCCCTGCCCGTGCCGGAGTCCGAATGGACAACGGTCGGTAACGCCCGCGCCTTGTACCTGCCCGCCCATGAACAACGGCCAGAAATGTGGAAAAGGCTCCTACGCGACATCCAACCCGACCGGCTTTACCTGAACAGCCTGTACAGTGGACCATTCAGCAGAATGCCGTGGGGCGTCGCCAGCGAGATGGGTGTACCCACCACGTTGGCTCCGCGCGGCATGCTGGGTTCGGGCGCATTGTCCATCAAGCCTTGGCGCAAAAAAGCCTGGCTTTGG
>DGOE01000057.1 GCA_002389295.1 Flavobacteriales bacterium UBA4474 | reverse complement strand
ACCCAACGCCCTGCGCAGGCCTGCCCCAGCCGGCCCAGGGGCAGCGCATAGTCGACCCGGTCAAAGACGGCCGTCCCTCCGGGTATGGGCCTGAAGGCGTGCACGTGGTGCCACAGGGCAAAGGGCCCGCTGCGTTGAATGTCCGTAAACCATCCGTCGCCATCGAATGCCGCGGATGGCGGCTGCACCTGCTGGATCAAGGTCTTCCACCCGCTGCGGATGGGCCACATGGGCGAGACCGAAATGTGCACGGTCAGCCCATCAGCAATGGGTTGGTCACCGCCTTTGCCTACCCTCAGGCGCTGGGATGGCGGCGTGAGCGTGGCGAGGTTGGACGCCACAGAGAAAAAGGACCAGAGCTCTTGGATCGGTGCCTGCAGGCCTATGCAGTCCCGGATGCGGTTCGGGCTCAATGACATAGCGCGTCAGCAGCCCATGCCGCCATCAGCAGGTCGGGCTTGGCACCACTTTGGAACCCCAGCGATTGAATGTATCCCGCCGATGCGCTGAGGAGTTTGTTGGAGGGGTGTGCGGGATCCTGGTTGAAATCGAGGTCAATCTGCTCGACGTGGACCCCGGCCTCTTCCCTGAGCAAGTGGGCCAGTGCTACCGAGCGCTCTGTCTCTCCCCACAGCTTGGTCCACATGTCTTCAATGCGGGGCACTTTTTCCTTGCGGTAAATCACGTGGGCTCCCGATCCTGGGTAGCGAAAAACGACCGTGGTGACATAGACGGTATAGCTGCGGTAATTCTGGCTGTCGCACCCCACATAGAGTATGGCCTTGTCGCCAGCCCCCATGACTTCCGCCACATAGTCGCAGACGTCGAAGCCCCTGCGGCCACCCATTACCTTGAATCTTCTGCTCGATCTGTCACCTTCCATGCGTTCAATTTAGAAACCGGCCCCAAGTACACGTGGGCGTTGTGCCCCCCTTTCTCCACAAGTTTCTATGCTTGGAAGTGCCGCAATGGACCGGGGTAAATTGGAAACACCCGCCGTTGCGGGTGCTTCTCTACGATTCACAACTGTGATTGACTCCAACAAAGTTGAAGTGCCTGTCAACCACACAGGGTCAATTTAGATATTATAAATCATTCATCCAACTAAATAATGAAAAATGTCTTTAGCTTATACGTTTTTATCGGGTGTTTTGGCCTGCTCGCCGACCGGTACATGCCATTTAGTCACAGACAAATCGGCTCAACCCAGAAAATTGAGCAGGGTGCGCAGGAGCTCCTCCGGCGCATAGGGCTTCTTGAGGTATCCATCCATTCCCGCCTGCAATCCGTCTTCCACGTCTTTGTGAAAAGCAAAAGCGCTCAGGCCCACAATCGGCAACCGGTCGTCAGTGCCCTGCTCATCCGTCCGGATCTTTCGCGTGGCTTCTATCCCTGAGCAAACCGGCATTTGCACATCCATGAGGATGAGGTCCCACCTCCCCTTGCGCCAGGCCGTCATCACCTCATGGCCATTGCCCGTCACCTGGAAATCGACTGCCCAGTTCTTGAGTAGCCGGGTCAGGTAGAGGAGGTTGACTGCGTTGTCCTCCGCTATGAGGATGCGTTTGCCGCGCAGCGGGGCGGGATCGGTCACCAAGACAACAGCTTCTCGGTCCGCCGCCTTGCTCACCTCCAACATGACCCTAAATGTGCTCCCTTTGTCAGGTTCGCTTTCCACCTCGACCGAGCCGCCGTGGGCCATGCACAATTCCTTGACGATGGCCAAGCCCAGGCCGCTGCCGCCCTGCGACAATGCCGCCCCTCCAGCCGCTTGCTGAAAACGGCCAAATACACCCTGCATGTCCGGCGCGGACATGCCCACGCCCGTGTCCACCACCTCGACCACCATCCACATCCGGTCGCGTTCTTCCTCGAGTCGTGGATACACGTCTACCCGCCCTTTTGGGGTGAATTTGGCGGCATTGCCCACCAGGTTCATCAAGATTTGCGACAAGACGCCCCGGTCCAATTCCAGGGATTGGTCCAGGTGCGCGTCCCAATGCAGGTGCAACTCCACGCCTTTTTCGGACATGAGCAGCCGGTACACTTCCATGACGGCCTCAAACAGGGGCTGCACCCGGGTGGGCTGCGGGTTCAACTTGAACTGGCCTTCCTCCAGGCGCGCCAGGTCCAGCACATCGTCGAGCAGCCCCTTCAACAACGCCCCGCCCTGCGATATGGCCTGAACGAATTCCTGCTGGTCTCCATTCAGCTTGGTATCCTCCAGCAACCTGGTCATGCCGAGGATGGCGTTCATGGGGGTTCTGATCTCGTGGCTCATCTTGGCCAGGAACGCCCGCTCTGCCTTGGTGGCGGCCTCGGCCTTTCGCGTCGCCTGCGCCAGCTGTTCTTCGTCGCGCTTCCGCTCGGAAATGTCGTAGTGGATGCCCATGGAACCCACGATTTTTCCCGCCTCATCAAAGATGGGCACGCCGCTGATCAAGAGCCACACGGTATCTCCCGACTTGGTGCGGATGGGCATCTCATACAATCCGGATTCGCCGGCATTGCGCTCGGCGGTGCGGGAGTCCATCAAGAGGCGGTCCGAGGCTTGCATGAACAGGTCTGACGCCTTTTTGCCGAGCATCTCAATCTCCTCGTACCCCACGATTTCGCAGAACTTCGGAAACGCGCGGGTGATGCGCTCTTCGTTGTCGACCTCCAGGATGCCCAGGTCCATGTTTTCGATGATCCCCCGGTAGTGCTCTTCCGACCGCCTCAGGGCTTGCTGCAACCTGTGCTGTTCGGTGATGTCGCGGGCGATGCCCTGCACTTCCACGACCTCACCGGATGCCCCTGTGCCCCTTTGCAGGTGGACGCTGAGCCACCTGCTGTTTCCGAAACGGTTCACTACCGGTACATCCACAAGCAGGAAGGAAGCCGCTTCATCGTTGTCCCGCAGCCACTTGCCGATTTCCACCAGCATCTCGCGGTTGCCGTGCGCCCCCAGCACCCCCATAAAACTGCTGCCCAGGAGTTCATCGCGGTCCACGCCCAGCATCCGCCCGCCCGCCAAGTTGATGTAGGTCACCCGGCCCGCCGCATCCAAAGTGAAGATGCCATCGGCCGCGTTGTCCAAGATCCGGCTGTTTGGCAATTTGCCCAATCCGTCGCCTTCAGCGCCCTCCGGCTCGCCGGATACGCCCAAAGACCGTCTGATGGCAGCGCGCTCCGCTTCCAACGCCTCCAGCCTCAATTTGAGTTCAGCCTTGGAGGGTGTTGGCATTTTTTCCGCTCTTGATGCTCACTGTCCTACAAGGTACAATTCAAAGGCGCCATCTTCGTCACTGCGAAATGTCCTTCCCTCGCCATCCCTTTCTGATCGCTGTCCTTCTGGTCTTCGGGCGGGGCACTTCCACAACCGTGGAAGCCCAACCGGACCTGCAAGGGTGGTCGGTCTTGGTGCGGTCCATGGAGCGATCGGCCTGGGTGTCCGATTTGGAGATGCTCGAACCCGGCAGTGTGTTGGGTGGACTGGAACCCACCTTGGACCCCAGCCGGTTCCGGCCCCGCACCGATTGGGGTCAGCAGCTCATCGGTCAGTTGGAGGCCCTGCCGCTCGCAGCGCACCACGCCGACCGTGCGCTGCAACAGCTCTTGGCCGACAGCATGCTCAACTTCCGGTTGACTCAAGCCGCCGCCGACCGCTACCGTCCCCTTGTAGAACAGTCCTTGACTGGGGCAGGGCTTCCGGCGGATTGGGCCTTGCTGCCCATGGCCTTGACGGGATGGGACATGGCCTATTACGGGCCGGGCAGGCGGGCTGGCCCCTGGGGCTTGGACCTGGTGTCGGCGCTGTCACTCGGCCTGGACATCCGACGCGGCTGGGATGATCGGCACCGCCACCAGAGCATGACAGCTGCTGCGGTGCAACACGCCGCCGCCGCCACCGCGGCTTTCCCCGAGGACCCCTTGCGGCAAGTGTTGGCCTTTGTGCGGGGGCCCGAGTCGGCGGACGCATTTCGACCCGAAGAACTGGACGCCGGTTTGCTGGAATGGCTTCACCTGTTGCGCGTCTTGCTGCAGGTGGACCGAAACTTCGACCGGGATGACACACACGCGTTGTGGCGGCTGAGGGAAGGGCAAATGTCCCTGGTGGGTTGTCCCGATGGCGGTGGCCCCTTGTACTTCAGTCTGTTTCCCGGCGGCGATGCCGCTGTACTGGCACTGAGAGAAGAAAACCCTTGGTTCACCACCGACTCGGTCGGCTTTACCGGCGACGTCGGACAGCTCTTTGTCCCCCTGTCTTGGGGGCCCATCATCGAAGCGGAGGGCGTGCCCTGCGGCGAGCGGCCCGATGCCCGCCGCCCGGCCCCCATCGTCCGCCACACCGTCCAACCGGGTGAAGTCCTGGGATCGGTGGCGCGGGATTACGGTGTGCGCATCGCTGACATCAAGGCCCACAATGGCTTGACTTCCGATGTGATCCGCATCGGTCAAACGCTGGAAATCCCCGGGGGACGTCAGCGCCAGGGGCCTCCCACAGCACCACCGACACCCGCCGCTCCTGTCGGCGCAGATACACCGTGGGTCTGGCATACCGTGCTGGAAGGTGAATCGTATTGGTCCATCGCACAGCAGTATCCGCAAGCGGGCACAGAAGACCTGTTGCGCATGAACGACACGGCGCCGGAGGACCTGCGTCCGGGAATGAAATTGCGCATCCCTCCCCCATGAGCAAGGCGCCTCCATCCCGCGATGAAAGGTGGATCGGTGCCATGATGCTCTCCATCGTTGGCTGCGCCGTCACCCTCGTCGCTGCCACCATGCCCGAGGGCGGCTGGGCCTTTGGGGATACCCGCGTCAACATCGCCCTGCCGGAAGCATGGCGGGCCCTCGTCCAGCCCGATGCGCAGCCCCTTGTGGTCCCCCGATGGAAGCCCGAAGACGTGTCGGACCTGCTCGCGCAATACGATTCCGGTTGGGCTGCTGCGGTGGCCGTGGACACCCTTGCGGTGGTGCCCGAGACTGCCGATGTACCGCCTACCGCTGCGCTGGATGGCGGTGCCACCATGCCTTTGGCTGTGGCGGAAACCGGCGCGTCTGGAGCGCCAGGCGCTGTTGGCGATTCGGTCGATGCGTCTGCCCTTGCTGCGGCCGCGTCTGCAGCCCCGCCGGCCACGCGCAGGGTGGTGCGCGCCATCCCCGATGCGGGCGCCTTGCCGCCGGCACTGAAGATGGCCGTGCCCGAGCCGGCACGCGCCGCTTTTGCCCGGCTGTTTTCCGGGTTGGATGCACATGGCGACATCCAGGTCTTGCACTATGGCGACAGCCAAATTGAGGGCGACCGGATCTCGGGCGTCATGCGCCATGCCTGGCAGCAGCGCTGGGGAGGATCAGGGCCGGGGCTGCAGGCGGCCGTGCCTTTGGTTCAAAGTTTTGCTTTGAAGCAAAAGCAGTTCGGCCCTTGGGAGCGGCACACGCGCTATGGCCGCCGGGACACGACCGACCGCGACGAGCGCTACGGACTCATGGCGTGCTACGCCGCAGTGGCGGATTCAACGGTTGACGCCACCTGCGTGGAATTGGCACCTGAACCGCGCAACCACCGGTCTTTCTCACAATGGAGCGGGGTGCGGATGTGGCACGATACTGTGGCCACCCCTTGCATGGTCTCGCTCAATGGCCAGGTGGTCGACACCCTGCTTCCAGGGATGCCCGCTGCCACCCTCGATTTGATGCCGAAGCGCGTGGATTCTTTGAAGCGGTCCACCAGCCGGATCTGTTTTGACGGGCGTCCGCCGCGCATTTTCGGTCTGGAACCCCTCGGACAGGGGGTGCAATGGCATGGCGTGCCCATGCGGGGCAGCTCGGGCACCCTGTTTAGAAAATTGGACCGCCCCCTGCTCACTGCGCAGCTCCGACAGCTCGACCCCGACCTGGTGGTGCTGCAATTCGGTGGCAATATGGTTCCCCATTGTCCGGACCGCGATGCGGCCGAACGCTATGGCGGCTGGTTTGCCAGTCAAATCCGCCTGTTCAAACGCACGCTGCCCCAAGCGGCAATATTGGTCATCGGCCCCTCGGACATGTCCGAGAAAGCCGGACTGTATTGGACCTCCTTTCCCCAGCTGTCCGATGTCCGGGACGTCCTGCGCCAAACCGCCCTGGCCGAAGGGGCCGCCTATTGGGACCTGCTGGAAGTCATGGGTGGCATCGGCAGCATGCCCGCCTGGGTGGCCAGTGAGCCCCCCTTGGCCGGGCCCGACCACGTGCACTTCACGCCGCTGGGCGCCAAAAGGGTGGGCACCTTGCTCGACCGCTCTTTCATGGCGAGCTACAGCGAATGGCAGCGGAATTGGGCCCCGCCGGCGCCTGCGGTCATCCGGTCCCTTCCGGCGCCTCCCCTGCCTGTATCCACCGTGTCGCACCAGCCAAAAGTGATCCATGAATAGGGCCACAGTGGCACGGCGGATTCGCGCAAATGGCATGGGGGTGCTCGGCATTTGGCTGTTGTGCTGCGGGGGGCCAGGCGGGCTTCTTGCCCAGCGGGATTCGGCGGCGACTGAAGCGGAAATGCAAGACGACCGCTTGGCCGTGGAGCGCGGTGACCCCCACAGGGATCCGGACCTCGGGCAGCTCGACCCGATGGCGTCCGTCTTTTATGGCGCCGAGCACATTCCCCAATTTCTCGCCGCTTGGAACGCGCTGCTGAGGGGTGACGCCACCGCGCGACAATCCACTGCGCCACTGGAGGTCGTCCACTTCGGGGGGTCCCATGTGCAGGCCGGCCGCATCGGCTGGTCCTTCAGACAGCGGCTGGCGGCGGACAAGCCGGGCCTCATCATCGGCCGGGGCATCCATCCGCCGCACCGGCTCGGCCGGTCCAATGGTCCACCGGAAAGGGGCTGGCAATCTGATGCGGAATGGCGCTTGCAATCCTGTGCCAACCGCAACCACTCAGGGGAATGGGGCATCACCGGTGTGGAAGCGTGCCAGGCCGATACCGCCGCCGTGCGCTGCTGGTCGGGATCGCCTGCCGGCGCCCATTGCTGCGACGCCATCCGGGTCTTTACCCGGCCCGATTCCTCCGTGAAATTTCGCCCTATGCTGGCTGCCGGCTGGCACATCGACACGGCACTCACCGGGCTGCACGGCATCACCAAATGGACGGCCACATCCGGCGCTTCGGCGCCCGACACCTTGCTGCTCGAGGCGGAAGCCACCTCCGGCGTATTGCAAGGTGTGGAGTGGCGCCCACGGGATGTCGACTTTGTCTTTCACGACTTGGGGGCCAACGGCGCCAATGCCACATCGTGGATGCGCAACCCCCACTTCGCCGCACAACTGTCGGCTGTGGACCCCGGCTTGGTCATCCTCGCTTGGGGCATCAACGACGCCCACATGGTGCCGAGAAGGTTTGACCCAAGCCGCTTCCTGGACCACTACCGCACGCTGATTGCAACGATCCGTGCAGCAGTGCCCGATGCGGAAATCCTGCTGGTATCCAACAATGACAGCCACTACCGCTACCGCCACAACCCCAATGCCCAAGCTGTGCGCGACGCCATGCTCTCGCTGGTGGCACCGGAGCGCGTGGCGTGTTGGGACCTCTACAACCACCTCGGCGGCAAGGGGTCCATCGACGTGCTTCATGCGGCGGGGTATGCCGCCGCCGACCGGCTGCACATGCGCAAGGACGGGTACATCCTGATGGGCGAACTGCTCTATGAGGTACTGGTCAGGGCCGCACTGTCTCACAACCCGGCCACACCATGATGGACTGGACGGCCATATTGGACCACAACGCGGCCGCGCCCTGGACCTTTCTGGAGGGTTCCTTTTGGGCCTTCCTGCTGGTGGTCCTGGCCGTGGATGCGGTCATGCACAGGGAGCGCAACCGGACCATGCGCCACGTCTGGCTGCTGGCGGCGAGCCTCCTGTTTTACTGGAAGACTTCGGGCTGGTTCTTTTTGATCCTCCTCTTCTCAACCGTCAGCGACTACCTCATCGGCCACCGCATCGCCGCGGGCAAGCGCCAGGCCACCAAGGACCGCTGGCTGGCACTGAGCATCTTCTTGAACCTCACGGTGCTGTTTTACTTCAAATACACCTACTTCCTGACGGAATCCTGGAACTCGGTGACCGGGTCGTCCATCATCCCGCGCCATTGGCTTGTGATGGGGGCCAATGAGGTGTTCAATACCGGCTGGTCTGTGGACCGGATTTTGCTGCCGGTGGGCATCAGTTTCTACACGTTTCAGACCATCAGCTACACGGTGGACATCCGCCGCGGACTCGTGGCCCCCCTGAAGCGGCTGACCGACTTCGGCTTTTACGTGTCCTTTTTTCCGCAGCTTGTGGCCGGGCCCATTGTCCGGGCCGCCGACTTCGTGCCGCAAATCCTGAAGCCCCGCGCCGTGACCCGCGCGACCATTGGACTGGCGGGCTTCTGGATCCTCAACGGCTTGCTCAAAAAGGTCCTGCTGGCCGATTGGATCGCCGTCAACTTCAACGACCGGGTGTTTGCCGACCCCGGAGCGCACAGCAGTTTTGAGGTGCTGATGGCACTCTACGGTTATTCGCTGCAGGTCTATGCCGACTTCAGCGGATACACCGATATGGCCATCGGCGTGGCCCTGCTCATGGGCTACACCCTGCCGCAGAACTTCAACAGCCCATACAAGGCCGACAGCTGTGGCGATTTCTGGAAACGCTGGCACATGAGCCTGTCGGGCTGGCTCAAAGACTACCTGTACATCCCGATGGGCGGAAACCGAAGGGCCTCTTGGTTTACCGCCATCAGCGGTGCCTTCCTGCTCTCTTTTGTGGCGTTGCTGTGGCCGGAGCCGCGCGTTCTGGGTGCCATCGGTGGCGTCCTGCTCGCCTTTGCTGTGGCCATGTCACGGATTCCCGCATTCAAGCGGTGGGTCACCACCAACGTCAACATCTGGATGACCATGCTGCTCGGGGGCCTGTGGCACGGCGCGGGGTGGAACTTCGTGATTTGGGGTGGGCTCAATGGACTGGGCATCACCGTCTACAAGCTGTGGCGCAAGGTCAGCCCTTGGGAAAGCAAGGACACCTTTTGGAAAAAGGCCGTGGCCGTGGGGCTGACCTTTCATTTCATCACCTTCACCCGGATCTGGTTCCGGAGTGCGTCACATACGACCTGGGCCAAATTCGGCACCGAGCACAACATGGCGAGCGAATGGGATACGGCCATGGTCATCCTGTCCACCTTGGCCACCGGTACGTCTTGGGATGTCACCTCCGGGGTGCTGTCGCACTACGCTTTGGTCTTTGCCGTGATGTTGCTTGGATACGCCATCCACCTTTTGCCGTCATCGTGGAAAGGGCGCTACCGCCAGGCATTCGTCGGTGCTCCGCTGGCCTTGCAGGCGGCGTGTGCCATTGTTGCGGTCACACTGGCGTCGGCCGTCCTCTCTGCTGGAGGGACGCCCTTCATCTACTTCCAGTTCTGAAGTTCAGTCTGCAGGCAGGACCTGCACTGGTCCGGTTTCACCCGCGGCAAACTCCACGCCATCATAAGCGCTGCAATTTTTGGAGTTCCGGCTGCATCCGGTTGAAAAAGCAAGCAACCACAGGCAACCGAGCATCACGACCAACAAGCGCTGAAGGTTTGCGTGGCGCTGCATTTGCGCGGCGTTCAAAGAAGCGGTTCCAGCTGAGACGGGCACTTCCCCGAAATGGGATGGATTTGGTTTCGGCATGACAGGTAGCGAACGAAGGTATGAATGGTTTTGTTGTGGAACCACAATGTGCAATGTGTAGGTGTTCATCCGCACTTAGTTTTGGGCCCATGGAGTCGACCGTAAAAAAGGGAAACGAGCAGCGCCTGCTCGATGTGAGCCTGGTGCTCCTTGTGACCTACAATGTCATTTTTCTCTGCGACGTCGCCCTCGACGGCCTTGATGCCGGCCGGCCCGCTGCCGCCTTCATGGCTTTTGTCAATGGGCGTCGGGGCTGGGTCACCTTGTTCGAGTCTATTGCTGCGCTGTCCTTGTTTGCCGATTTGGTGGTCCGCTTCGATGCGTACCCCTTCCGCCAACGTCAACTGCGGATTGTGGGCATCGCCCTGGTCATGGCCGGGCTCGTTTTCAAGGCCTTCACCTTCTATTTAGACTCTGCCTACCTCGAGTGACGCTGCGGGTTCAGTCGTCCCACTGGTACTCGAAGTCCACGTCCTCGAGCCGCTCAGGCTTGGATTTGAACGCGGTGAACCGCTCCTTGGTCCACAAGATGAACTCGTATTGGGTCAAGGCCTTCAGCACCGCTTCACCCGGGTCCATGTATTCGAGAAACGCGGCGAATTCGTGTTCTTCCAGCGCGACGATATCGAAGTCCACGTACTTGCCCAGGAGCTCACGCAAGAGCGCCCGGCGGCGGTCTTCATTTTCCAACCGCGCCACTTCCCTTTTGCTCCGCTCGAGGCGGTTGAATTGCTCATACAGAAAGGTGATGGGACTGGTCAGGGCATCGATGCCACTGGTCCGGTAGGTCTTCTCATCGTAGCCCAAAGCCTGGATGTCGCGCACGATGTCACCGAGGTCGCGCGGGGCAATGACCTCTGCTGTTCCCACCGCCACCGAGACCTCCGAAAGGTGAATGGTCCACGACCAACCTTGTGCCGGCGGTTCGTCCAGTGGAACGGTCCGCGCCACCGTGCGGTATCCGATGGCGGCAAATTGAACGGTATCCCCTGGCACCGCGCTGAAAGCAAAACGCCCGCTTGCGCTACCGAATCGGCCCTCCCCTGTCGAGCGGTTCACAATCATGCAGCCCGGGAGGCCGCGGCCATCCGGTCCGATCACCTCGCCGCGGAGGTCCACCCGCGAGGGAATGGGCGGCGGGACCGCTTCTTGAAGCCCCTGCTGCAGGTGGTCCGCAGACCACAAGGTGTCTTGCCCATGCGCGGTACACGCTGTCATGGCCAGCAGGACGCAGAGCCCACGAAAACAGGCCAGAAATCTCGGCTGCATCATGGGACCAAACTACCGCTAACTTGCCAGCGGCATGGCCAACGATCTTGAAAATGAAGCGCGCCAGCGGGCACTGGCCCGGATTCGGGAGGCCCGGGGCCAAGCGTCGCAGGACGCTGACCACAGGATGGGGCTGCTCGCCGCTGGGGACCGGACCGCATTGGCCCGCGCCATCAGCCTGGTGGAAAGCGCCCGCCCCGAAGACCGCGCGGTGGCTGAAGCCTTGCTTCAACGCGCCGCAAGCGGTGCGGGAAAGGCCCTGCGTTATGGCATTACAGGGGTGCCCGGCGCAGGAAAGAGCACCTGGATCGAAGCTGCGGGCCTGGACCTGATCCAACGGGGCCACCGCGTCGCTGTATTGGCGGTGGATCCGAGCAGCAGCCGCACAGGTGGCAGCCTGCTCGGCGACAAGACCCGCATGTCGGCGCTCGCCCAACACCCGCAGGCTTTTGTCCGGCCCTCACCTTCGGGCCAGACCCTCGGTGGGGTGGCTGAAGCCACTGCCGAGACCGCCCTGCTGTGCGAGGCTGCGGGCTTTGACAGGATCCTGATTGAAACGGTGGGTGTGGGCCAGAGCGAGACCGAGGTGCGGCGGATGACCGACGTGTTTTTGCTCCTGCTGATTCCCGGTGGCGGCGATGGCATCCAAGGCATCAAGCGCGGCATTTTGGAATGGGCCGATGCGGTGTGGGTCAACAAGGCCGATGGCGGTCCTGAGCGGCAAGAAGCGGCCAAGTCCGCACTGGCCATTTACCAAGGGGCGCTTTCGCTGTTGTCTGCGCCTGCGGAAGGGGCTCCTCCCCTCTTTGGCACGGGGTCGGCGCGCGATGCCGCCCAGGTGCGCGGATTGGTCGATCAACTCGAGGCCCGTTTACAGGTGGCCGCGGAAAATGGCCAGCTGCAGGCGCGCAGAAAGCACCAAATGGGCGCTTCTCTTGAGGCCCTGCTCGCCGCAGAATCGCTGCGTAGGGTGCGCAACCACCCCGACTTCAACGCAGCTTGGCGACGGTTGCAAGACGAAGGGCAACACGGACAAATCCTGCCTTACGAGGCGGTGCGTCGCCTGCTCGAAGGACTAAATTGAAGGTCGGGCGCTGTGGCGCCGAGTCCGACGATGTCCATTTTGACCCCCATATCCTTGACTTTGTGGTGCGCGCTGTGTGCGGCCATGTGGGCGATGCGGCGCGAACTGCAGGTGGGCATGTCGGCCGCGCGGTCCGCAGATGATGACGCCGTGGAGCTTGGATCAGCGGGCCTGGCGACGCAGACCAGCTTGGTGCTGTGCGCTTCCCTGATCGGACTGCTGACGGCCGCAGCCATCGGTTGGCTCGACATCCCGCCGGCCAGTGCGGTCTCCGGTGTAGGGGCGCTGGCATTGGCTGTGTGGTTCAAGCGCAGCGCCGGAAAGGGGCTCGGGCTGTTTCGGCGGCGCGCCGCGGAGGAGCGCGCGTGGATCATCCGCCAGCGCGGGACGGTTCAGGACCAGATCATGCGGGCCTGTGAACGCGAGGCCATGGAAAGAAGGCTCCGGAGGTGCCAAGCCACCCTCATGATGACCCGCCGTGGTGGCCGGGATTTGGGCAGGCTGTTTCGCCGGTTAGAAGCCCAGGTGGCCAACATGTCGGAAGACAACTTGGGTGCTGCGGGCATCATCGGTGCCTTTGCGGCCCACCTGCGACATGTCTTCATAGAGTCGGACCGGGATGACATTCCACTGGGAGAGGTGTGCCACCATATCGAGCGCTGGGCCTCGGTCCTGCGCGCTTTGGGTTGCGGCGACGTCACCATTACAGGGTCGCCATCACCCGCCTCCCCGCAGCACCGACGTCGGGTTCCCGCCATGCTCCTGCTCGGGGCGACCGAGCGTTTGGGCATGGCCGCGCTGGAGAGCGAAGATGGCGCGCCCCTGCATTGGCGTTGGGTATTGGAAGAGCACACGGTGCGCCTGGAATCGGAGGGCGGTGGCGGATTGGCCATTCCCGACGCCGACCTCCGGGATTGGGACGCCGCATTCATGTTGCGCCACGGAGGCATCGCCCACGCCGGGGGCGTCTGGTCGTTTGAATTGCCCTTGCTCCCGGCCTGAATCAGTTCCGGATGCGGCCCAGTGCTTCCTGGACTTTGCCCGTCCACTGCACCCCGTCAGCCATGTTGCGCAGGGTCACGGCACCGGCGGCGGCCTCATCGCTGCCAATGACCAGAACGAAGGGGACACCGCGGTCATCGGCATACTTGAATTGGCGCTTGAGCTTGGCGGCGTCTGGGTAGACTTCGGTCCGCAGTCCTGCTTCCCTGCATAGGCTGGCGGCAGAGAGCACTTGCCCGAGGGTCTCTTCGCCCATGTGCAGCAGCAAAACGTCAAGACCGACGCCCAGCCCTTCGGGAAATGCCTGGAAATGCTCGAGGACATCGTAGATGCGGTCGGCGCCAAAACTGATGCCTACCCCGCTGACGCCGGGCATGCCGAATATGCCGGTGAGGTCGTCATACCGTCCGCCGCCACAAATGCTGCCCACGGGACCGTCGACCACCTGCACCTCGAAAATGGCGCCGGTGTAGTAATCGAGTCCGCGCGCGAGGCCCGGCGCAAAGACGAGTTCAGGTGCCCCCAGCCCTTCGGCCGCGGCCAGCCCCCACAGCGTGCTCAGGGCCGCGGTGCCCTCGCGCACCCCGGCCGTCGGAAACTGCTCGGCCAAGGCCGCCATGCCTTCGAGGCCTTCCGGCCGGTCGGCAAACAAGGCCCGCGTGCCCTCCTGCACCGCCGCGCCGAAGCCGCGTTGGTCCAGTTCGTTGCACATGCCATCCACGCCCACTTTGTCCACCTTGTCGACGGCGACGGTCCAATCGACCAGGCGGTCGGTCACCCCGAGGTGTGCGGCAATGCCCGCCAGGATGCGGCGGTCATTGACCAAGATGCGGTAATGCGGCACCTTCAGCGCGGAGAGGGCCTCATGGAAGAGGCACACCAATTCCAATTCGCAGAGCACCCCCGTCGAACCGATGATGTCTGCATCGCATTGCACGAATTCCTGGTACCGCCCCTTGCCCGGCCGGTCTCCGCGCCACACCGTCTGCATCTGGTACCGCTTGAACGGCATGGGGATGTCGTTGCGGTGCATGGTTACGAAACGCGCAAAAGGCACGGTGAGGTCGTACCGCAACGCCTTTTTGCTGATTTGAAAACCGAGGGCCTTGCTGTCCTTGGCCGCCAGGGTTTCCTCCTGGGCCTTGCCCAAAAAGTCCCCGTTGTTGAGGATCTTGAAAATGAGCTGGTCTCCCTCCTCACCGTATTTGCCGGTCAGGGTGGTCAAGGCCTCCATGGCCGGGGTTTCGATGGGCTGGAAACCCCGCCTTTCAAAGGCGTTGCGGAGGACGGAAAAGATCCATTGGCGCCGGGCCATCACCGTGGGTGTGAAATCACGGGTTCCCTTTGGAATGCTGGGCTTGCTCATGCTGCGGCTCAAAGTTAGTCGTCCGATGTGGCTTCGTCCGTACCCAAGGACCAAATGAGAATACGGCCATCATCTCCCGCCGAAGCCAACTGATTTTCTGACGTCCAGCACAGGGCGTTGACCGACCGCATGTGTCCGGGTTGGACCGGCCGGGCAATGCGGAGGGCGAGGGCGAGGGTTTCTGCATTCCAAATGGCGATGCTGCGGTCCCGTGAACAGGTGGCAACCCAGCGCCCATCAGGCGAAGGCAAGGCCCGGTATGCGGCGCCCTTGTGGGCATCTATGCTCAGCATGCACGACCACTTGCCGGAGGCTTGGGCCTGCCATATGCAGAGGCGGCCGTCTCCTCCAACGCTGGCCATCGCCGCCTTGCCCGGCCAATGCAGCAATGACCGGACCGCGCCTTCGTGCGCCTTGACTTTCCAACCCGCACCTACATGGTGGATCTCCCCTTCGGAGGTGCCGACCAGCACGCCTGTTTCGCCGCGAAGCGCGCAACGGATGCGCCCTTCAAATTGCCGCCATTCTGTTTCTGGTGTTTCCGGCAACCGGCTCACCCAGCGACCATCTGCGCCGCCCGTTCCCCAGGCTGACACCACATATGTCCCGCCTTCGTGGTGCATTTCCCCCTGCCAATCCCCGTCTTCCATGACGGTCAACAATTCCCCGCCTGCAGTTCCCGCTTCGAGACCACCATCGGGCAGGGCGCGCAAGGAGAACACCGGCGAACCGGCCTTCGCCAGGGCTTTGCCTTGGCTGTTGAACGCCTCCGCATTGCGCGGCCATTGCACAAGCAGCCCATCGCCGCCGGCACTCACCAGCGCGCCTTGTCCATCCAAACACAGGTCGTACACCGCACCTTGGTGTCCTTCCAAAGTCTGCAGCAGATTTACCACAAGGGGGCCTGCACTGTTTGCATCCTGAACGGGGGGCATGCCGCAAATGTACCGCTGCCCCCGCCGCTCTTTGGATTCAGTCGGGTCCATCCGGCCACCACTGCACCGGCGCCTCGCCCTGGCCTTCGAGCCACACATTGACCGCCTTGAAATGCCCACATCCATGGAACCCCCTGTAGGCACTCAGTGGACTGGGGTGTGGCGCCTCCAGCACGAGGTGGTCGGGACTGAGCGCCATGATCTGCGCGCGGCGCGCGCGGGCGTGTTTGCCCCACAACAGGAAGGCGGCCGGCCGCTGGCGCAAGGCCGATAGCAATCCGCCCGTCACCTGTTGCCAGCCGAGATCCGCATGGGAGTGGGCCTGCCCTTGTCCGACCGTGAGTACATCGTTCAAGAGCAACACCCCCTGCCTCGCCCAATGGGACAACTCGCCATGGAGCGGTGGTGTCCCGCCACAGGAAAGGGCGATCTCTTTGAAGATGTTGCGCAGCGAAGGGGGCAAAGACTGGCCCGGCTGCACAGAAAAGGCGAGCCCATCGGCTTGGCCCGGTCCGTGATAGGGATCTTGCCCCAATATGACCACCCGCACGGCGACAGGCGGTCCCACCGCTGCCACCGCGCGAAACACCTGCGCCGGCCGGGGATGGCAAGGCCCTTGATCGTATCGGCGCGCCAACTCCCCAAGCAGCCCTTTTGGCGCAGTACGGGTGATCGCCGGACCCCACCCATTGAGGTTGTAAGCCGCATCCCATGCGGCATGTAGATCCTTGGCTGTCGATGACATGTGTGAAACCTTCGAAAATACAAGGGGTGCTTGATTGGTCTTCCCTAATTCAGGCGGTATTTTTGCCCTTCGTCTGATGATGTTGGGAGCGCTAAAGGAGAAACTGAAATCGATCGAGGGCAAGCAGCTTTACGGCTACCAAGCGCGGGCAATCGAGCAGATTATGGACCGCATGCGGAAGTTCCCCAACCGCTACAATGTCCTGTACCAACTCCCCACTGGCGGAGGAAAAACGGTCATCTTCAGCGAATTGGCCAAGCGGTTCATTTTAGAGCGCGGTCAAAAAGTCCTCATCCTGACCCACAGGATTGAATTGCTGGGTCAGACCAGCCGAATGCTCACGGACATCGGCGTCGAAAACAAAATCATCGATTCCAAAGTCAAGGTCTTGGACGAGGACAAAGACCACTGGTGCTACGTCGCCATGGTCGAAACCCTCAACAACCGCCTCAATGACGACCACATCGTCTTTGACAACATGGGGTTGATTGTCATCGACGAAGCCCACTACAACAGCTTTCGCAAGCTGTTCAAGCATTTCGAGAACCAGATTCTTTTGGGCGTCACGGCCACGCCGCTGTCGAGCAACATCAAGCTGCCGCTGAAAGACAACTACCAGGAATTGATCGTGGGCGAGTCCATTTCCACCCTGGTGGATGACGGCTTCCTCGCGCGGGCCAAGACGTACAGCTACGACGTCAACCTCAAATCGCTGAAGGTGGGCATCAATGGAGACTACACGGTCTCGAGCTCGGAGCGTTTGTACGGCAACTATTTCATGCAGGAGAAGCTCCTGTATGCCTATGAGGAAAAGGCCAAAGGCACCAAGACGCTCATCTTCAACAACGGCATCCACACCTCTTTGCAGGTGGCCCAGTTGTTTGAGGAGGAAGGCTATGAAATTCGCCACCTCGACAACACCCACACCGAGAAGGAACGCCACGACATCCTGAAGTGGTTCCACGAAAAGCCCGATGCCATCTTGACTTCGGTGAGCATTCTGACCACGGGTTTTGACGCCCCGACCGTTGAGACCATCATCCTGAACCGCGCGACCAAGTCGCTCACGCTGTATCACCAGATGATCGGCAGGGGCTCGCGGGTGCTCGCCAACAAAAAAGACTTCACCGTCATCGATCTCGGCAACAACGCCCGCAGGTTCGGCTTGTGGGATGCCCATGTCGACTGGCCGGACATCTTCCGTGCGCCCAACGCCTATCTCGAAGGTTTGTACACGGATGAGGAAATCGAGGAGACCTTCGTGTACGAAATGCCGCAGAACCTCAAGGCGCTGCTGCGTTATGATGACCACCCTCCCTTCAACATGAAGGACGCCTACATCGAGGCAACGCGGATGGGCAAACGGCCCAAGGCGGCCATCGATGCCAGTCTCGATCACCATGTCAAAATGCTGGCCGGGGTGGCGGAGGACGAGTTTCACGCCATTGAACTCGTGGACAAGCTCGACGGCGACATCGAGCAGCGCATCCGGGACTATGCCAAGTGCATTTCGAAGACAACGGAGAACTACCGCCAATGGCTCATGGATGAGTACCAGCGGAAGATTCGCCAGTTGATTCGCCTCGCGTTTTCGGATTGACACAGGGACAAAGCGCCCGGGTCCGCTGACAAATCGGGCGGCCTAATTCGTGGATTTCAGGACAAAATTGACTTTCATGGCTGTGAACCGAAGCCATGTTACTCGATGCAGACACATTGGATTGGGCCTGCGCCACGGCTGCCGCATTGACGCTGGGCACACTGGTATACGCCTTGTTCAGCCTCGGCCGATTGGACCGCGCTGGGCGCAGCAAATGGTGGCGCTACCACCGCGCATCGGCCCTTTCCAAAGCGCACATCATCTTCTGGCCCGCAGCAGCCCTATCGGCGGCTTTGGCGGGATGGTGGCTGGCCCAACCGTGGTACGGCCTGTTGGGGGTGGTCATGGGGGGCGGCCAAGCCTACCACGTAGGGGGCGAAGTGCAGCGATTTCTGGACCGCGAATCCGAGCAGCGGCGCATTGAAATGCGGCATTGGGAGGTGCGCAAACCGGTGGAGCAGCGCCTGGCCCATCAAGCGATGCTCCGCAGCCGCACATTGGACCGTGTGCAGGCCGATGCGCTCAGGAAATTGATGGACCCCCACTTCCTTTTCAATGCCCTCAACGGCATCATGCACGACATGATGCAACGCGAATGGCACCGCGCCCTGCGCCACCTCAGTGCCTTCAACAGGCTCGCCGAACGGCAGATCCATGCCGGCCAAAACGGCTGGCTTCCCCTGCTCCAACAATGGGAAAGCCTCCACGATTATTTGCAGCTCGAAGTGCGGCGATTGGACCGGCCGATCACCTGGAATCTGCTGCCCCCTGACCCCGCATTGGCGCAGTGTGCCATTCCCTCATTGGTCGTTCAGCCCTTGGTGGAAAACGCCTTGTGGCACGGGCTCGGAGGCACCTCCTGCCAAGGGGCCGGCACCGTTACGGTTTCGGCAACGGCCGAAGGCGACGGCCACATTCTGATCGAAGTGCACAACACGCCCTCACCAGCGCCTGAGTACGACCCAGACCCTGTCCGCCCAGAAGTCAGTGAGCCTCGCCGCCGTCACGCTTCAGACCTCATTCAGCAGCGGCTCACCCTCCTCGACCGATCGGGAAAAAGCGGCATTGAAATGAACCACAATGACGCGGGCACCCTCGCCCGATTGGTGGTACCTACCAAGCCTGCGTAGTGGAATACTCTTCACAACTCGCTGGCGATTTTGGCCGTTGAGGTCATACTTTTAGGTCAACATCTCACGATCATGAAACTCCGCACGGAGAACATATATCAGGTCATCGAGCTCCCTGCTCCTCCATCTCAGGTCTTTGACGCCTTGTTGGACCAGGACGCGCACGTGGCTTTTACAGGCAAGGACGCCTTGATCCAGCCGCATGAAGGCGGGGCGTTTTCACTCTGCAACCAGAACCACACCGGTTATTTCCTGCACCTTGTCCAGAACAAGCGCATTGTCTTGGCTTGGACGCACAAGAAATTCCCAGCGGGCCATTTCACCACCGTCGACCTCAGGCTCAGCAAGAGCCCGAACGGAATCACGACGCTGATTTTAAACCACATAGGGGTGCCAGCGGGTGATGATGGGTGGATG
>DGOE01000125.1 GCA_002389295.1 Flavobacteriales bacterium UBA4474 | reverse complement strand
CTTATGTCCTCTCCGATTCGCTCGGGTGCGCGTTGACAGATACACTGGTGGTGAGTGCGCCAGATTCTTTGGTTTCCGTTGCTTCGTTTGCTTACCTCGGGGTGACCGATTCAGCGCAAGTGTCTTTGGACATTGAAGGAGGTACACCGCCGTATACCATCAGTTGGAGTGGGCCTCTCGGTGCCGATGGTTGGGTGCTGGCGCCCGCGGGACTCGGTTGGTACGTCCAAGATTACAATGGTTGTTTGAGCCTCGGTGCGCTCGATATTCAATCCAATCCCTTGGCCGATGTTACGCCGCTGAACGGTCAAGTTTGGGGTTGTGAGCGGTTGGGTGGACGTTTCGTTTTTGACGGACCAGCGGGCGGTGATTTGGAAGTGGTCTTTATGGACTTGACCGGAAGGGCAATGGCACCCGTGCAGCGGGTTCAAGCGGGCGGGGTGCTGTCGTGTTCGGGGTGTGGGACAGTGGTCATCCAAGGCCGGAGTGCTGCCGGAGGCACATACAGTTGGGTGAGATGATCTCCCTTTCTTCATTGCGGATGAAGGTGAAAGGTTCGCACTGTCGTGCGTTTTGTCGGCTTTCCTTGTCCTCGAATGCCGCATTGATTTCGTGCTGGATGGCAGCGTGCCCTTTGGGTGCCGCTGCGCAGTGGGAGGATGTCTCTACGGCGTATTTGCTCGATGCGTCTTGTACGGGGAGTTTTTTGGGAGATGGAATGAGCTGTGCAGATTTCAATGGAGATGGCCTGGACGATTTGACGTTTGCACAGGCTTCGGGTACGGTGAGCTTGTATGCCCGCACACCCGATGGATTTGAGCTTGAAGCTGAGTTTATTGGAGAAGGCCAGGCGACCTCGGTGTTGTGGGTGGATGTCGACGGTGATGGCGATTTGGATCTTTTCATCGGGCACCGCGATCAAGGCCTCAAACTCTACATCCGCGGTAGTTCCGGCGCGCTGCTTGATGAATCTGTTGAGCGGGGCATGCCCAATTGGCCGGGTTGGCGTCCGCGGGGCATTTCGGCCTGTGATTTTGACCATGACCACGATTTGGACATTTATGTCGCCTCCTATCACATCACCCTCAAGCCGGACCATTATCCCAATGCCTTTTTGATCAATGATGGAACCGGGCACTTTGTGCTGGCCGATGACTCCGTAGGGGTCAATGATGGCGTGCAGACCTCTTTTCACGGCGGCTGGCTCGACTACGACAGGGATGGATGGCAGGATTTGTGGGTGATCAATGACCGGGCGTCTTTTGTCAATGCACTGTACCGGAATCAGGGCGATGGCACCTTTGTGGACATGGCGCCAGCGTTGGGTTTGGATATTTATCTGGACCCGATGACGGCGACCATCTTTGACCCGGATCAAGACGGTGATTGGGACCTGTTTTCGACCGACGTGGCCAATTTTCCCCACCTGCTCTTCGAACAGACGGATTCTGGTTTTGTCGAGACGGCGGCGGCTGCCGGAGTGGATGGAGTGTATGACTACGGCTGGGGGGGCTGTGTGGTGGATGTCGACGGTGACGCCAACGAGGACCTGATGGTGGCCACCTTGCATTGGCCATCGGAATCCACTGTGGACAATAGGCTCTACATGGGCCAGGATTCTGGATTGTATTTCGTGGAAGATTCGGCGGGTTGGCCCAATGAGCAATTTCCCCTCTACCATCTCGGACGGTTCGACCTCGACAGTGACCGCGCCCCGGATATCGTCGGGTTTGGAGCCATGCCCATTGCCCAGCTTTTGCACAACACCAATGCGGGTGGTGCCTCCCGCATGACAATCAAACTCGTGGGAACCACAGCCAACTCTCATGCCGTGGGCGCGCTGATTGAAGTGTATGGTGGTGGTCACCGACAGATGCAGCAAGTCGATGCCGGAACCGATTACGTGACCCAACACTCGTATACGCGGTTTTTTGGTTTGGATACGGCCCAGACAGTGGATTCCGTGGTGGTGACATGGCCGGCAGGCGTTTCCGAGACGTGGTACGGGCTTGAGGCCGATACGGCCCATACGCTGATCCAGGGCACGGCAGGCTTGGCGCCGGTTCCCTTGGACCGCATTTGCCCATGGGACCCCCAAGGTTGGTTGGTCCCCTTTGACCCGGATGAGGTCGAGATGCATTGGCATGGTCTTCCGGTGACGTCCGACACGGTGTGGACGGCAGGGTCGAGCCTGCAATTGCTCGAAGCCACATGGTGGAATGGCGCCTATGGCTTGTCGTGGACGGTGAGCGCGGAAATGGCCGCTGTTGGCGATCCGCAGTTTGAATTGAATGCACCTGTTTGTTTTGGGGAGTCGGCTGGGGTGTCTTGGTCGGACCCCAACGTCGAAGCTGTGATCTGGATGGACTCGTTGCTGTTTCCATCGGATACGGCGCTGCAGGTGACAGAAGAAGTGGTGCAAGTGGCCTGGCAGTACGGGCCGGCGTGTTGGCTTGATACGGTGGTTGAGGTGGCCATTCCTGCAGAGATTTTGCTGGACTTGACCGTGGACCTCCCCGTCTGCTATGGTGACATGGCGGTGGTGGAATACGAGGTGACAGGCGGCCATCCGCCTTTAAATGTGGATTGGTTTGGGGCAGATCCCGGTGGGCTGCCCACAGGTGTCTGGGATGTGTTGGTGGTCGATTCTGCGGGGTGTGCGCTGTCGGACTCTGTGGTGGTGGTGGTCCCCGATAGCCTCGAAAGTGAGGTGACGTGGTTTTATGTGGGGGATTCTGATTCGGTTCAGGTGGCCATCGCTGTCTCGGGTGGAGTGCCGCCTTACAATGTCTTGTGGTCCGGTGGCGTGGATGCCGAGGGGCTGTTTTTGGCGCCAGGAACCGTAGGATGGTTGGTTGAGGATGAATGGGGCTGTCTGAATCAAGGGGTGCTGCAGCTCGGCGTGAACAGTGCGTTCGATGAGGCCGGCAGATCCGCCAATGCCCTGCGATGCTGGCGTGTAAATGGCACGGTGGGCTTTGACGGCCCCATTGAATCAGGACACATCCACATCTACGATCTGATGGGCCGGCAGCTGCATGCAGGTGGGTGGAGTACGGCAACGCGCATTGCGTTGGATACTGCTGCGCCAGTGATTGTGCACATCACCGCCGGATCACATGTGCACCATGTCTTTCTCAGGTAAAGTCCGGGGGCGACCGCTCAAGGCTGCATGTCGTCGGTGGCGAAGAGGCCAACCCGGGGGCGCCCACCCTGCGTGTATGCGCCGCGAAACATGCCAGGCGTGTTCATGCTGAAGACCGCTTGCCCCCACCGGTCCATGCCCACGATGCCACCGTCGCCACCCAACGCGCCCATCTCATCGTGAATGGTGGCATCGGCGGCCGCCTGCAGGCTGGCACCGCCGTGTAGCATCCGCCCATGGATGTCATGGGCCACAGCCGTGCGGATGAAGTACTCGCCCCATCCCGTGGCTGAGATGGCGCAGGTGCGGTCGTCCGCCCAGGTGCCCGCCCCAATGACCGGACTGTCGCCGATCCGGCCGTGTCGTTTGTAGGTCATGCCGCCTGTGGAGGTGCCCGCAGCGAGGTGGCCATTGCGGTCGAGTGCAACGCACCCCACGGTTCCGAATTTTTCGCGGGTGGTGTCTTTTTCAAGGGCGCGGAGGTAGCGTCCGTGGGCTTTTTTGGTGTCGAACCAACCGGGCGCAGCCGTTTGGGCTCCTTGGTTTGTGGCGAATTCGGCAGCGCCTGGCCCGCTGAAAAAGACATGCTCGGAGTCTTCCATGACCTTTCGGGCGACTGAAATGGGATGGCGGAATCCGGTCAGGCCCGTCACCGCCCCGCAATTCCGATCACTTCCGCGCATGATGCTCGCGTCGAGTTCGTGGGTGCCCTCTGCGGTGTACACCGCGCCGCGACCGGCATTGAAGAGGCTGTCATCCTCGAGGACTTCAATGGTGGCTACTACGGCGGAAACGGCATCTCCGTTCTTTTCAAGTATGGCTGCTCCTGCTTGGAGCGCTGCAGCGAGCGCTTTGCGGTAGGCGCTTTGCGCTTCTTCCGAAAGGACCTCAGTGTCGAAATGTCCGGCCCCGCCGTGGATGGCGATGGACCAAGCCGGTGGCTCAGGTTGAGCTTGGGAGGGGATGTGCTCAGCCTCTGAGTTTTGACAAGAAAGCAAGGCCGCGGCGGCCATCAGGAGAAGGGTGTTCTTCATGCCGAAATGTAGCTTTGGTCTGCTTTGGGACCATGTGCGCTATTTTGGCGTCATGATGGAACAATGGCATTGGTGGATTTTGGCGGTGCTGCTGCTGTTGATCGGCGAGGCTTTCGTGCCGGGTCTGGTCTTGGGGTCCCTTGCGGTTGGAGCCATAGCAGGTGGCATTTCCACCATGTTTACCGATTGGTGGGAGTATCAATTCATCGCGGCTTCTGCCGGAGCCGTCCTTTCGCTGGTGTTTTTGCGCCCCTTGGCCATGCGTGCTTGGTTCAGTGGTGATTCGGTGGCCACGGGAGTGGATGCCTTGCCCGGTCGGCGCGTGCGCGTGACGGCGGATTTTGATGCAAGAACCGGGCGTGGCCGCGGCCGTGTGGACGGCGACGATTGGCTCATTGAGTTTCCCAATGACTGGTCCGGTCAGCGCGACGAAGGCCAGACCGCGTTGAATTCTCCAGAGCAATATTCCGTTGGCGATGAACTGCAGGTGCTCCGGGTGGAGTCCAATGTGCTCATCGTGACCCCCATTTCCTGAACCCCCTTTTGAACCATGGAAGGCTTTTCCTTTATCTCGATTACACTGCTCGTCCTGGCCACGGTCATCGTGGTGCGCGGCTTGCGCATTGTCAAACAAAGCGAAGCCCTCGTGATTGAGCGGCTCGGCCGCTACCGCACGACCTTGACGGCGGGCATCAACATCATCATCCCCTTTGTGGACAGGGCCCGTCCCAGCGTGTGGCGCTATGTCAAAGAGGACGCCCTTGCAGAGCGCGTTGTGGTGTACAAGATGCTCGAACGGATTGACCTGAGGGAGACGGTGTTTGACTTTCCCCGCCAGAGTGTGATCACCCGAGACAATGTGGTGACGGAGATCAATGCGCTGATTTATTTCCAGATCGTCGACCCTGTGAAGAGCGTTTATGAGATCAACAACCTCCCCAATGCCATTGAGAAATTGACCCAGACTACCTTGCGTAATGTACTGGGAGAGTTGGACTTGGACGAATGTCTTTCGAGCCGGGATACAATCAATACCAAGTTGCGCGCGATCCTCGATGAGGCCACCAACAAGTGGGGGGTCAAGGTGAACCGGGTAGAGTTGCAGGACATCAACCCGCCGCAGGACATCAAGGAAGCCATGGAGAAGCAGATGCGTGCCGAGCGCAGCCGCCGGGCGCAAATCATCGAGGCTGAGGGCACCAAGACCGCGGCCATTCTGGAGGCTGAAGGCCGCAAGGGCGCAGACATCAACCAGGCTGAGGGTCAGCGTCAAGCGGCTGTTTTGGAAGCTTCAGGTCGCGCAGAAGCACGGTTGAAGGTGGCTGAAGCCGAAGCCGAAGCGATCCGCAAATTGGCAGCGGCGGTGGCCAACACCAAGGCAGACCCCACCCAGTACCTGATCGCCGTCCGCTACGTCGAGGCCTTGGAGAAGATGATGGACACGTCAAATGACAAGTCGCGCGTGGTCTTCATGCCCTATGAAGCCAGCGGCATGATGGGCAGCGTGGGCAGCATCAAGGAATTGCTCAAGGAATGACGGATTCAGGCATGGCGGTGGCACAACAGAATGATCCCACGGTGGCGTCTCATCCTGCGTTGGATGCCATGTTGGGCGAGCTGAAGGCTGCCCACAGCCGAAACGCTGTTCCAAGTTTGAAGGAACGCCGGCGCATCTTGGCGGCGATGTTGGATGGCCTGAAGGTCCATGAGGATGCCCTTTTGGAAGCCCTGGCGCATGACTTGGGTAAATCCGAGCCGGAGGCGCGTTTGACCGAATATTTTCCCATCCGCAAGGAGATCCAATTTGTGCGGAGAAATCTGGGGGATTGGATGCGTCCTGACCGCCGGCCGACGCCGCTGCACTTGTTGGGGACAGTATCTGAAATCGTCCCCCAGCCCAAGGGTGTCGTGTTGGTGATTTCTCCTTGGAATTTCCCTTTGTTGCTGACCATCAAGCCGGTGATTTCGGCCATAGCTGCAGGAAACCGCGTGGTGGTGAAACCACCCGAACACACCCCGGAAACCTCCAAGGTGATGGCGGAGTGGCTCACTGCGTCCTTGCCCGATGACTGGGTGCAAGTGGTCATGGGGGGACCTGCAGAGGCGGCCCACCTTACCGGACTCCCTTTCGATCACATCTTTTTTACAGGCGGCACGGTGACCGGTCGGAAGGTGATGCAGGCTGCGGCCGCGCACCTGACGCCGTTGACATTGGAGTTGGGCGGCAAGAGTCCCGCGATCATTGACGGCACGATGTCACCGGCCAAGGTGGCATCCCGCGTGGCATGGGGCAAGGCGCTCAATGCCGGCCAAGTGTGCATCGCCCCGGACTATTTGCTCATCGAGGAGGATGCAGCAGACAGTGTGTTGAAGGCCGTGATGGACAGGTGGACCCTGTGCTTTGACGGCGATGCGGGTTCATCTCCCGAATACGGCCGCATTGTCAATGACGCCCAGTTTGACCGCTTGGTGGATACGCTCGAGGATGCCGTGGCCAAAGGAGCACAGGTCGTGTGTGGAGGCCAATATGACAAGGCCACCCGCTTCATGGCGCCCACCATTTTGCGGGAGGTGACCATGGACATGCGCGTCATGCAAGAGGAGGTGTTTGGTCCCCTCCTGCCGGTGTTGACTTGGCGTGACCCCGAAGAAGTGGGCCCTAAGGTGGCCGAGGTCAAGGACCAGCCCTTGTCGCTTTATTTGTTTTCAAGCAACAAGAAACGGTTGGCGCGGTGGATGGATACGACGCGCTCAGGCACTGTGGGTGTGGGAGAAGTGGTGGTGCAGGTTTCCAATCCCGACCTTCCGTTTGGTGGGATTCAAGCCAGTGGCATGGGCCGTTCCAATGGCCGCGCCGCTTTTGAAGCCCTGTCCAATCAGCGCAGTGTGATCCGCAAGGGATGGCCCTTGACGTCGGTTCCCATTTCGTTTGGTCCTTTTCACCCGGCCAAGGCCCGCCTGGTCAGGTGGCTTTCCAGATATCTCTGACGCCCCTTGTCGCCCGCGCTTGGTAAAGCGGGTTGTATCTTGGGGCCGTGCTTGTTCAGACACACTTTCCCCGCAAACTCGCCCGCAGCAGGTACGACCAGTACCTGGCGTCGGGTTGGTTCAGGGGCAGCGTCATGCTGTACAAAGTGGACCTGCTCTGCATCGAGTCGGGCATTTACGGTGTGGTGAACATCCGCATGAACCTCGAGAGGTTTGCGTTTCGCAAGAGCCAGCGCAAGCGGCTGGCCCGCTGTGATCGAAAATTCACCGTGAGCATCGGCACCGCCAAGCCGGATGCGGAAAAGGAAGCGCTCTACGCCCTGCACAAGCACCGTTTCAAGGGATTCATCCACCCCACCCTCAACGAGTATTTGACGAGTGGATTCCACCGCACGGTGTTCGATACGCGGGAGGTGTGTGTATACGATGGTGACCGTTTGGTGGCGGTGAGTTACTTCGACATGGGCGAGAAGTCCATGGCCAGTTTGATTGGCCTCCAGCATCCTGATTACAGGCAATACGGTTTGGGCATTTACACCATGCTCAAGGAAATCGACTTTGGCCGCTCTGCTGGATTCAAGTGGTACTATCCCGGGTATGTGCTGGACCTGCCCTCTGACTTTGATTACAAGCTCGAGCTTGGTGAATTTGAGTACTACACGCCGACCAAGCGGTGGGGCGTGTACAAGCGCTTCAACCCTTCCGAGACCACCGGCGCGCGCGTTCGCGGTGCCATGACTCGGCTCAAGGAAGGGCTGGATTCATTGGGGATTTCCTTCAATGAGCGCTACTACCCCTACTTCTCATTGGGCTATATGGCGCCTTGGCAGCTCGAGTTCCTGACCCTGCCCCATTTCTTGGAACTGGCGGAGGTCGACGGCCGGCGTTTGATCGTGGGTTACGAGCCTGTGCAACGCGACTTCCGTTTGTTGGACGTGGGGCCTACGGAGGACTTCAACCACCTGGTCAGGATGGACCACAGTGCCGGATTGGCGACCGAGGGCGCCCATTTCATGGAGATGCTGCAGGTGCGCCGGGTGTTGCATCAATCGGACGATGTCGACTTGTTGTTGGCGCAGTTGGTGGCGCGGGGTTGGGCCCGTCCGGACGGGATGGCCTGAATCCGGTTGGGCTGTGCGAGATTGCGCCCATGAAATTGGGAACGTGGAACGTAAACGGTGTGCGCGCCGTTGTCAAAAAGGATTTTGAGGGATGGCTGGCCCAGAGTGGGTTGGATGTGCTGGGTTTACAAGAGACCAAAGCCCAGGATGACCAAGTCAGGGAGGCGTTGTTTGGCCTGTCTGGGGATTGGCATGTTTACTGTTCCAGCGCTGTAAAAAAGGGCTACAGTGGCACCGCCATTTTGTCGCGGGTGGAGCCCAAGGCGGTGACCCATGGCATCGGCGTCGAAGGCATGGACGACGAAGGCCGGGTGACGGCTGCAGAATTTGACGGCTTCCACTTTGTGACGGTGTATACGCCGAACAGTTCTTCAGGGCTGAAGCGGTTGCCGTTTAGAAAGCGGTGGGACGTGCTCTTTCGAGAATACCTCGCGGGGCTCGCAGCCGATAAGCCGGTCTTGTGTTGCGGAGACCTCAACGTGGCCCACCAAGCGGTGGATTTGGCCCGTCCTCAGGCGAACTACAACAAGACGCCAGGCTATACCCAAGAGGAGATCGACGGCATGACCGCGCTGTTGGACGGCGGCTTCACCGATGTTTGGCGGCACCAAAATCCCGACCGCGTGCAGTATTCGTGGTGGAGCTACCGGGGCGGAGCGCGTGAGAAGAACGTGGGCTGGCGCTTGGATTACTTCCTGGCCTCAGCTTCAGCCATGGCCCATTGCGGCCCTGCTGAAATCATGGTCGATGTCCACGGTTCCGACCATTGTCCTGTGTTTATGGAGTACACAGGCTGATCTGGAAGGGGGCGCGCCCGCCTTTAGCGGCGCACCAATCTGAGGGTGCGGCCTTCTTCACTTCGGAAGATGTATTGACCGGCAGCTGGCAGCGCGATGCGCAGGCGGTTGGTGGTGCAAGTTCCGGATTCCACAAGCCGTCCTTGGGCATCGTACAGTGCAAACGAACCAATGGGCGCGGTGCCTGCAGATGCAACCATGACCGCGCCGCTGCTGCTCGGATTGGGGTAAGCGGTCAGTGCTGCGGATGCCTGCACGTCCATGACCTGGCTGATGGTCTCCGAAAGGGTGACGCCCGTGATCCGCTCCGGCGTGGGGGCGAATTCGGCATACAAGCTGCGGAATCCATCGATCAAACTGTCTCCCTGGATTTCAAGCATGGGAGCGACCCACTTGGGCGGCAGGCTTTGGTACCACACCGTGCACGCGATGTCGAGTTGCCCGCTTTCCTGCCACCCATCGGGCAGCATGTAACTGATGCGATCCGTGCCGGTGCCCTCCTCCCCT
This sequence comes from Flavobacteriales bacterium UBA4474, assembly GCA_002389295.1. Classification (GTDB taxonomy): domain Bacteria; phylum Bacteroidota; class Bacteroidia; order Flavobacteriales_D; family Sanyastnellaceae; genus UBA8752. The sequence continues at coordinate 9,135 of DGOE01000125.1, read as the reverse complement.
GTTGGGCTGCGGTTGAAATTGGGGTCGGTCAATGCCGATCCAATGATGGCAGTGGTGTCGTAGACGGCGTGGTCGGTGGTAAAACCGCGCGGCGCCATTCTGTTGTCTTTCAAGTGATTGTGTGCCCTTTCCAGCAAGGTTGTCGGGTCGCCATTGACATCCCCCAAGACCAACTCGTAGATGACCACTTCGCTCGGGTCGGAGACCAGGTCGTGGTGCGGTTCCCACGCCACATACTCTTGTCCGATGATGTGACCGGTTTCGGGGTTCCAAGCGCCCGAGTGAAAAATGGTTTGACCGGATTGGTCGGTCATTTTCATTTCGACCCAAGCCCGCCGGGCAGGATAGCCGGAGGGAAATTTGTGCCCTGCTTTGTTGGTGAGTTCCACATCGACCCGAGGCAAACCGTCGTCGAGCACCAGCGCAGCCGTGAGGTCAAGGGTCTGCTCTTCGAGCATGGCCAGCGTACGGTCGATGGTGCTGTCGAACTGGTCCTCGGTCGCGCTGAGACCGAGGGAATCGACGTTGTTGCGGAGCATGCGCAGCATGTGGGTGTTGGCGCCCACGAAGTAGTGGAGCGAAAAGGGTGACCGCGGTTGCAACCAGGCGTAGCCGCTGGCGATGGCCACAGGGTCATCGATTTGGGGCATGTGACAGCCTTGGCACTCCTGCTGCTCGGGTCCTGCTGAGAACACAGAGTTGACCCACTCATGATAGGTGGCCTGCTCTATGACCGTTTCACCGGTGTATTCACCTTCGAGGTCGACGCTGTTGGTGATGAGGCTGTGGCACGCTGCACAGCTTTCGGATTCGGTCATGTGCTCTCCGTACATGGGAAAGAAGCCGATGAAGCTCTGCATGGGCTGGTACTGCACGGGGTATTCGTCCTTTCCGCCGCCGTAGGGACCGTATATCGTGTCTTCCACGAAGGTCATTTCTCCGCTGAAGCGGGTACCGATGCCGGCGGCATCTTGTTGGTGGCACACGGCACAGTTCACGCCATCAAGGGCCAGGCTGTCGGTGATGGCCTCCAACAGTGAATAGTACTCGGCACCCTCATGGTGGGCGGCGAAATGGCCCACAGGTGCGTGGCAGCTGGTGCACTTGTCTTCAAGTCCGGCTGCGTGACTGGGGTTGGTGATCACTTCATGCCGGACTTTGGCGCGCCAGAACGGATCCTTGGTGCTGTTGGCCATGATGGAACTGCGCCAATCGTCCACCACGTTGACGTCCCATGCATCCAACATGGGTTCCATGGGAAAGGACTGGCCTGCGAGTGAAGCGTAGTTATTGGGGTCTTCCCCGTGGCAGCCCGCGCATTTTCCCGACCCGTAAAACAGGGCGTTGATGGTGTCGGGCAATCCGCCGAGGACATCGTTTCGGAAGTAGGCCTCGAGCCCTTCATGGGCTGAGATGATGGGGCGCGGCGCAAAGGCACCCAATTGCCAGACCGCCGCAGTAGAGGCGAGCAACAGGGCCAAAATGACAGTTCCGAATGCGTGGCGCATAGGCAATGATAAAAAAGACCCCGCCCTTGTGCAGGGCGGGGTCCATGGGTGCCTTGTTGGGGATCAGCGAAGGACGATGCGCGCGGTGGCGGTGCTTTCCGCGCCGATCAGTTTGAGGATGTGCACGCCACGGGGCAGTGCACTCAGGTCGATGGCACCGAGTGCGGCTGCGCCACTTGCTTGGTGGCTAAAGATCAGCTTGCCGGACATGTCCGTGACTTCACAGCGCACGGCACCTTGGCCAAATCCGGCCCAGTCGAGGCGCACAACGCCATGGGATGGGTTGGGGTGCACATTGAGCTGGCCACTGAGTACGGTGAGGTCGTCCACGCCAGAGACTTCAACGGTGACGGTCACAGGAACCCGGTCGGAAGCGCAGGCGACGCCTTGGGTGGTCACAGTCCAGTCGTAGAAGAAATAGTAGTAGTTGGTGGCGTTGTTGGGGTTGTTGACGCTGCTGGAAGTGATGGTGGCCAAGTCTCCAAGCTCAAAAGGATAAGCCAGGTTGCTGCCTTGTCCGTCGCGCCAGAGTTGGGGGTTGTTGCCCACGCTCCGCAAGCCGAGGCCATTTCCGGCAGAGGCTTCCAATCCGAGTTCAACCACGCTTTCTCCATCGGGGATGTTGACGGTGATTTCGTCCAAGACGTTGCCTGCGCCATCGATGACCGCGACCGTGCGGTCGCCTTCGCCGTTGGCAAAGACCTTGACGGACTGGATGATGATGTCTTCGTAGGCGTCAAAGCGCAACCAGTAGTTGCTGTTGTCGTGGTATTGACCGTCGTCCTGCTGTGAGGATCCGCCCATCGCCGTCTCGAGCCCGTGGTTGATGACGTCTTCTACCCAGAACGTGGTGGTGGATTCGAGAACCGGTGTCTCGAAGCTGTTTCCAACGAAGACCGGTGTGGTGGCCACCTCGCTTTCGTACCAATGGAGCTCGTTGCCAGAGAAGTCCAGCGTGGTGCTGGCAGGTGTAGGAATGGAACTGTCCTCCACGGTGGGGGTTTCAGGCACGGTGAAAACTTCCACCGTGATGGTTTCCGAACTGGTCGGGTCTGCGCACTCCCCTTCCACAGCCACTGAATAGGTGCCGGGCTCGGTCACCAGAATGGTCTGCTCAGTTTCGCCCGAGCTCCAGCTGTAGGCGGGGGCCGCACTGCAGATCAGGGTGACGGTTTCACCTTCGCACAACTTCAGGTCGCCGTCGATTGTGATGGTGGGCACTTCGGGTTGGTAGACCTCGATGGATGTGGCATTGGATACACCGGCGCATCCTTCGCTGTCGTATACGAGCACGGTGTAGTTGCCCGTCTCGCCTACGGTGACGGTCTCGGTGTCTGCTCCATTGCTCCAGGCATAGCTGGCATAACCAGCAGGGGCTGTGATGGTGGATGTCTCGCCCGGGCAGAGCACATTCGCGCCTTCGAGGGTGAGGTCAAAAGCACCGATTTGGCAAGGCGCCTCGATGACGTTGTGGTACGTGTCGATGGCGGGGTCTGTGAGCGTGACGGTGAAACCGCTGGGGAAATGCACCACAGCACTGTCGATGTAGTCTGCCATGCCCAAACCGAAGTGGGGGTGGGTGGTGCAGGTGATGCCGTAGCTCTCCCCTGCCCTGACGTCGCGGAGCTGCGTGCCCCAAGGTCCGTAGATGGCCACCTGGGCGCCGACGGCGTCGCTGTTGGATTCGATGCCTTGGAGGTCAAAACAAACCCAGTGGTTGTCACTGCCTTCGTTGATGTACAGCTGGTCAGGGTTGTTGTTGTCTGGGCTCACATACACGCTGCCATAGCTGGCAATGAGGTCCATCTGACCGTCGCGGGCCACGTCTCCGGTGGCAAAGCTCAACATGGCGTCGCCGTATGCGAAGGGCCAATCGAGCTGGGCGAATGTTCCGTCGCCGTTGCCTTTGAAGTAGAAGTTGGAACTGTTGTCTCCTGAGGTCATGAAATCGATGAACCCGTCGTTGTCAAAGTCCTCGAACTTGCTCTGGAGGAAGAAGCCACTGACTTCCATGCCGCTGCCGGCGGTGATGTCGGTGAAGTGTCCGGTTCCGTCGTTTTCCAACAGCATGAGGGTGGTGCTGTGGTTGGTCACGCAGAGGTCCATGTCACCGTCGTTGTCGATGTCTCCGAAATCGGAAGTCCACCCCTGCTCGTAAAAGACCAGTCCGCGCTCGAGCGCTTCCTCGGTCCAGCCGCCTTGGCCATCATTGACCCAAAGCTGGTTGATGCGTCGTGGATCCTGTGGGTCGCTGACGAACTGGCGGCATTTTGCGATGTAGAGGTCTACGTCGCCATCGCTGTCGAAGTCAGAAAACACAGTGCCGTAGTTGCCACTGTGGTCGGTGTTGGGGTAGTCACTGAAATCGTAATCCATCAGCGGCATCAGGCTTTGGTCGTTGACCGGTAGGCCCGCTTCATCCCCTTTCCACATCCGGCTCAGGGCGTCGTCATGACAGCCAAAAACATCGAGTACGCCGTCGTTGTCCAGGTCGGCCATGTTGCAGGCTTGCATGAACATGGAACCATTGTCGAGATCGTCCAATTGGAAAGCACCGCCGGTGCCGATGCGCATCAGGTGTACACCGTCATAGCTGCCTCCGGCAAAGATGTCCTTGATGCCATCGTTGTCCATGTCACCGATGCATGCACCCCATTGATTGGCGCCACTGACGGGGCCGTAGTGGACTTTGTTGAATCCAGTATTGGTTTGGTACAGGATGTTGACATCCTCACCTTGGTCGAAAATGACCACGTCATCGAGGCCGTCGTTGTCGACGTCAATGAAGCCAATGGGGCCTCCACTGTTGAAGGTGCCATTGAGCATCTCCGTGGAGATTTGAAACGATTGCGCTTGAGCAGCAATGCAGAGTGTGAGCAATGCGCTCAGCAGGGGGAATCGGGTTTGGTTCATCCTTGTGGTTTGTGGCAGGTCGGCCAAGTTAAGCAACCTTTTACGCTCACCTCTTGGCACAAGGCATGAACCGCTGAAACCCCCGAAAGGTTGCGTTGTAAATTCGCAGCATGTCCAATTCGGGTCGTGTGGCGTTCGAAACCTTGGGTTGCAAACTGAACTTTTCGGAGAGCAGCGCCTTGGCCAATGGCCTGCAAGAAGCGGGATACGCCCGTGTGACCACAGATGAAGGCCCGGACGTGGTCGTGGTCAATACGTGTTCGGTTACCGACCACGCGGATGCCAAATGCCGCAACATTGTGCGGCGCGCCAAGGCGGCCAACCCGGACTCCACCGTGGTCGTCATCGGCTGCTACGCCCAATTGAAGCCCGAGGAAATTGCCGGCATTGACGGTGTCGACTTGGTGCTGGGGGCACAGGACAAATTCAACTTGGCCGATTACCTCGACCAGCGCACCGCGCTTCGGCTGGAGGCAGAACAGTTGGGTCAAGCGGTGATCAGGCGGGGCGAGATCCGAGAAGTGACCGCCTTCCACCCTGCCGTGAGTTCCGGCGACCGCACCCGCAGTTTTCTCAAGGTCCAGGACGGCTGCGATTACTTCTGTGCGTTTTGTACCATTCCCCTGGCACGCGGCCGTTCGCGCAGCGCAGACATGGCTTCTACAGTGGCAGAGGCGCGCAAGGCGGTGGCTGCCGGTGCCCGGGAAATCGTTTTGACCGGTGTCAACATTGGTGACTTCGGCAAAGCGCACGGTGAGGATCTGCTCGGCTTGTGCCGGGCCTTGGAGTCCGATCCTGCTTTGTCTCCTGTGGCGCGTTTCCGCATCAGTTCCATCGAGCCGAATTTGCTCTCAGAGGAGCTCATCGACCATGTGGCGCAGTCCGAGCGCTTCCAACCGCATTTTCACATCCCGCTTCAGAGTGGATGCGACGAAATCTTGGCGTCCATGCGTCGCCGTTACCGCACCGATTTATACCGTGACAGGGTGGCGCGGATTGTGGAGGCCATGCCCCATGCGGCCATTGGCATCGATGTGATTGTTGGATTTCCTGGAGAGGGCGAGGAAGAATTTGCCCAGACGGTGGCTTTTCTCGACGACCTTCCAGCGGCATATTTCCACGTCTTCACTTACAGCGAGCGGGCAAAGACGACCGCATTGAGGCTGGAGGATGTTGTCCCTGTCCCCGTGCGCAAGGCCCGCAACAAAGTGCTCAGGCAGATGAGCCTCAAAAAGCAGTGGGCCCATGCGGCCCGGTTCGAAGGGGCCGTTCGCCCTGTGCTGCTGGAAGCAGAGACCGATGAACACGGCCTGCGATTGGGATACACCCCGGAATATGTACGGGTCGCCGTTGCGGCGGACAGCGGTTGTCCCCCGGGTAGCATTGTCCCTGTAAAACTCTCCCGAATGTCGGAAGGTGTGGTCCAAGGGGCTTTGGCTGAGGCCTTAAATTGACCCCTAACAGAACGGACCCCAAGTGTACCCCAATCTCTATTTTCTCTTTCAGGACTTGCTTGGTGTGGAGGTTCCTGCCTTGAAGTTGGTCAACACTTTTGGACTGATGGTCGCCCTGGCCTTTGTGGTGGCGAGTGCGCTGCTCAAGCGAGAGCTCCAGCGCAAGGAAAAAGAAGGCCTCATCTCGGCATCCGAAAAAAAGGTGGTCGCCGGCAAGGCTGCTGGTCCCTTGGCCTGGGCGTCCAGCGGTCTCTTGGGTTGGCTACTCGGATGGAAGGTCTTGTGGCTGCTGTGGAATGCCGGCACGCTCTTTCAAGGCGGTGGACCACCACAACAACACCTGTTTAGTGGTGCGGGTTATCCGCTGCTTGGCCTTCTTGGAGCGGCAGCCATGGGCTTCATGCGCTACCGGGAGGACATGGCCCAAAGGCGGGAAACCCCAAAGGAAGAAACGGTACTTGTCCACCCCTGGGAAAGGACGGGCAACATCACTTTGATGGCCGCTGTGGGCGGTGTATTGGGGGCCAAATTCTTTCACTTGCTCGAATACCCGGAAGAGCTGGTGGCCTTTTTTACGGCGCCCTCGCTGCAAGGCTTTCTCGGTGGTCTGACCATCTATGGCGGCCTCATTGTCGGGGGCATAGCGGTGGCCTTGTACGGGCGCAGACATGGCATTCCGTTTCTTCACCTCGCCGATGCCACAGCGCCTGCATTGATGCTGGCCTACGGTATCGGCCGCATCGGTTGCCAGGTGAGCGGTGACGGCGATTGGGGCATCCCCAACCCCCACCCCAAGCCCGATTGGCTGGCTTGGGCCCCCGACTGGGTGTGGAGCTACAATTTCCCCAACAACGTCAATGCGGTTTTTGGACCGCGGCCTTCAGGGTATACCGGCAAGCTGATCACAGAGGCCGATCCCTGGCCCATTTTTGAAGGCTTCGGCACCTATCTGGACCCGGGGGTCTACCCTACCTCTTTTTATGAGACCCTCATGGCCGCGGCCATCTTTGCCTTTCTCTGGTCCATGCGCAAGCGATGGAAGGTCAAGGGGACGCTGTTTGCCGTCTACTTGATGTTCAACGGCGTTGAGCGCTTCTGGATTGAGAAGATCCGCGTCAATGCCCCCATGGAATTCCTGGGCATGACCATGACCCAAGCCGAGCTGATCGCCACATTGACCTGTGTGTCGGGTTTGGTCTTGCTGGCGTTGCTCCACAAACAGACCATCAAGCGGTGGTTGGGGCGCTGATTTCGACCATTGATTTGGACTGTAGATGACATTGAAAGACCTGTCCCTGACCGCGCTTACAGAGGCTGCCGAAGGCGTGATTCGTCCGGTTGGGGCCTTTCTTCTCGAACAAAAAGTGGCACAGGACCAGGTCGAAACCAAAAGCCTGAATTCGCTGGTCAGTCATGTAGACAAGGAGGCCGAAGCCCGGTTGGTCAAGGGCCTGTCTGCCGTGCTGCCCGAAGCGGGATTCCTCGCAGAAGAGGGCACCGGGTCCGGCGATGGCCACGTGCGTTTTCGCTGGGTGGTGGACCCCTTGGATGGCACGACCAACCTGATCCACGGGTTGCCTGTTTTCTGCGTTTCGGTGGCCCTGGTCGATGGGGATGACCCGGTGATTGGTGTGGTGTATGACCCCACTCGGGACGAATGTTTTACGGCGTTTAAGGGGGGCGGTACCCGGCTGAATGGTCAACCCGTGCAGTGTTCGGGCCGCGTGCAGCTCTCTGATGCCCTGGTCGCTACGGGTGTTCCGCATTGGGACTTTACCCGCATGGAGGACTACCTCGCGGCCCTGACGGCATTTGCCAAGGGCACCCGAGGTTTGCGCCGCATGGGCTCGGCTGCCATTGATTTGGCGTACGTGGCCTGCGGGCGGTTCGACATTTTTTTCGAATACAGTTTGCAGCCATGGGACATTGCGGCGGGGTTGCTGCTGGTGCAGGAGTCAGGCGGAATTACCTGTGACTTCGGCGGGGAATCAGAGCCACAGGCCTTGCTGTCGGGCAGGGAAACCTTTGCTGCTGCGCCAGGCATCTTGGATGAAGGATTGTCTGTGATTCGAAACGCCTTTGGTTAAACCCGACCGTTGCTCGGCCGTTCCTTTGGGGAACGTGCACAATCAAGCTGACCCCACTGTCCCTCCCGACTTTGCTTCATGGATGCGTGAGCATTACCGCATGGTCTTGTCCCAGAGCAGAAGGATGCTGGGGGTGGTCGAAGATGCGGAAGACGTGGCCCAATCTGTCTTTGTCAAGGCCTGGCAGGCTTGGGATGGATTCGAAGGCAATGAATACCAGCGCCGCGCATGGTTGTTGCGCATCACCCGCAATGCTACGGTGGACGCTGCACGCAAGCGCAAGCTGCGCCGCATGGCACCGCTGGATGTGGTGCTTGAAGAAAGGACGGCACAAGTGTTGTCCTCTCCTCATTTTGATGGGGACGCCATCTTGGCCCGGCTTCACGCGGCGGTGTCGACCTTGCCACCAAAGCAGCGTTGGGTGTTTCAAGCGCGGTATTTCGATGACCGAACCTACGCTGACCTCTCGCTCGAGACGGGCACTTCAGAAGGAGCGCTGAAGTCCTCCTTTCACCATGCCCGCAAAAAGATTGAGGCCCTCTTGGAGCAAGAGGAGACACTGAGCCATTAAACCTTCACAGCACCTTTTCGTTTTACCCTTGATGTCCACAGGAACAACACCCCAGCCAAGTCAAAGAGACGACGGTTTCCGCGTGTCGGATGCTGCGGTTGAACGTGCAGTAGCCAACGTAATGTCTGCTCCGGGCAAAGGACGCTTGGTCCGTTTGTTTTCAGGAGGCAGAATAGCGGCAGCCATTGCGCTGATTCTCGGTGTCGGCGTGTTGCTGAGTGAGGTGACGCAACCGGAACCTTGCGTGACGTTTGCCTGTCAGCTCGAGGCTTTGTCTGACGAAGAACTCGGAGGCATGATGGACCTGATGGAGGAGGACGGCTCCTTGGGACCCGATGAGGAGTCTTGGCCCAATTTGTATTAATTCCAATGAAGATGAATCAACCGATGAGAATGACCCAACCCCTCGCGTTTGCGCTGTTGACATTAGGACTGGTTTCCGCGCCGCTGCTTCACGCTCAACCCGATCGATCCACAGGGGGTGCTGATCGAGAGGCTTTGCGCGAACGGATGGATGTCATGGCTGTTGGCTTCCTGACCGAAGAGCTGGAACTCGATGCCGAAACGGCCCAGGTGTTTTGGCCCATTTTCAATGCGCACAA
>DGOE01000090.1:23982-28117 GCA_002389295.1 Flavobacteriales bacterium UBA4474 | reverse complement strand
AAGCCGTGGGCCTGCCCGTCCGCGCCGCAAGGGTGGACGTCACGGCGGAGTCAATCCCGCCACTGACGCCGACCACCCAGCCATCGAGGCCAGATGAAGCCAAATAATCCGCCATCCATGCTTGGATGTGTTGGCCAGCGGCCGCGGGGTCAATTGTGCGGGATGAGGCGAGTTTCATGTCAGAACAACAACCCACAACTAAAAAGGATGGCGTTGTCGACCATTTTGATGTTGTACCCCTCCACCAGTGCAGGGTCCAGATCGCCATCGGGAGCAGGAACAATGTGCTCCTCCCCGGCATTTGGCCCAAAGTTGCGGTTGCTGACAACGTTGAATAAGCCGTTGTTGAAGGTGGCGCCTACAAGCAAGGACGTCTTGCCACTCAGGTTGTACTCGATGCCCATGCCCACGATCATGGCCGCCCGCAACAGCGCCGCTTCATTCTCTACGGGGACATCATCGGATGGAAATACAGCGAGGTCAGAAGCTTCCACCCATTCACTGCCCCCCATACCGTCGTCTACCGCGCGATAGAGATAGTCCACCTCATCGTCTGCATGGCTGCGCAAATTGAGCCCCAAGCCCAGGCCGAATTGACCCCAGTAGGTGATGTATCCAATTTCCCGGGTCCGGAATTTGAAACTCAAGGGCACCTCCACCCAATGTTGCGTCAGTGCGCGGTCTCTGCGCACCAGGAATTGGGTGGTGTCATCCGCGACTTCAGTGGGGTGACCTGCGGTGCGGTCGAAATAAGACACCTTGCCCCCATTGCGGAAGACATTCACACCAGTGCCAAAAGCATAGTTGTCGGCAAACATGACGTCCGCCGTAAAGCCAAACCCCAAGCGAACAATGCTGCCTGTGGAAGCGCTGTGGGCATCGCGCACATCCATCCACGCTACAGAAGGCAACAGGTGCAAACCCATCCTGAACTGAGGTTCTGGGTAGCGGGCGTGGCCCAGCGGAGCGTTGGCATCATCTGATGCCTGCCCTGCAGCACTGAAAACGAGGACCACACAGCCCATCAAACAAACAGCGGAACGAAAAATCACTTTGGAAACCATGTCTTCGGGAATCAAACGTTGCACGGAGAGCAAATTGCGTACCAAACCTGAAATAAAGGCGGTCAGCCTGCGCACTTTTGCACCATGCGTGTTCAGACGAGTGCACAGGCCGTGAAATACCTGCGGGAACCGGCCTTTTTCACCTTGGCCCTTTTGGTGTGGGCCTGTTTGTTGAATGGTTGTGGCTCCAAAGACCCTTATGAGCATTACGCCCGCCCCTACATCGAGACCAGTTCCACCACCACAGAGAGCTGGCAACAGGTAAACTCCAGAGGGGCCTTACCGCCCGAAACGGCAAACGCGGGGTGGGAACGCCACCTCATCACCGACATCCTTCAACTCGGCCCTTGGCCTCCGGGGTCGGAAGACAACAGGGCCACACTCGACTCGGCCTGGGCAGGGTTCACTGCTTTCGAAGGCACCCGCATCGCCATCGGTGGGGTTGACAGCGCCTTGAACCAATCGGGTCGGCTCCAGGACGCCGAGGCCAACCTCAAGCGGGCCATCAGCCGGTTTCACCAGCATTTTCCCAACGCAACGATTCCCAATGTCGACTTCAGCTACACCGGCTTCAATTACAGCACCTACCCCACCGATGACCTGCTCCTGATCGGTTGCGAATTCTTTATCGGCGCCCATCACCCAGCTGTCTTGGGCCTTCCGCCCAACATCTACCCCCGGTACATGCAGGAGCGCATGGTGCCGGAGCACCTTGCAGGCGATGCCATGCGGGGTTGGTTGCTCGTCCATTTCCAAGACCGCTATCCCCAGCAGTCCCGCCTGGCCGATGAACTCCTCTACTGGGGCAAAGTGCTGTTCATCACCCGGTGCCTGACCCCGGAGATTCCCGCCCACGACCTGCTGGATTTCACAGCAGCAGAATGGGACTGGATCCGCGCCCATGAAATGCAAGTCTGGATGGAGCTGCGCAAGGAGGAATTCCTCTATACCTCCAAGCGAATGGACATTCAGCGCTGGGTGGCCGATGCCCCGTTCACCAAGGCGGGCGACGTGCCACAAGACAGCCCCGACCGCCTGGGTTGGTACATGGGCCTGCGTTGGGTGGAGGATTTTATGCAACGCCACCCCGAAATGACCTTGCAAGAGTTGATGGACAAGCAAGACGTCTTGCCCTTTTTGCAAGCCTACAGGCCCAACACCTGAGCGGGAACCCCGAACTTGCGCTCCATGTCAGCCGACCACTCCTCCGACATTCATTTGACCGTGACCACCGACGGCAACAAGGTGCCCACCTCCATTCGGTGGTCAGCCTCCGACGCCGGCATCGCCAACGCCGAGGCCAAGGCCTTTGCCCTCAGCGTATGGAACGGCAAGGAGGCCCTGAGCATCGACCTCTGGGACAAGGACATGACCGTGGATGAAATGAAGGTCTTTGTGTGCCAATCGATGATGACCCTCGCCGATGCCCTCGAGCGCTCCACACAAGACGCGCGGGCGGCAGGCGCCATCCGGGGGTTCACTTCCGAGCTCGCCGAACGCATCGGCGTAGGCCCGGGCACTGAAGGATAAGCCTGAGCGGCCCTACTCCGGTTTGGGCGGTTTGCGGTAAATGGGGTTGGACTGGGCGATGAACCCCAGCACGTCCTGACGCCCATCTTTCTTCTCCGCCGAAGTCACGAAATGCGGGGGCATCGCCGACCACTGCTTGAGCATGCGCGCAGTATAGCGCGGCAAGAAGGCCTCGCGCTCGGCGATGGTGAGCTTGTCCACTTTCGTGAAAATCATGGCAAAGGCAAGCCCTTTTTCCGCCATCCACACCATGAATTCCAAGTCGATTTTCTGGGGCGGAAGCCGGGAGTCAATCAACATCATGATGCACATGAGGTTTTCGCGCTTGGTCAGATACTCCCGTGAAGTCCGGTCCCAGGAGTGCCTGTCCTTCTTGGACACCTTGGCATAACCGATGCCGGGCAGGTCCACCAAGTACCACTCGGCACCCGCGGTGGTCATGGAGAAGTGATTGATCAGCTGCGTCTTGCCCGGGGTGGAACTCGTTTTGGCCAAGGCCTTCCGCCCGGTGAGCATGTTGATCAGCGAACTCTTCCCCACGTTGGAGCGGCCTATGAAGGCGTACTCCGGGCGGTCGGCCTCTGGGCATTCCTGCCGCTTGGCGCTGGACTTGACGAAGGTGGGGTCGTCAACTGAGTATTCCTCGACGCTCATACCAATCACTCAAAATGCGGTTGAATTCCTCGGGGTGCTCCATCATCGGCGCATGTCCGCACTGGTCGATCCAGAAGAGGTCGGCATCGGGCAGCAACGATTTAAACTCGTCGGCCACTTCGGGGGGCGTAATCGTATCGTTCCGGCCCCAGATCAAGCAAGAAGGCTGCTTCATGGCCGGCAGGTCCGCCGCCATGTTGTGGCGGATGGCACTCTTGGCAATGGCGAGGATGCGCAATACCCGGTTCCTGTCGTTGACAATGGCAAAGCACTCGTCCACCAATTCATCGGTGGCGTGGGCAGGATCAAAAAAGGTCTCCCCCACCTTGTTCCGAATGAACTCCTTGTCCTCCCTGCGCGGAAACGAGCGCCCAAAAGCGTTCTCGTAGAGGCCGCTGCTCGCGGTGAGGGTCAATGAAGACACGCGGTCCGGATTTCGTTTGGTGTAAATGAGGCCCACGTGCCCTCCGAGCGAATTGCCCAGCAGGTGCACCTTGTCCAGCCCAAGGTGGTCGATGAACCCCTCCACATGCTTGCACAAGGTCTTGGCACTGGTCGTGGCCAAAGGCAAATCATAGAGCGGCAACATGGGGATGACCACCCGCATCTTCCCGGCAAAGTGCGTGAAGAGGTGCTCGAAGTTGCTCAGCGCACCAAACAGGCCGTGCAACAAGATGAGGGGCTCACCCTCACTGGCGCTCTGGACGTATCGATAGCGTCCATCCGTGATGAGATCATGCTCCATGCGAATGCCTTTACCTGTAGGCAAAGAAAGCCTTCAAGTCTTTGCGCACAACCTGTCGAAATCACGGTGAATGAAGGGGGTGATGTGAACAAGGGCGGAGCACGTTGAGCAGCATCGCTATCAACACCCCACAATTTCCCAC
>DGOE01000090.1:15015-23948 GCA_002389295.1 Flavobacteriales bacterium UBA4474 | reverse complement strand
CCATTGTTGAAAAAGTTGCCCATCCACAGGCGTCAGTAAATTTTCCACATTGTGTCAGATTGTGGGAGCCAGTGGGAAATCGTGGGATAAAGCATCTACTTTTGGTTGGGCAAGACGCCCATTCGCACCATGCTCAACCTCCTCGGAGAATATCACTGTCGGATTGACGCCAAAGGGCGCGTCAGCTTCCCGGCCAAACTGCGCAAGCAGTTGGACCGCGTGCTGCACGGCGGGCTGGTGGTGAACCGCGACATCTTCGAGGGCTGCCTGGTGCTTTACCCCAAGCCCGAATGGGACAAGGTCAATGCCGAAATGGGGCAGCTCAGCCGGTACGACCGTCAGCACCAACTCTTCCAACGGAAATTCATGAAGGGGGCCACCCTCGTGGAACTGGACAGCTCGGGGCGCATGCTCCTTCCTGGCGCTCTGCTCGGGCACGCCGGCCTGGAGGCGGGCAAGCCCGCAGATTGCGTGGTCACCGGACTCGGTGAGAAAATCGAGGTGTGGGCCAAGGACCGCTTCGAGCAACAGGTACTCGGCGACGACGCCGACTTCGATTTCGGCGACTTGGCCGAGCGTGTACGCCGGGACATCGAGCCTGGCTCCAACCCCAACAATCCCAGCCGCAACTGATGTCCACTGCCTACCACGTCCCCGTGCTGTTTGACGCCGCCCTCGATGGGCTCGCCTTGCAGCCCGGCGGAACTTACGTGGATTGCACCTTCGGGGGCGGGGGGCACAGCCGGGGCATCCTCAATGCACTGGGGGCCGGCGGGCGGTTGTTCGGTTTTGATTGCGACCCCGACGCCTTGCCCAATGTGCCTGCGGACGATCGTTTCACATTGATCCCCGAGAACTTCCGCTACGCTGCCAATTTCCTCAAGGTGCATGGCGTGACCCAAGTGGACGGCATCCTCGCCGACCTCGGGGTCAGCTCCCACCAATTTGACGCCGAAGGACGCGGGTTCAGCACCCGTGGTGATGGCGCCTTGGATATGCGCATGGACCCGCGTTTGCCCGAAGGGGCAGATGACCTCATCCAGCGCATGGACCAAAAGGAATTGACCCAGCTCTTCCGCAATTACGGGGAGCTGCCCCAACCCCACCGTGCCGCCCGCGCCCTGCACAGTGCCATCGCCGCAGATGGCAAGGAGGGCATTTCGTCTACCCGCAGGCTGCAGGACATCCTGGGGCCGCTGGCGCCACCGCAGAAGCGCAATCAGTATCTGGCCCAGGCCTTCCAAGCACTGCGCATCGCGGTCAACGACGAACTCGGCGCCCTTTCCGAATTGCTCAAGGCCAGCCTCAAGCTGCTCAAGCCCGGCGGACGGCTCGTGGTCATCAGCTACCACAGCCTGGAAGACCGCATGGTCAAGCGGTTCATGCGGGCGGGCAACCTCGACGGGGTCATCGCCAAAGACTTTCACGGACGCTCCCTCGCCCCTTTTGACAAGGTCACCGGCAAAGCCCTCGTCGCAACCCCCGAGGAAATGGAAACCAACCCCCGGTCCCGGAGCGCGCGCATGCGCGTCGCGGCCCGCAACGCCATGGCCGCATGAGCAGGATGTCCAAGCGCCCGCGCAAGGCTGCGCCAAAGAGCAACCGCAGACTCTCCCCCGAGGAGCGTTTGGCACGCAACATTGCCCAGGAGAACCGCACGCCAGAACAATCCAACCGCCGCCGCAATGCCGGCCACGCGAAACCCCTCAGACCGGACGCTGGCGAAACCAAACAACCACAGCGGACCCCGTCACCGATTGGACAATGGCTCTCCAAGGTGTTTTCTCCGGTGCGGGATTCGCTCACCGGCGAGTGGCTCGGCGGACCTGAGGTGATCCGCCATTTGCCCTTCCTGGGCTTCTTGGTGGTCTTGATCCTGGGGTACACCTACCTGGAATACCAATACGAGTACGATGAGCGCGCGATCAAAGAAGGGCGCAAAGAACTCCGCAACCTCCGCCACCACGAGCAGAGCCTGAGGGGGAGGTTCGAGTCGCAATTGCAGCGCAGCCGGTTGGATGAGGACATGGCCGATGCGGGTCTTTCCGCGCCGAAAGCACCCCCCACCACACTGCCCAACTCAGCCAATACAGCCCCATGAAGAACGCACAAAACATCGCCACGAGGGCTTGGGTGCTGTTCGCTGTGTTCGCACTGTTTGGCGTCGGCATACTGCTGAAAATCGCCTTGATCCAACTGGATCCCCGGCACGAAAATGCGGCGGCCATGCTGCCGCAGGTGCGGACCATCGAACCCGAACGCGGCCGCATCCTTTCCGCAGACGGCCATTTGCTGGCGGCCTCCGTGCCCCGCTTTGACCTGCACTGGGATCCCACCGTCATCGACACAGAAGAAGAGCGCACCGCATTCTTGACCCAGCTTCCGGGCCTGTCCCAGGCGCTGGCCAGAGAGTTCGGCGGGAAAAGCAGCAACGGCTGGCGGGATTTCCTTTTGGCCGCCCACCGCTCAGGCAAAAGCCGGTACGTGCGCATCGCCAGAAACATCGAATGGGACCGGCGGCAAGCCGTCGAGGCCTTCCCCTGGATTGGGGACCGCTCCCGCAACAAGTCCGGGTTTATGTTTTCAGAGCGCCCGAGGCGGGACAAGCCGTTCTCTCCCTTGGCCAACCGCACCATCGGGCTGCACCGCCCGGAGGGAAACAGCGTTGGCATCGAAGCCGCTTACAATGAAGCCCTGTCCGGCAAATCAGGCGAACGGCTGATGCGCCGCATCCACGGCAACTATTGGATTCCCGCCACCGACGACTTCATCCGCTCACCGGAGTCGGGAAGGGACGTGCGCACCACCATTGATCTCCGCACCCAAGACGTGGCCACGGATGCACTGCGCGTCCAACTCGATCACCATGCCGCCGAGTGGGGATGCGCCGTGGTGCTCGAAGTGGCCACCGGTGATGTCATCGCCATCTCCAACCTGGTCCGCAACCCCGAAACAGGCCGGTGCTCAGAGGCTTACAACCACGCCATTGGCACCGCCGTGGAGCCGGGTTCCACCTTCAAGCTCGCCAGCGTGATGGCCCTGCTCGAAAGCGGCCGCATTTCGCCAGCTGACACCATCGAGACCGGCAACGGTGCCTTCCGACCCGCAAGCGGCTGCAAGCGCATGACCGACACCAGCGAACCCGATGGTGGATACGGCGCCCTGCGCTTGGAGGAAGTGTTTGAACGCAGCTCCAACGTGGGCACTGCAAAAGCCGTCCAACAGGTCTTTGCGCAAAACCCCCAGGCGTGGTTGGATGCGCTGCACGCCCTCGGGCTCGGCCAACCCCTGGGGATTGCATTGGCGGGAGAAGGCACCCCTTCCCTGCACCAAAACACAGCAGAACGCACGTGGAGCGCCTGTTCACTGACGTCCATGTCCATCGGCTATGAGGTCAGCATGACCCCGCTGCAGACCGCTGTGCTGTACAACGCCATCGCTGCAGATGGCCGTTTGATCAAGCCGCGGTTTGCCGATGCTTTGCTCGACGGCAATGCGGTCGTGCAAAACATACCCACCGAAGTCATTCAAGAGCGCATCGCAAGCCGCCCCACCATCGCGGCGCTGCAATCCATGATGGAACGCGTGTGTGCCCCCGGCGGTCACGGTACCGCAGAAGATGTGTTCCGCGACCGTCCATACCGGGCAGCGGGCAAGACGGGTACCGCACGTGCGGCCAAACCGGGCGGCGGATACCAAGGGCACCGCGCCTCATTTGCAGGATACTTCCCTGCGGAAAAGCCGGCATACACGATTGCAGTTGTTGTCCAACGCCCTTCAGCAAACGGCTATTACGGGGGTGTTGTCGCCGCACCGGTCTTCCGCGCCATTGCAGACCACCTCTACGGCACCCAACCCGAACTCACCGAAATGGAACGGGGCAACCTCGCTGCACTGCCCCGACTGCCCGTTTCCATGAATGGCAACACCCAGACCCTGACCACACTCTATGAAGCTCTGGGCATGGCTTACGTGCTCGATACAACGGGCACCTCGGACTACCCCAGCTATGTGGCCGCACAGACCGAAGTCGATTTTGTCAACCTCACCCCGCGCAGCACCAGCGAAACGTCCATTCCCGACGTCCGTGGGATGTCCCTGCGCGACGCCGTGCACCTATTGGAAACGCAAGGGTTGCGCGTGGACATCAACGGCAAAGGCACCGTACGCCGCCAAAGCATCTCCCCCGGAACCGCTCCAAGGCGTGGCCAAACCATCCTGCTCGAATTGTCATGAAGCTGCTCAAAGACATCCTCTACGGAGCGCGCATCTCCCAGGTCATCGGGTCCACCCACATCGCGGTGGAATCGGTGGTGGCCGACAGCCGGCAAGTCAAGCCCTTTGGTTGTTTTGTTGCCATTCCCGGAATGGTGGTGGACGGGCACGACCACATTCCGGCCGCAGTGAGGGCCGGCGCAGCAGCCGTGATCTGTGAACGCCTGCCCGAGACCGACGACCGCAAGGAAAACGTCGTCTACGTGCAAGTGGAAGAAGCCCGGCTCGCACTGGCTCACCTCGCTGCCAATTTCCACGACAACCCCGGGGAACGGCTCAAGATTGTGGCGATCACCGGCACCAATGGCAAGACCACCGTGGCCACGTTGCTGCACCGCCTGGCCCGCCTGTTTGACCGCAAGGCCGGCCTGGTCAGCACCGTGGAGAACCGCATCGTCGACCGCATCGTTCCCGCCACCCACACCACACCCGATCCCGTAGGGCTGCAAAAGTTGTTTGCCGACATGCTCGACGCCGGATGCACCCACTGCTTCATGGAGGCCAGCTCGCACGCGCTCGACCAACACCGGTTGACAGGCACGCCGCTGACGGGGGCTGTATTTACCAATATCACACACGATCACCTGGACTACCACGGTGATTTCAACGCCTACATCGCGGCCAAGAAGTCCCTGTTTGACAAGCTGCCCGCAACGGCCTTTGCCCTGACCAATGCCGACGCGCGACACCACGACACCATGGTCGCGGCCACCCGGGCGCGCCGCGTCACCTTTGGCACCCGCCAAGTAGCAGACCACAAAACGCGCATCGTAGAGAACAGCCTCGGCGGCCTGCAACTGCACATCCACGGGCAGGACCTCTACACCCGGCTCATCGGCGAATTCAACGCATCCAATCTGACCGCGGTTTACGCGGTGGCCAGAGAACTGGGCTGGGATGCCATGGACACCCTCACCCACCTGTCCCTGCTCGACGCGCCAGATGGGCGGATGCAACAGGTGCGCTCCGGCGATGGCAACATCCACGCCATCGTGGACTATGCCCACACCCCGGATGCCCTCCGGAAGGTGCTCGAAACCCTGCGCACCGTCCGGCAAGCCGGAAATATCGCTGCGACGACAGGTCAAGAGTCCCGCATACTCTGTGTCGTGGGCTGCGGTGGCGATCGCGACCGGACCAAACGGCCCATCATGGCGCAGGTGGCCGCCGAACTCGCCGACCTGGTCATCCTGACCTCGGACAACCCCCGCAGCGAGGACCCTGCCGCCATCATCGCCGAAATGCGCAGCGGTTTGGACCCCATTCAGGCCCGCAAAGTCACGTCCAATCAAGACCGGGCAGAGGCCATCCGCTCGGCCTGCATCCAGGCCCAGCCTGGCGACGTGGTGTTGGTCGCAGGCAAAGGACACGAGAAGTACCAAGAGATCGATGGCGAGCGGCTGCCTTTCGACGATGTCGCCATCCTCTCCGCATCCCTCACCGAACACTGAACCCGAGACGATGCTGTACCACCTCTTCGATTATCTCCAACAGAGCACCGACCTACCGGGCGCAGGGTTGTTTCAATACATCTCCTTCCGGGCAGCTGCCGCCGCCGTGCTATCGCTTTTGGTCTCCATCGGCATCGGCAGGCGCATCATTGAGTGGCTGCAATTGAAGCAAGTGGGAGAAGTCGTGCGCGACCTCGGACTCGAGGGGCAGATGCAAAAGCAGGGGACCCCGACCATGGGCGGGATCATCATCCTGAGCGCCATCCTGGTGCCCACCCTGCTCTTGGCCGACTTAAGCAACGTCTACATCCAGTGCATGGTGCTGGTGACCGTTTTGCTGGGCAGCATCGGCTTCATCGACGACTATATCAAGGTCTTCAAAAAGAACAAGGAAGGGCTGGCAGGCCGGTTCAAAGTGATCGGCCAAATCGGTGCGAGCCTGCTCGTGGCTTCCATGCTGTTTTGGAATCCGCAGGTGCGGGTCAAGGAACTGGTGCCCGCCAACAGCACCGAGGCGGTGGCGCAGCAATTGGAGGACACCGATGGCGATGGGTTTGTCCGCCTTGAGCGCCGCTCACAGAAGACGACCATCCCCTTCGTCAAGGACAACGAGTTCGACTACGCCAAGCTCACCGACTGGGCCACCGAAAACCCTTGGGCGCGTTTCGCCATGTTTGCCTTAATCGTGACGTTCATCGTCACTGCGGTATCCAACGGCGCCAACCTCACCGACGGAATGGATGGCCTCGCCACCGGCACAAGTGCCATCGCCGGACTCACCTTGGCCATCCTCGCCTACGTCTCCGGCAATGCCGTCTTTTCCGATTACCTCAACGTCCTGTTCATTCCCGATTCGGGCGAACTGGTGGTGTTCATCTCCGCCTTTGTGGGGGCGTGCGTGGGGTTCCTTTGGTACAACGCCTATCCGGCACAAGTCTTCATGGGCGACACCGGCAGCCTCGCCCTTGGCGGCATCATCGCCACGTTTGCCATCGCCATCCGGAAGGAGCTGCTCATCCCCGTGCTCTGCGGCATCTTCCTGATCGAAAACCTCAGCGTGGTCTTGCAGGTCGCGTGGTTCCGCCACACCAAGCGCAAGTATGGCGAGGGCAGGCGCATCTTCAAGATGGCCCCGCTGCACCACCACTACCAGAAAAGCGGATTGCCGGAGAGCAAAATCACCGCCCGCTTTTGGATCGTCGGCATCCTGCTGGCCGTCATCACCATCGTCACCCTCAAGGTCCGCTGATGCGCGACGCGGTGACCATACTCGGCGCAGGCGAAAGCGGCATGGGAGCGGCACAACTGTGCCACGCCCTCGGCATGCCCTGTCGCGTGAGCGATGCGGGCACCATATCCGAGGAGCGCAAGGCGTCTCTGCACGCCCGCAACATCACCACCGAAGAGGGGGGCCATGACCGCGCCCTGATCGAAGCCGCCTCCCTGGTCATCAAGTCACCGGGCATTCCTTCAGACGCCGCCCCTCTGCAATGGGCGCGCGCCGCAGGCATTGAAGTCATAGGCGAACTGGAATTTGCCAGCCGCCACACAGCGGCCAAGATCGCCGCCGTCACTGGAACCAATGGCAAAACCACCACCACCGCGCTGCTGCACCACTTGCTGGTCCAAGGCGGCGTGGACGCCGGCTGTGCCGGAAACATCGGCACGAGTTTCGCCGGTGCGGTGGCCACAGCCCAAGAGCGACCACAGGGCGACCACGCGGTGTGGGTAGTTGAGGCCTCCAGCTTCCAACTGGAAGACACGGCCACATTCCGCCCCGACATCGCCATCCTGCTCAACATCACACCGGACCACCTGGACCGGCACGGCAACGAAGCCGCCTATGGCGACGCCAAATGGAACATCACATCCCGGCAAACCGCTGAAGACCACCTCATCGTCGTCGCCGACGATCCAGGACTCTCAGCGTTGCGCAAACGAAACACCACACAAGCCCAAGTACACGCGGTGCAAATGGCACCGCCCACCTCGGAAACCGCCCCGCTTTTGGCGGCACACAGCATTGACAAACAACGATTCACATTCCTCAACCCCCCTTTCACCATGAGCATGCAGGAACTCGCCCTACAAGGCAAACACAACCTCTACAATTCGATGGCCGCCGGCGTTGCCGCGCGCATCCTCGAGATCAACGATGCCGACCTCCGCGCCGGTTTCACGCACTTCAGCAACATGGAGCACCGCTTGGAACACGTCTGCGATGTCAATGACATCAGCTTCATCAATGACAGCAAGGCCACCAATGTCAACGCCACCTGGTATGCCCTCGACAGCATGACCTCTCCCACGGTCTGGATTGCCGGAGGTGTGGACAAGGGCAACGACTACACATCGCTCATCCCCCTCGTCGGCGACAAGGTGCACACCCTGATTTGTCTCGGAAAAGAAAACAAGAAGCTCAAAAAAGCCTTCGCCACAGCGGTCACACGCATCCTCGAGGTCGAAAGCGCCGAGGAAGCTGCATTGCTCGGGTACAACATCGCCCAACCCGGTGATACCGTGCTGCTGTCACCGGCTTGTGCCAGTTTTGACCTGTTCTCCTCTTACGAAGAGCGCGGCCACCGTTTCAAGTCCGGCGTACGCTCCATCTGAGTCCATGCCGAACCGGATCGCCGACTTCCTGCATGAGCACCTGAGAGGAGACCGGGCCACTTGGGTGGTGGCCATTCTTCTCATGCTCATCTCACTCGTGAGTGTCTACTCCGCGAGCGCCACCCTCGCTTGGAAACAAGACGGAAATTCCGTGGGCATCCTGTTTCGACACGGCATGTTTCTGCTGGTCGGCTTTGGCTTTATGTGGACCGTCCACCGGTTGAAATTCGCATGGTTCTCGCGGCTGAGTCAATTGGGCATTCACGTGGCCTTGGTGTTGTTGTTGCTGACCCTGCTCATGGGGTCTGAAATCAATGACGCCCGGCGCTGGATGAACTTCGGCGGCTTTCGGTTCCAGCCCTCCGATGTGGCCAAGGTCGCCTTGGTTGCCTTCGTGGCGCGGATGCTGGACAGGAACCGGCTGGTGTTGCACGACTTCAATAAAGGGGTCAAGCACATCGTCGGCTACATCGCCTTGACCTGTGCCCTCATCCTGCCCGCCGACTTCTCCACTGCGGCCATGCTCGCCATGGTGTGCTTCCTGATGATGGTCATCGCCGGCGTCACCTGGAGGCCCCTGCTGATCACCCTCGG
>DGOE01000090.1:7863-14970 GCA_002389295.1 Flavobacteriales bacterium UBA4474 | reverse complement strand
ATGGGCACTTGGATCGCCCGCGCCACAGGGTTTTTAGGAGGCAGCGGTGGATCCGACTCCAGCCAAATCGACTACGCACTCCAGGCCATACACCAAGGGGGGCTCATACCCCATGGACCCGGGTCAGGACTCAGCCGCAACGCCATGCCCGTGGCCTATGCCGACATGATCTACGCCTTCATCATTGAGGAATGGGGGGCCTTGCTCGGCGGACTGGGACTGGTGCTGCTCTATCTCATCCTCTTCTCGCGCGCCATCCGCGTGGGGACCCGGTGTCCCCGCAATTTCGGAGGGCTGCTGTCCATCGGTTTGGGCCTGATGCTCACGTTACAGGCATTGGTCAATATGGGCGTCGCCGTGCGCCTGCTGCCCATGACGGGCCAGCCCCTTCCCTTGGTCTCCATGGGGGGCACCTCCATCGTCTTCACCTGCGTTGCCCTCGGCATGATCCTCTCCGTCAGCCGCAGCCTCACCGATCCAGAAGCCGCGGCACCACTGGATTCCGGAGGAAACCGGCACGCGCGCCCTTTGGAACCCTCGACCTCCTGAGCCCATGTCGGAAGAGCCCCTGCGCGTCTTGATTTCCGGAGGAGGGACCGGTGGGCACATCCACCCCGCCATCGCCATTGCGGAGTCTTTGATCGCCCATGACCCCGACACCGTCATCGAATTCGTTGGGGCACGCAAGCGCATGGAGATGGAGCGCATCCCCAAAGCGGGGTATGCCATCACGGGACTGCCCATCACCGGAATTGACCGGCGTCTCAGCCTGCGCAACCTCGCTTTTCCTTTCCGGCTGCTGCGCTCGCTGCTGATCGCCCGCCGCATCATCCGGCGGTTTCGTCCCGACGTGGCCATCGGCGTAGGCGGGTTTGCCAGTGGGCCCTTGCTTTGGGCGGCATCTCAAGCCCGCATCCCCACCCTCATCCAAGAGCAAAATGGATTTCCAGGCATCACCAACCGCCTGCTCGCCCAGCGGGTCGACAAGGTGTGCGCCGGTTTTCCCGGGCTCTCACGGTGGTTTCCAGCCGAGAAAATCACGGAGACAGGTAATCCGCTGCGGCACAGCATTGTGGAGCGTCTTGGCGGGGCGCAAAGTGCACCGTCCAGTGTGACCGATGCCCGCAGCCATTTCGGATTGAAGGCAGACAAACCTGTCCTGTTGGTGCTCGGTGGAAGCCTCGGTGCCGCTTCCATGAACGCCGCTGTCCGCCAGCTTGCCGGTCAAGGCCCCTTGGCCAAAAAAGGCTTTCAAATCCTGTGGCAATGCGGCAGCCGCTATGAAGCCGAACACACGGCCTGGGCCACCCAAAACGGCGATGAAAACCTCCTCGTAAGGGGCTTTATCGACCGCATGGACCTCGCCTATGAGGCTGCCTCCATCATCGCCAGCCGCGCCGGTGCCATGTCCATTGCGGAATTGGCCCTCGTGGGCAAGCCCACACTCCTGGTCCCTTCTCCCCATGTAGCGGAAGACCACCAGACCAAAAACGCCCGCTCCGTGGTTGACCGCCATGGGGCCGTCATGCTCACGGACGACCGGGTGGAACGCGACCTTGGCAAAGAGGTCCGCGCCCTGCTCAACGACGCCGAAAGGTGCGCCGCGATGTCCACCGCCTTGCGCGCCACCGCCCGGCCCGAAGCCGCGGAGGCCGTCGCAAATGAAGTCCTCAGTTTGCTGCGCCCATGATGGAGAAGGTCTACTTTCTGGGCATCGGCGGCATCGGCATGAGTGCCCTGGCGCGGTGGTTCAATGCACACGGCGCAGAGGTGGCCGGTTATGACCGAACCCCGTCCGCCCTGACCCGCGCCTTGAAAGAAGAGGGCATCGCCGTGGACCACAGTGGCGCATTGGATGAACTTCCAGCGGGCCTGCTTCAGGACATGAAAAATGAAAGCGGGCGGACGTGGACCATCGTCTGGACCCCGGCCATCCCCGCCGACTTCCCCCTCCTCGTCGCCCTGAATGCCGCAGGATATACACCCCTGAAGCGCGCAGAACTCCTCGGGCGCATCACGCGTGACAAGCCCCTGCTGGCCGTCGCAGGGACCCACGGCAAAACCACCACGACCAGCCTGCTCGCCCACATGCTGTCCTACAATGGCACCGCAGTGGAAGCCTTTCTCGGGGGCATTGCTTTGGAAGGGAATTCCAACCTGCTGCTCTCCAAAGAGACCGGCGACGCCCCCCTGTGGATGGTGGCTGAGGCCGACGAATTTGACCGGAGCTTCCTGCACCTGCGCCCCACACACGCCGCCATTACTTCTGTGGACCCCGACCACTTGGACATCTATGGCACGCACAAAAAAATGTTGGCCGCCTTTGCGGATTTTGCCCATCAGGTCGCTCCTGGCGGCTTGCTCGTCCACACAGATGCAGCGGCCGCATGGAGCGACCCAAGCGCCCTGCAGGCCGTCGGCGCGCAGATTTATGGCCCATTGAAAACCGGGGAGTCATTGGAAGTGCGGGGCTGGTCCGCAGGCTACAGCGATGTGCGCGGTGAAGACGGAAAGGCCAAGTTCACCTTGCACCTCCGGGGCCAAGCGCCCATGCAAATCAGTTGGCGCTTGCCGGGGACGCACAACGCGGCCAACGCCACAGCAGCCGCACACCTCGCCGTTCAAGCGGGCATCGCCCCTCTCCAAGTGCCGGCAACACTCAGCGCGTTTTCCGGGGTGGCCCGGCGGTTCGAAATCAAGCGCCAGTCCGACACCCGGGTCATCGTCGATGACTACGCCCACCATCCCCGTGAAATAGCAGGCACCATCGCTGCCGCGCGCCTCACATTTCCCAACCGCAAAATCACCGGCATCTTCCAGCCCCATCTGTACAGCCGCACCCAAGACTTCCTCGAAGACTTTGCCGCAGCCCTCTCCAAACTGGACGCCTGCGTGCTGCTGCCCATCTACGCCGCGCGCGAAGCACCCATCCCGGGCGTGGATGCACATGAGATTGGGGAAAAGATGGTCGGGTGCCCGGTAAAATGCCCGCCAGAAAACCGGTTTTTGGATGTGCTGGAAAAACTGGATCCGGACGTTCTCCTTTTCATGGGTGCGGGCGACCTCGATCGGTGGATAGAACCGGCTTGGAACCGCTTAGAAAAAAAGACGACACAACCCCCAATCGACGCACCGTGACCCGACGCGCCCAACAAGAACCGACCCCAAAGCAACCCCTGCGCGCACACCGCAGGCGCACATGGTGGACCTTGCTCCTCATGTTGCCCGCTGCCGTCGTGTTCACTGCCGCGGACCAGTCGACGTCCACCATTCCCTGCCGCGCCCTTGACATCGAGGTCGACCAGGTGGATGGCATGTATTTCGTGGATGCCCCCACCCTGCACGCTGTCGTCACGGCGCAATTCAACCTGCTCGACCGTCCCATGTCATCTTTGCCCCTTTCGGCATTGCACACCACCATCCTGGCGCAACATGGGGTGGCACATTGCAGCTTGGAGCCCACCCTTGGTGGCACACTGCGGATCCGTGTGGGGCAGCAACGGCCCATTGCGCGGGTTTGGATGCCCGATTCCGTCCTCTATTTGGATGAAGCAGGCGACGTCATGCCCCTCTCCCGAAGGTATACGGCCGATGTGCCCATCGTGCACGCCCCTGACCTCAACCACGCCAAACTGGCCATCCCTTTGCTGGAAACACTGGACGAGCAGCCCTTCTGGGACCAATTCGTCGACCAAGTCGAAGTCAACGCCCAAGGACAACTCTTCTTGCGCCCCCGCGTGGGGGACATGGTCGTGGAATTGGGCAGCGCGGCCAGTCTGACACAAGACTTGACCGACCAACTCCAACGGCTCAAAACATTCTACACGGAACTCATCCGGCGCGGCGACCTGAGACAATACCGCAGCATCAGCCTGCAATACGACGGCCAGTTGGTCGCCGCCAAATAAACGCATCCACCTCCTCTCCCCATTTCCACCATGGACAATCCCAATCAACACCAGGACATCGTCGTCGGACTCGACATCGGCACCACCAAGATTGCCTGCATCGTAGGCCAAAAAAATGCCCATGGCAAGCTCGAAATCATTGGATACGGAAAGAGTGAATCCATCGGGGTTACCCGCGGTGTCGTGGCCAACATCGAACACACCGTTCAGTCCATACGCACGGCCGTAGAAGCCGCCGAGAAGTCCGCCAATGTGCGCATCGAGGTTGTCAACGTGGGCATCGCGGGGCAGCACATCAAGAGCCTGCAGCACAGGGGGCAGATCATCAGGACCGACACCGATGAGGAAATCACCCGCTCAGATGTGCAGCAACTCATTGATGACATGCGCAAGCTGAAGGTGCTGCCTGGAGAGGAAATCTTGCACGTTTTGCCCCAGGAATTCACCGTGGATGGAGAACCCGGGATCAAGGAGCCCGTGGGGCACACCGGGGTGCGGCTGGAGGCCAACTTCCACATCATCACTGGGCAGACTTCCGCTGCCAAAAACATCTACCGCTGCATCAAGCGGGCGGGCCTGCAGGTGGACCAGCTCATCCTCGAGCCCATCGCTTCGAGCTGCGCTGTGTTGAGCGAAGAAGAAAAAGAAGCCGGCGTCGCCCTCGTGGACATCGGTGGTGGCACCACTGACATTGCCATCTTTCAGGAGGGCATCATCCGCCACACCGCTGTCATTCCCTTTGGAGGCAACGCCATCACGGACGACATCAAGCAAGGCTGCGGCGTGCTGAAAAAGCATGCCGAAGCGCTCAAGAGCAAATTCGGCTCTGCCCTCGAGCAGGAAATGGCCCAAGACGAAATCGTGGTCATCCCCGGCCTGTCCGGGCGGCCGCCCAAAGAGGTCTCCCGGCGCAACATCGCGGGCATCATTCAAGCGCGCATGGCTGAAATCATCGAGCATGTGCACTACGAGATCAAAAACAGCGGACTCGAGCGCGAACTGATTGGCGGCATCGTCGTCACGGGCGGTGGAAGCCAACTGCGCCATGTCCGTCAGCTGTTCGAATACGTCACCACGTTGGATTGCCGCATTGGATTCCCCAACACCCACCTGGCACAGGCACCAGACCGCAGTTTGACGGCGCCTACTTACGCCACAGGCATTGGACTCGTGCTGCTCGGCTTCGAAAACAACGGCGAAGGCACCATGGAAGACACACGTCAACAGGAAAGCAAGGAAACCCATGCTGGACCGCGGCGCTTCCTTCAAAAAATCAAGGAGTTCTTTGAAGACGAGCTGCCGGAATAATCCTACACAGCCTATCCTCCAAATCCTGTTTTCAACGATGAGATGGTGGATGGAAAAGCCGACAGCATCTGCAAAGACATGCCGGCAAGCCCGTAATTGCCCCGCACCCAGAACTGGGACCATTTCATTGAACACCCACACCTGAAACCCATTCCGACAGGAAACATCAGATGGAATTCGATCTCCCCATTAAATCAGGCTCTCCCATCAAGGTCATTGGTGTAGGCGGAGGCGGCTCAAATGCCGTCAACTACATGCACCAGCAGGGCATCAAGGGCGTGGACTTCATTGTCTGCAATTCGGACAACCAGGCATTGGAAGCTTCCAATGTCCCCATCCGCATCCAACTGGGCACAACCCTGACCGCCGGACAAGGCGCCGGGAGCATCCCGGAAATCGGCAAAAATGCCGCCATCGAAAACCTCGATGATGTGCTCGAGCAATTGGGCGAAAACACCACCATGGTTTTTGTGACCGCCGGAATGGGAGGCGGCACAGGAACGGGCGCTGCGCCCGTCATCGCCAAGGCGTGCAAGGACCTCGACATCCTCACCGTTGGTATTGTCACCGTGCCGTTCAATTTTGAAGGACGCCGCCGGGCCAACCAAGCAGGAGAAGGACTCGAAGAAATGCGGGCCGCTGTAGACACCCTGCTCGTCATCCGCAACGACAAGCTCAGGGAGTTGTTTGGAAACCTGACGTTGAAGCAAGCCTTCTCCAACGCGGACGAAGTGCTCTGCACCGCAGCCAAAGGCATCGCAGAAGTCATCACCCTGACGGGCGACATCAACGTGGACATGAATGACGTCAAAACCGTCATGCGCGACTCGGGTGCCGCCATCATGGGCGCAGGCAGTGCAAGCGGCGAAGGCCGTGCCATGACGGCCGTGGCAGAAGCCCTCGAATCACCACTGCTCAACGACAGTGACATCACCGGTGCCAACTTCGTGTTGCTCAACATCACCTACGGCACGGAGGAAGTGCTGATGGATGAGATTTCCGAAATCACGGATTACATCCAAGACCAAGCTGGCGCCACCGCAGAAGTCATCTGGGGATACGGTCCTGACGAACACCTCGGCGACAAAATCTGCGTCACGGTCATCGCGACTGGATTCGAAGCCACCGCAAAGTTGCCGGAGGGGCCCAGCGTGAAAAAGCACACGTTGCAAGACCATGCAAGGGAAATCACGCGCCCTTTGCAAACCCCCCTCGGCACCTTATCTGATACGCTCGATCCTTCGGAGACAGCAACAGATCACACAGAACCACAGCTCAAATCAGCAGAAGAACCCAGCGCGGAACCTGCAGGGGACCCGCGGGACCTTCCACTGACCAATCAATGGGACGTGGAGGAGGTCAACACTGATCCTTCAGGGGCCGTCAATCTTTTTGGTCCTGTCCCCGCTGAAGCCGGCGATGAAGTCACACTGATCCACAAGGAGCCCAGTCCAGCCGAAGAGCAGCCCCCTGTCTCGGCGCCCCTTCCTGCCGAACCTGAAGTGGTTGCGCCAGAAGTCACCCACGTTCCGGACGCCTCTGAACGCATTGGAGAGTTCAATGTCCTGGACATGGACAACACCGAAGATGAAGCCCTCCTTCCCGAGGAGCTCGGCGGGGTCAGCTTCACCAATGAGCAACTCGAGCCCACTGAAGAAACATTGGAGACGCCATTGGCCGAGGCTCCGCAACCGACCACCACAGAAGCACAAGCACAGCCCATTCCTTCGCCCAGAACGCCGCCAAGCCGGCCCGCTGAGCCGAAGCCCGTCCCCAACCAACAGGACACGCACGACCTCAACCAGAGGATGGCACAACGCCACCAGAGCATCGAGGAATACACCAAGCGGTTGCGCACCCCCAGCGGACTCACCGAACTTGAGGATGAGCC
>DGOE01000090.1:0-7675 GCA_002389295.1 Flavobacteriales bacterium UBA4474 | reverse complement strand
GGCACACATGACTTTGCAAGACCGCATCAGCGCAGACATGAAAGAGGCCATGAAGGCCAAAGACAAAGTGCGCCTTGCGGCATTGCGGGACATCAAGTCCAAAATCATGCTGGCCTTGACCGAGACCAGCGGTGCCGATACCTTGGATGATGCGGCCGTCACCAAAATCATGGCCAAGCAGCTCAAGCAGCGCGAAGACACCTTGGCGATTTACAACGAGCAAGGGCGCGCCGATCTGGCGGCAGAAGAACAAGCCCAAGCAGAAGTCATTCGCGCATACTTGCCACAGCCGCTCAGCGATGAAGAGCTGGCCGCCGCTGTCCAATCCCTTGTGACCGAACTCGGCGCTTCCAGTATGGCAGACATGGGCAAAGTCATGGGCGCCGCCTCAGCCAAGTTTGCAGGCCGGGCAGACGGAAAGGCGATCAGCGCCCTCGTCCGCAGTATCCTCGGATAATCACCGCCTTCTTCCCGGCGGACTTCACATCTTCTATGACCAGCAATAGAGAACCTATTGTCTGAAACGCTGTTCTTTACTGGAACACGAATCGATACAACATGAGCCACTTCCTCTTTACCGCTTTGCTTCTTGCTTGTCCCTTTTTTGGAACAAACGATGGCGACACTGAACCCAACAGAATGTCGGTCAGCCCCACATCCAGCTCCGTCACCTGGGAAGGCAAAAAAGTGACGGGCAGCCACTCGGGAGACATCCAAGTCCAGAGTGGGTTCATCACCGCCGAAAAGGGCCTCATCACAGGGGCCACAGTCATCATCGACATGAAGACCATCAACACTTTGGATCTCGAAGGTGGCGGCAAAGAAAGCCTTGATGGTCACCTCAAAAGCGATGACTTCTTTGGCGTTGCGCAGTTTCCAACGGCCCAATTCGAGCTCACCAGCATCAACCCCGTGCGCAGCACTGATGGCATGAACTTCGCGGCCAACGGCACGGTCACCATCAAAGGCCGCACAGAAGAAGTCTCCTTTCCCGTCAAAGTGGAGATGGGCAATGACGCGGCAAGCATTTCTGGGGAGATCACACTGGACCGCTCCAAGTTCGACGTGCGCTTCCGCAGCAAGTCCTTTTTCGATGTTGCCGAACTCGGAGACAAACTCATCTACGACGAGTTCACCATAGGTTTCGAGCTGAAAGCCGAAATCTGAACCACCCGCACTTTTGAAAAAGCCCCTGCCGCTTCTTGCGACGGGGGTTTTTTTGTGGATCACAATGGGGTCAATGCAGGATCAACCGCAGGTCCACACCCCACCAACTTCCGTCCATCACCCGGTCCACTTCTACAAGGGCCGCATCGGGTTGCCCCACATTCCAACGCGTTGTGAGGTCCCCGCGAAACAAAGGTTGAATCAACGGGCGCAGTGCACCTCCTATGTGCAGATCTGCGTCCTTTCCCTCGCGGACCACACCCAACTCCAAGGCCATCCCCCAGCGGTTCCAGTTGTACCGCAAGGAACTGTGTTCAATCGCCAGAACGTTCCCGCCGTCCTCTGCGCTGACAGCAGCAAAAGCATTGGTCGGCAGAATTTCCATCACGATGCCCCCGCCGGCACCCAACCGCCAACCCGGGACCAACGTGACCTCCGTGCGGTACAGCAAAGGCATGGAATACGAGGCCACAATCCAATCCAATTCCACTGTGGCCACGGGCGCTGAAGCCACCTCCGGCATCCAATCCACGGCTGTGCGCCAAATGCGACGCGTTTGCTCAAATCCAAAGGCCAATTGCCCCACTTTACCCAACCTGCGGCGCACGGAAACGCCATAACTCCGGGTTCCTTGCTGGCCCCAGCGGGCCTGAAGGGCGCCTTCTGTGACCGCCAACGCTTGGCCACTCCACCCCGTGCCCTCACCCAGGGGGGGGCGTCCTGCGGAGATGGAACTCAACAAGCGCACATCCAAGGTCCAATCCTCCATTTGCCCATGCGCCGTCCCCAGACACACACACACCAACAATATGACCAGCCACCCCTTCATGATCTCCACCATCCAATCAAAGCCAGCAACACAACCGCTGCGGTAAACAAGAGCATGAACCAGCGCAAACCCAAGTGTGGAATGAACGGCTGCCTATACCTGCCATGCAGCAGGTGATTGATGCGCAGTGCCTCCTTGAATGCACTGCGGTGAATGCCGAACCGCTCCACGGTCTGTCCCCCTTCTTTCGCCTCTGCTGGGGCGCGTTCAAATGGAATTTCCGCCTGCTGCAAATCGCTGGCGAATTCATTGGCCAAATCTGTATCGCGAAACTCGAATACATGGTAGCGGTTGTCTACCGCATGGGTATACCAATTGGTCAGCCTCATCATCACTCTGTGGTCCAGCGGGTCACATATTCCAACGGCTTTCGGTGTCCTTTAGCGGGCCACGCGCCCTCGGGATAACCCATGTAAAACAGGCCCATGCTCCGCTCACCCGGCGCAAGTCCCAAAGCGGTTACAGCATCTGGGTGTACGAGAAAGCCCGGGGTGGACCAATACCCACCAATTCCGTGTGCCGTGCACATGAGGAACATGTTTTGCACCCCCGCTGCCACAGCCGCCTGGTCCTCCCACAGCGGAAACCGGCCTTCTTCATTGTGCGCCAACCCGAGGGCAACAACCGCATTGCAGCGAACACCCCTGTTCTCAATTTTCTCTGCCTTGACGTCCATCGCGGCACTGCCAGCGTGCGCGCGGTAGGCAGCCGCCAACTGCGACATCAACCGCTTGGATGCACCGTCCATAAAAACATGAAAACGCCAAGGCTGCGTCAACCCGTGGTTTGGCGCCCAGGTGGCGTGTTGCAACACCTGCTCCACAATCTCACGGTGCACGGCCCGCCCAGAAAACCGCTCAGGCGCAATGCTCCGCCGATCCAGGATCAAGTCACTTGTATCGCTGATGCTGTGTCGCATGATCAGTCGAGGGTATCGTAGTCCAATTGATCGAGCAAGTAGACCATGGAGGTCAACGCTGCAGCGCCCAGCTTGAGTTCCCGCTCGTGTACGTTTTCAAATATGTCGCGGTCACTGTGGTGGTAGTCAAAATACCGCTGAGAATTGGGCCGCAGTCCCACCATGAGCGGACGCTTTCCTGCCGGCATCTCCTTTTTCAGCGGACCTATATCCACCCCTGCGCCACCCCTGCGCATCTCGCCCACGCCGTAGCCCGTGAAATCCTCACGCCAAGACCTAACTGCAGCCGTTGCGGAATCTGAAGCATCGATGGAAAAGCCGCGCGGCGCATCTCCGCCTGCATCGCTCTCCACCGCCGCCACATGCCACTCTCCCCGCTCGCGGGCCCGAAGGGCATAAGTCTTGCCTCCGTTGTTTCCGTTCTCCTCGTTGATGAACAACACGACCCGCAACGTATGCCGCGGCGCATATCCCAAAGCGTGCAGTGTCCGCATGACTTCAATGCTCTGGACAATGCCTGCACCATCATCGTGCGCGCCCTCACCAATGTCCCAACTGTCCAAGTGACCACCGACAACGATATAGCGGTCTGGAAACTCCGTCCCCTTCCATTCGGCAATGACATTGGCCTGCGACTTGTCATCAAACAGGGCGCACCCCATGTCCATGCCCACGCGCACCTCACGCCCATCTTTCAACAGCTGAGCAATGCGCCGAGCGTCCACAGTGCTCACCGCTGCTGAAGGCACTTTGCGCACTTCATCATCGTAGCGCATCCCTCCGGTGTGGGGAAAGGTGTCCAAAGCATGGGTCAATGAACGAACCAGCGCTCCAACACCCCCGTGGGCCGCTGCCTCCACGGCACCCTTGGAGCGTTGCTCATAGGCACCGCCATAGGCACTGCCTGCATTGATCATCAACGGGTCCATGGGCCGATTAAAGAACACCATTTTGCCGGCTACCCCTTCGGCACCCAAACTGTCGAGCGCATCAAAGTTCTTGAACATGGCGACCTCGGCCTCCAAGGGCCCATCGGTTCCAATGCTCCCGCCGAGCGCACTGATGCGCAGCGGTTCTGGCGCTCCACCATCCACCCGCATCCACGCCTTTTCCGTCTCCCCCCGCTGCCAATGCGGCACCACCACGGGCTGCATGCGCACCGCGCCCACACCAATGCTACTCAAGGTCTGACCGCCCCACAGAATCGCGTCATCGGCCTCATCTGATCCACTGAGACGCGCGCCAATGTCCTTGCACAGCACCCTCAAGTCCTCATAGCATTGACCCGATCCCAAAACATGGCCGTGGATTTCAGCCACCATCACAGAATCGCGTTTTGACCAACCAGCCTCCTCTTGGGCTTCACCTTGGATACTGATTGCACACAAGAGTCCGAAGACCCAACCCAGTCTTATGACCAACCTATTGCACATCGCTTTGCTGTCCATCATGACATCCAACTTCCATTGTTCAAATCCAAACCTTGGCCTGTAATGCCCCTTTGCTCTTTGGACATCAACCACGCCACAAAATCGGCCACTTCCTCTGGGCGGCTCATCCGTCCCGTTGGCAACACAGCACATTGCTGTGCATGGCAGTCCAAATAGGAAATGCCCTGATCATCGGCCATGCGTTGTATCGAATCACGCGCCATCTCCGTTTCAACCCATCCAGGGCAGACAGCATTGACCAACACACCATCACTGCCCCACTCCACTGCCAAGCTTCGCACCAATCCCAAAACTGCGGTTTTGGACACGACGTACGCGGACTGGCCAGGAACACCGAACCGCCCCAGCACACTCGACGTGACAACAGCATGGGTCACTTCCAACGGGGACATCTTCATATATGGGTGCGCCGTCTGCAACGTGACATAGGCACCTGTGACGTTTGCCCGCATGATTTCGTCCCACCTGTCTTCGTCCGCTTCTAACGCATACACATTCGCCCCTCCTATTCCGGCATTCGCAAAAACACCGTTCAAGCTGCGCTCAGGAACTTCCGACATCGCTTGAACCATGGCCGAATGAAAGGCCTTCCTGTCTGCAACGTCCAAGGCCAGCACTGCGTGATTCTCAGGCTGCACCAATGCATTGCGCACGGCCTCCAACCTTTCCTCGCGACGTCCCACCAAAAGCACATCAAACCCATCTCGCGCAAACCGCAAAGCCGTAGCCCTGCCTATTCCTGAACCTGCACCGGTAATAAGTACTGTTTTGCGCATGACGCGAAGATGGGACATACTACAAAGAGAAAGGCCCGACTTGCGTCGGGCCTTTCCAAGGTTTTGCGAAACGTTACCGTTTCTATCGATTTGCGTCGATCAGCAATCGGTACCGAAGGCACCCAAGAAGATCAGCAAGTCAGATGTCGTGGTCTGTCCATCGCCATTGAGGTCTGTTGGGCAGGGGTTCGCGATATCGAAGGTGCAACTTCCGTCATCATTGGTAGCCGTCTCATTGTAGTTAGCGGCGTCAGGGTATGTACAGCCCATCACGTAGTTCGTGAAGTCACACAGGTCGTTGTTCTCGATGTCCACACTGTCTGCCGAAACATAGTTCGGAGCGAATGGCAACGTACAACCTTCAGTACAAGCCGTACCGAGACCCACAGAGTAGGTACCAGGACCACCACTTGTGTTGTTGAATGCAGCACCATCGATGGTCCATGAAACCTCACTTGGGAATGTACCATCTGTCACAATCAACGTGTAGCAACCAGCGGCATCAACACAGACATCGTCTGTATCAAAGTCACCGTTGTTCTCCGAGCTGCTCAGACCACCTTCAGCAACGAGGTTGCCATCAGCGTCATAAAAGCTGTAGGTAGCACCGTTCCATCCGTCACCGAAGCTATCAAACATGTTGAACTGGATGAAGGCACCGAAGCAGCAACTACCGTCGTCCACAGAAGCGAACGGATTGTAGTTCACAGCATCAGCATTGGTACAGCCCAAGCAGCTATAGTCACACTGGCTGTTGTCCGCAAAGTCGACCGGTCCACCGTAGTTACACGCAGTCTCATCAGCACAACCTGTCGTTGGAGCAGGAGCACAAGTGATGGCCAAGGCGATGTAGTAATCGGAACCAGACACACAACTCACTGAACCATCAGAGGTAAAGCTTACCGTCACCGAATCGGTTCCGATGACAAGACTCTCATCTGGATCAATGTCACTGTTGTAGAGGTTTGCACCCGTAGCAGCATCATCAATGACCAGTTCATCCCAGCCCTGCTCGATGGATGTTCCCGTCAAATCCAACACAATGGTGCCTCCGTTCGGATTCACCAGAGTGAAGCTCCAGCTCTCATTGTTATCGTAGCAGTACTCCCAGGTTTCAGTGTCACAACCCAAGCAGCTCGTGAAGTCACAAGGATCGTTGACATCGTCCACGTTAGCCTCTGAGTTGTAGTTGCACGCCATATCGTCCATACAACCGTATACAACGGGCTCACAAGTAACGCTGAGGTCAAACTCACCACCGAGCGAACCGGCTCCTGCAGCAACCAAGATGGCATAAGTGTTCGCGTTGTCATCAGAGATGAACTGGAACGACTCTCCATTCTCACAGCTTTCAGAAACAATCTCGGTATTGTCGGCATCGCTCCAGCAGAGCAAGCTCGAGCAAAGACCGCTTCCACCGAA
Organism: Flavobacteriales bacterium UBA4474; assembly: GCA_002389295.1. Taxonomy (GTDB): domain Bacteria; phylum Bacteroidota; class Bacteroidia; order Flavobacteriales_D; family Sanyastnellaceae; genus UBA8752. The sequence goes on along the minus strand of DGOE01000090.1, from coordinate 1,111 downwards.
GATGGTGAAGGACTGCTCGATGGTTGCACCTGCGGGCAGGTTGTAAGGGCTGGCATCCAAAGAGAAGGAAGTACTCTCAGATTCACCGTACTCAGCACCGCTGGCGAGGACACCGTCAGGTCCACTCAAGGAATAGCTTCCTGTTCCAAAGGAGCAGCAAATACCGTCACCAAATGAGTCGTACATCGTGAAGGTGTATGAACCTGGCGCCACGCAGGCGCTCAATTGGTTCAGACCTGCCGAAATACCGCCACTCCAAACGACGTTTCCACCGGCATCTTGAAGATCAAATGTGGTCTCGGTGGCGTAGTTATCCGAAATGATTTGAAGGTCGAGGCAAACCGTTGGGTCAGTTGAGCAACCTCCTGAGCACAATGCAGATGCAGTGCCATCACTTGAAATCACATTGGCCGTGATGCCATCCAAAATTGTGCCTTCATTGGTGAAGTAAACAGTGTAGTCACCGCCACCAAGTACCTGGTAGTAGTCATTGAACACCGTGGGGAACAATTCACCTGCAGGGATGCTGGCGATGGTGTCACCGTTGTAGACGATGATCGCACTGATGTTGGAGTAGTTGTCCAAGTCGAGGCTGTTCACCTCCAGGACTGCATCAGGAGCGTCAACCTCTTGGAACACTTCAAATACCGTGTTTACTGAAGAGCCACAAGTGCTCACCGTAATCAACTGCTCTTGGCCGGCGTTGTCAACGGTGTACCACACACCGGAGCCACTGCCTCCACAGGCGTTTGTGCCTCCAACTGAAGTAGCACCACCCGTGTTACCAGAAACGGTTTCGCCACAACCCACCGCAATTGCATTGCTGCAGCTGTCGTTTGGTTGAATTACACCTACGTAAAGACAACCACTGGTGACCGTCGCATCGGGGTTATAGTTCGATGCAATTGGATCGGTACAGCCTTGAATTTGAGCAGCCATAGTCACGTTGTAACTGCCGCAATCCTCTGTTTGTGTAGTCCACAAGAAGAGGTAGTACGTATTGTCGTAGCTGGGCGAGGAAATCGTGGCCGTGAAAGGACCTTCTTGCTCAGAACCGAAGTACTGGTTCATGTCCTCTTGAACGGCTCCTTGAACCACACCAGCGGCCATA
>DGOE01000152.1:5961-8072 GCA_002389295.1 Flavobacteriales bacterium UBA4474 | reverse complement strand
AAGCCCATGAACTTCAAGAAGTCCCTGCGCCCGGTATTGGCCCTTTGAAGCCGATCGTCGGAGAGGAATTCATCTACGGGACGCTCAGCGGGAAATTCCTGCGAAGCGATCCGCTCGTATTCTGGGGTGCGGTCGAGCTCTTCGAGTCCGGACCAGTAAATCTTGTTGTCAGCCATGGGGCAGATCCCTGATTTGCTTTAACAGTCGATCAGTAATGGCACTTGGAGCATTCCCAGCCCCCGAGTTCCTTCACCGTCGTTTTTTCGTCTTCCATATAGCGGCGCAGCTCCTCGTTCCCGCGCAAGTCATCCTTCAACCGGTCGTGGATGTCCTCATAATAACCGGAGGAGGCAAAGCTGATCTCTGCCTTGTTGTGACATTCGATACACCACCCCATGGTGAGGGTGGGCTTGGACAATTCAATCAGGCCGGGGAAATCATCCACCAGCGTATTGATCTCCTCAACAGGGGCAACGCGGCCCACCGTGTACTTGCCCACGTCGCCATGACAGTTCTGGCACTCCAAGCCACCGACAACGACGTGCTGCTGGTGACTGAAGAATACGTGGTCGGGAAGGTTGTGCACCTTGTTCCACTTGAGCGGTGCGCCCTGAAAGTCGTCCTGCGGACTCTGGAAACCGTTGTTTCCCTCGCCGTCGAGGTAGGTGCCGGACTCAGCATCGAAGCCGATGGCGGCATAAATCTTTCCGATTTCCACCTCGCCATAGCGGCTGCCCTTCTTGATCGCCTTGTGGCAATTCATGCAGACGTTGGTGGAGGGGATGCCCGCGTGCTTGGACTCATAAGCACTGTGGTGGCAGTACTGGCAATCCACTTCGTTCTCACAGACGTGCACGCTGTGGATGAACTTCACGGGTTGGTCAGGAGTGTATCCTTGGTAGACACCAACGCCCATGAGGGTTTGGTATCCGATCACCACCAAATAGGCCACGACAAACAAACTGAGGATACCCACAAATGTGCGGTTGTCCCATGCCCACGCCCGAAGTCGAACGGAGTAAGGCGCATCTGCATGTTCCACCGCCCTGTTTGCCGCATGCTCCAACGACTTGCGCACCGTAGCGGCACTCAGAGCAATGATCAGGAACAGCGTCAGAAGAATCAGGAACCAAATGGTGCCATTGGCGCCCTGGTCCTCTTCGATGGCGTCGTAAATGGTCGGGCAATCAGAACCCGAGTCGGCAGTGGCGACCACATCCGGCGGGTTCTGCACGTAGGCCATGATGTCCTTGACATCGTCGGCGCTCACCGCCTGTGCCGTCATCCATCCGTAGGTGCCCACATAGCGGTCCACCAGTGACTTCACATAGGAGTCACCCGTCGCTGCAGCCGCTTGAGGATTTTGAATCCACTGGACCAAAATCTCCTCACTGGAGCCCCACCGTTCTGCAATGCCGGCCAATCCCGGCGCGGCCAACACTTCATTTGAAACAAGGTGACAGGAGGCACAGTTGGCGTTGAATAGCGCCTGGCCATTTTCAATGTCTCCTTCGTCCCAAATGCCGGCGTGCAAGGCCGTTGGCAATGCGAGCGATGCCATCACCACAATGGAAGCCAACCGCCCCATGTTGTGACGGATGTGCTTCGCGCTCTCGAATCCGAACATGTTTTACCGCTTGATTTTCGCGGGCAAAGGTAGAACCCAAAGCCCGACCGCGCAGGGCAGAAAGAGCAGATTCTTCAAACCACGTGTTCAATCTGCAATCAGGGGGTCCGAATGCAATCAAACCCAGTGGGAAATGCGCGCTCGGGCAACAAATCTGCGGGCACCACGAGCGCATTGGGAAACGCCCCTTCCAACCCCCGTTTGATGCGGTGTGCAGCCAGAAAAGTGCGAAAATCTCCCACCTGAACGCCAAACAATGGAGGGTAAGGCGTCAGGTGCACTTCGTGCTCAAAATCAAGCCGATTCACCAACGCATGACGCAGCGAACGGGCCGAGTCGAGCTTGCCCATGAACAGCTGAATCCGAAAACCTGGAATGCGCACCTCATCGGGGGCACTTTGCAAAGAGTCCAGCGCCTCAATAGCCAAGGGAATGTTCCAATCCACCGACCCTTGGCGCACCGCCATCCCAAACACCTGTTCCA
>DGOE01000152.1:0-5875 GCA_002389295.1 Flavobacteriales bacterium UBA4474 | reverse complement strand
ATTGGAGTCAACCTCAAGGGGCACATTGCTCGGGGTTTTCACCGCTTCCGACTGGCCAAAAAGCTGACGCCACCAGGGCACATCGTCTTGAGCCAATACCGGTTGTGTCGATATACAGCACGCAAAAACCAAGACCATGGAAAACCGCAGAGCCATCACCGCAAGATGACCATTTTGCCCGAAGCACCGGACTTTCCTGCATCCTCACCTGCCAACAGGTAATACACGCCCTCCGGCACCAAACGCCCCCGGTCATCTTTGGTATCCCAGACCGCCCGGCCACCGGCGCTTTCCACCTTGCGCACCCGGGCGCCCGACGCGTCCAAAATGTGCAGTTCCGACCCAAAAGCAAGGCCGTCTATCGTGACCTGTTCGGTGTATTCGGGCCTCCACGGATTGGGGAAAATGCGCAATCCACCCCCATCGAGCTCGGCGCGGAAGTTGGTGGCTTCTCCCCGGTATGAAGTCAGGCCCATGGGCGTGGCGAAATACACCATGCCACTCTGTTGATCGATGGCCAGGTCGTACACCTCATTGGCAAGAAGCGGACTGTTTTCGGCAGTGAAATGCGCCACCTGCTCCCTGCCGTCGGGACTGAGCAGGAAAACACCGTTGTTGACTGTGGCCAGCCACTTTCTGTTGCCGCCATCGAGGGCGATGTCCCAGACCGTCTCTGTCTCGAGCAGAAATTGAAAGTTGCCGTCTTGTTCGATCAGGATTTGCTGCGCATCAAACCCCTCTGCTTCAAACAAGGCCTGTGGCTGATAGAACACCGCCGGTCCTTGCAGCGTGCCCACCCACACTTCACCATCTAAGTCTTCCTCCACAGCATAGACAAAGGCACTGGGCAAACCGCCAGATCCTTCTTGCTGTCCCAAAAACCGCACATCGTCATCGGATTGGTCCGTCGGGGTACCGCCTGTGGAAACCACCGCCACACCTTCGCCATCGCCCAACAAGATCCAGAGCTGATCAGACTGCGTCGCGAGCAACCGCGTGAACCGCGTGGACACATCGAATCCCTCCACGTCAAATGTGTGCCATTGGCCTTCTGCATCGAGCAGTTTCAGCGGGTTTTCGGTGCCCTCATTGAGGAGCCAAAGGTGGCCTTGCCGGTCAAAGTCCAAGGCGGGCACGGCACACCGTGGCCCCTCCCAATTCGCATTCCAATCCAGCGGCGAATTGGTGGGGTTCCAAAACTTGGACAGGACCGCGTTTTCCAACTCAATCAAGCCCTCCTCCAGACTGCCGAATACGGCCCTTTCCGGGCGGGTGGGGTCAATGCTCACGTCCATGGGGTCCTGGACACCCTCGCCTCCGGCCTCTCCGTCAGGCGGCCCAATCGACCACCAAAACGTCCCTTTCCTTCCACTAAATCCCTCTCGCCTGTACAGCGGCACGCCGCTGGCTTCGGTTCCTCCCGTGGCCACCCATAAGCGGTCGTTCCACGCGTCCAGGCGCAGTGCAGCGTTGGATCGTGGTCCATTGGGTGCAATGGGACCTTCGAACCCGGCACCTGCATCTGCAGACAACAGCCGAAGCGACCCCGAGTGGGCGTTGGCCACCCACAAAGCGCCTTGTGAAGCCGCCGCTCCTTTGGGTTCGAGGTAAACAGCACCCGCCTCCGACCGAATCGCACCGGGCAGCCAGTCTCCGGTCATCTCCATCACGCCAAAAGGGGTGGTGGCCCACAGGCGAATACCATCCGAATACAACCCTGTCCACTCTTCTGAAATACCCTCGGTGGACTCGGTCCACGCATCCGTCCCGGGATTGCCCAGCCAAATGGCATCCGGACCTGCCCTCCTTTCGAGCACGGCCATCCGCCCATCGGGACCGACCACCACATTGCGGACGTCCACCACGCCCAAGGCAGCCAATTCAGCGTCCTGTTGCCAGGTGGCGGGGTCACCGGGAAATGCGGCGCCCAAGGGGGCCGACCACAGCCCGGATGAAGTCGCCAGCCACCAGCGACCGTCCCTCAAGCCCCCGGAATACACCGCCAGGGCTTGTCCATTTTCTTCGAGTTTCCAGGTGTCCCTCACCTCCAATGCCTCCAGGTCATATTCCACAACACCGATGTCCGTGCAGACCAACATGCGGTCGCCTTCCACGACAAATGCGTTGGGCCGCTTGTTGCCCGGCAGGTCCGCCTCTGACAGGTCCTTGACCGCCAACACCTGACCCAAAGTGCCATCAGCATCGAGCGCGATCAGATCAAAGGTGCCTTCGTCATATCCCACCACTGCCCAGCCCCAGTCGGGAGCCAATGCCACCGCGGCGATTTCCGCCCTGCTCAAGCCATCCGATTTGCCGAACCGCTGAACCTCTCCCGTGCTGCTTCCATCCGGTCCAAGACCCACCGAAAAAACCGCCGTCGCCCCCGCCACAAGTGCGATGGGCGCGCCGTCGACCGCAGCGATGGCGGTGCAACGGGTGTAGTTGGGCTGGTCCTGCCAGCTGCCCGTTTCAATTTGTCCCAATCCCCAAAATGGCAGGGCGCACAGTGCCAAAAGCAAGGCCACTCCACAGCCCAGAATGCGGCGACACCGCCACCGCAAAAGGGCAGGGTCACAATGAAGAATGGCCATATCGCTCGTCATCTGTGGAATCGTACAACCGTACGCGGCGGGCAGCGAAAATATTGCACGAGACAGTCCATTGTTCATGATTCTGGTGGCAATGCCCGGGGATCAACCGGACGAATGCCGCGGGGCTTCAACCTCCTGACCTTGGGTGAAGGCGGGAGAACAGAAAGGTCAAACAGGGCCGGACCGCGGGTTTCCAGATTCTCCAAGGCCTGCTCATCGGCGAGACCGTACATGAAATTCCGGTCACCCAATACCATTTCTACAATGCCCCAACCCACAAGCAGGGCCAACAGCTCCTCCACGGAAGTCGGCGGACGCTTCACCGTGCGGGCCACCTGGCGAAACCCCAACAATTTCCCTTTGCGCCACGATTTAAACAGCCGCCCGACGTTGCGGTCGTACTCAAAAGCCGGGCGATCGGCCCTGAACGCGTGATTCCAGCACCGCGCGAGGACGGCGTTGACCTTGATGTTTTCATCTTCAAGACGGAGGTAGGCCTCCCAACGGCCTTCCTCCACCTCACAGCGGTGGGGCCTGTGCCGAGAGGGCTCCACCACGATTTCCACGACGCTCCGGATATCGGCCTTCCACACCTGCGACCTGAACGCTACCGCGGGACGGCAATACATCTCGGCTGCCGCTTCGACCATGTGCAATTCCTCATCGACGCGCACACCGCACACCGTGCCATTGTCCTTCACCCCGACCAGCAAACGCCCGCCGTCCGCATTGGCAAAAGCCACAAGCGTACGGGCGATTTTCCGGCTGTCGTCAATCCGCGTTTTGAAGTCCTGTTGTTGGTGCTCTCCTTCCGCGATCATTCGAAGGACATGCGACATGGGGCAAAGATGTGCCATGAAGCGGCTGTGAACTGCTGTCATAACAAGGATTTTGCCTACTTTCGCACCGTCAACAGCGGGTTGATGATGTGAAGGGGGGCCGAAAGCCCCCCTTCTTTATCGCCCGTCGCCGCGACAAAATGTACCATGATTAACGCGCAGGACATACGTCATTGGGTAGAAGATCACCTCACGAAAGAGGGGGGATTCCTTGTAGACGTGACCGTTTCAGACGGCGCGAACATCCGCGTACTGGTGGATGCCGACGACGGCATGCCCATCTCGCGGTGTGTGGCCATTTCCCGCCTCATCGAAGACCAGCTCGACCGCGATGTGCAGGATTTCGCCTTGCAGGTATCCACACCAGGGTTGGACCAGCCACTCAAATTGCGGCCCCAATACCAGAAGAATGTGGGGCGCATTGTCACCGTGCAACAGCACGACGGGCACAAAGTAGAAGGCACGTTGACCGAAGTAACCGAGGCCGGTATCGTCCTCGAGCACAAGGAAAAAAGAAGAATTGAAGGCCGAAAGGCCAAGGAGTGGGTCACAGACAGACACGAGTTGGTCTGGGACACCATCGCCTCAACCAAAGTGAAGATCTCATTCAAGCAATAATGGATACGGTGAACCTGATTGACTCCTTCAAGGAGTTCAAGGAGTTGAAGAACATCGACCGAGAGACCATGATGGGCATTCTCGAGGAAGTGTTCCGGAACATGATCATCAAGAAGTATGGTGCCGACGACAACTTCGACATCATCATCAACCCTGAAAAGGGTGACCTTGAAATTTGGCACAACCGCGAAATCGTCGAAGACGGCGAGGTCGAGGATCCAGTCGCCGAAATTGGACTTTCCGATGCGCTGAAAATTGAGGACGACTTCGAAGTTGGCGAGGAAGTTTCAGAAGAAATCAAGCTCGTTGATTTCGGCCGCAGAAATGTCCTTTCCATGCGCCAGAACCTGGCGGGCAAAATCATGGAGTTGGAAAAAGACGCGCTGTACAGGAAGTACAAGGACCGCGTCGGAGAAATCATTTCCGCAGAGGTCTATCAAATCTGGAAGCGTGAGATCCTGCTCGTCGACGACGACGACAACGAACTCATCATGCCCCGTGACCAGCAAATTCCCGGTGACTTCTTCCGCAAGGGTGATGCTGTGCGTGCAGTCGTCGCGGAAGTAGACATCCGCAACAACAACCCCCGCATCCTTCTGTCCCGCACCGCCCCAGAATTCCTGGCGCGCTTGTTCGAACAAGAAGTGCCGGAGATCTATGACGGTTTGATCACCATCAAAAAGGTCGTGCGTGCCCCCGGTGACCGTGCCAAAGTGGCCGTGGAATCTTACGATGACCGCGTGGATCCAGTGGGCGCATGTGTGGGCATGAAAGGGTCCCGCATCCACGGCATCGTGCGGGAATTGAAAAATGAGAACATCGATGTCATCAACTACACGGCCAACGAGCAGTTGCTGATCGCCCGCGCTTTGAGTCCGGCCAAGATTTCATCCATCACCATCAAGGGAGAACGCGCCGAAGTGTACCTCCAGCCTGACCAAGTTTCTTTGGCCATCGGCAAGGGAGGACACAACATCAAACTTGCGGGACGCTTGACCGGGTACGAAATCGATGTCTACCGCGAAGGAGAAACTGAAATCGACGACGTCGAACTCAAGGAGTTCAAGGACGAAATCGATGCCTGGATCATTGCGGAGCTCGAGAAGATTGGTTGCGACACTGCGCGCAGCGTGCTCAACCTCCCCGTCGAAGACCTCGCCAACCGCACCGACCTCGAAATTGAAACGATAGAAGAGGTCGTCAAAGTCCTCAAGTCCGAATTCGATTCCTGATCTCACGATCGCACCGCCAACGATAGTCCCCGCAAAGCCGCACATGTCAGAAGTTTTAAAACCGGTACGCCTCAGCAAAGTCGCCCGAGAATTCAATCTCGGTGTAGACTCGATTGTCGAATTCCTCGCCTCCCAGGGAATCGAAGTCGAACGCAAGCCCAACACCAAGTTGGAGCCGGAACAGTACGCTTTGGTGCGTTCCAACTTCGCCGACGAAAAAGCGGCCAAGGAGAAGTCGAAACAGAAGTCAAAAACACTGCTCGAGATGGAGGCCTTGGCAGTGGAATCCAAAAAGAGTGCTGAAGCCGCGCCTGTAGAAGAGCCTGCACCAGCGCCGGCTCCAGAACCCGCTCCGGAACCTGCGAAGCCAGAACCTGCGCCCGAACCGGAGGCGAAAGCAGCACCGGAACCCGCGCCTGCTCCAGCACCCGAACCCGAACCCGAACCCGAACCTGCGCCTGCGCCTGTTGAGGCTGAAGCTGAGCCCGAGGCTCCAGTAGCAAAAGAACCCGAAGTTGCCGAGGCCAAGGAGGACGCGCCTAAGGTCGAGGCTGAAAAAGCAGCAGAAGACAAAAAACCCAAGGCTTCACCCATC
>DGOE01000081.1 GCA_002389295.1 Flavobacteriales bacterium UBA4474 | reverse complement strand
AGAACCATCGTCATCGGTCGCGTTCGGATTGTAGTTGCATGCTGACATGTCTGTGCAGCCGCTCGATTCCAGCTCGTCACAGGTTCCGTCACCGTCGGAGTCGTTGATGCAGTTGCCGTCGCAATCCAAGTAAGTCTCGTCTGGATACGTGCAAGAGCCATCGTCTGCTCCAGCATCGGCGTCATAATTGCATGCGGCAGCATCCGTGCACCCTTCCGCAACAGAAGTCGGCCAGATGTAGGTCGGGCGAGCCGCCCCGTCAGCACCGGGAACTTCATTCAGGCCGTTGCCGTTGATGAAAATCTGTGTGTAGAACTGGAGACTCAAGTCGCCATCCGTTACAAATTGACCTGCCAGTACTCTGAGTTCCGTTCCAGCCACACCGTTGGCGTCACCATTCAGCGCATACCAAGCGCCACCAAGGGGGTCGTCGATGGCTACGCTTGATCCGTCGATGTCAGCGCCAGGATTCAGGGCTGTTGCCCATTGGTTGCTGCTTGATTGCACCGTGGAAACGGCTGCCTCTCCAGCCGCAGCATCGGGCACACCATCCAAGCCAATCGTGACCCACGTGTCAAACTCCAAGTCTGGATACACCGGAAACAATAAACTGTTGATGCCATTGGGCGTCACTGCACCCAAGGCAGCGTTGCTGAAGGTTGTGGTGGTCGTGATGTAGGTGGGGTTGACTGCATCGCCAGAAATGGAGCTGAGGAAGTCGTCCTCGTTTTGCATGGTGATGTAGGCCCGGTAACACGTGTAGCCTGTCAGGTCAGTAGAGCCAAGGGCGCCGACAAGTACACCGATGTCTTCATTGACAACTTCCACCTCCAAGCCGTATTGCTGGGCTGAAAGCAGTGAGGGAAAAAGGCACAGGGCCAAAAAGAGCTTATTCAGCTTCATGAGATTGGGGTTGGTTCAATTCGTCGCATGCAAAGTCCACCCTTAATTCAAGCGTCTGACGTAGGAATCCACTCTGCTTTCAACATTCTTTTCTGAATGACTTGAATTTTGGTATAATGCCCAAAATAAAAAGGGCGGCCTGTGGGCCGCCCTTTTCGTTCGATATCGTTTTGGCTTAGTGCTTGACGATGCGCAATACTTCCGCTGCATCCTCCACCATCAGGCGCAAGTAGTACACTCCTGATTCCACAGAAGACAGATCCATGACATGGATTTTTTCTCCTGTGAGGTTGCCGAGGTCCTCTTGACTGACCTGGCGGCCGAGTCCATCGAGCAATACAGCTGTTACGGATTCCCCGTTCAGGCCGCTCATCGTGACCGTCACATTGGACTGGGTGGGGTTCGGGTACAGCGTGACGTCAATCAAGCTGACCATTTCTTCAATTCCACTGACCACAACAATGGTCGTGCTGGAGAACGTGCAGCCATTAGCATCGGTAATGGTTACCGTGTAATCTCCTGCGGAAACACCAGCGGCATCCTCATCGGTGCTGGTGAAACCTGGACCCTCCCAGCTGTACTCAAACGGCGGCGTACCACCATCGACCGTGATGTCAATAACACCGTCAGCGGCAGCACCTGTAGCGCCATCATTGGCATCTACCGTCACAGCGATGGCGTCTGGAGATGCCACAGTGAAATCTGCACTGCCCGCGCACTCCGTGTCGTCCTGCACTGTCACTGTGTACGTGCCTGGGGACAACCCATCGAAGTCGGCGTTGGGACCGAAGCCCCCATTGTCAATGGCGTAAGTGTATCCCATACCTGAACCGCCTGTTGCCGATACTGCAAGTACACCGTCCTCACTGTCGCTGCACAGAACGTCTGTAATGGTCGCAGCGGGTACAATTTCACTGGGGCCTGTCAGTTCCACACTCGCATCAAAAGAGCAGCCGTTTCCGTCCACTACTTCGATGGCATATGTGCCTGCACCGACCATGTCCATCATCAACATGCTGGTGGTGTCGCTGTCCATAACGTAAGAGATGGGAGCTGTTCCTCCCTGAACCTCCACTGTGATGGCACCGTCCATTGTACCAAAGCAGCTGGGACTCGTCAATTCCTCCTGCGCGACAAAGTCCGAAGGAGAAGTCACCACAATCACATCCGATGTATCCACACATCCATTGACGTCTTGACCATAGAAGGTGTAAGAACCTGGGGCCAACGAAAAGGTGTCGTTGGCATCGAAAGTCACGCCGTCCGCACTGTAACTGGTGGCGTTTCCGCTGCCGCCGAAGTAATTCAACACAACCGTTCCGTCATCGCCATTAGGACAGCTGGTCGGGACCACTGCTTGGGCATAGACATTGAATGGAGCTGGCTGGCTGATGGAAATGCCGGGGGTGTTGTCCACACATCCGTTGGCATCGATGCCGTACACCGTATACAGGCCAACACCGATGTTTTCAAAGAGCAACACCTCATTGCCCATCTCGAAATAAGGGCCAGCACCCGTATCCACTGGCGCATCCAAGCTGAAGGTGGCAGCACCTGTACCACCCGTGCTCGAACCGCTCAACACAGCGTCGGACAAACCGTTGCAGCTGATGGGGTCAGACAAGGTCGCCATGACTTCAAATGCTTCTGGGCTGCCGACAGTGACCGTTGATTCTACCGAACAACCCTGGTTGTCGGTCACGGTCAAGGTCAACTCTCCTGCCACAACGCCATTGAACAGGCCAGTAGCGTTGTTGACAATGCCATTGGAAAAAGACAGGCTTCCTTGGCCTCCTGTGACCGTGATGGACGCAAAACCGTCTGCGAAACCACTACAGCTCACGGGCGAAGAATCTGATCCTGTGATCATCAATTGCGTGCCGGGGTAGTCGCATGCAAAAACACAAGAACCGTTGTCCTCATTTGCCGCCGCATCGAAATTCGTCGCATCGCTGTCCGTGCAACCGAAGACGGCATCGGCGACGCTGCTAAAAGCCAAAGTGACGAGGGCAGTGCTGTCTTGATTACCTCCTACAAAGCTGGCAATGCTGATCACGCCATACAATGTGGTGTCGGTCGTGAATTGTCCAATCATTACCAGGCTGTCCGCTCCTGCATAAGCATTGGCGTCCGGGAACAGGGGGAACCAACTTCCACCCGTCTGGGTGTCGATGGTGATGTCGCCACCGGTCATGCCGCCGCCTGGCTCAAACACGGGGATCCAATTCGAAACCGGATCTCCCACGGAATTGATGGCCGCTTCACCGGCACTCGCATTGTGAGGGCCCGCCATGCCGATGGTCACAAAGCTGTCGTATTCCAATTCCGGAAATCCAGCGAAAAGAAAATCGTTGTATGACTCATTGGTCAATGCGCCCACTGCTGCATGGTAGAAGTTGTCTCCACCTTTAATGCGTGTCGGGAAATCGACGTCTCCGTATACGGCTGTAAGGAATTCCTGATCAGATGGGAATTTCACATACACGCGGTATGTGCTGTAGCCAGTGAGGTCAGTCGTCCCGACCATTCCGATGTCATCGGCATAGGTCTCCACGACAATTTCTGTGGCTTGGGAATAAGCAAGGGTGCTGCAGAGCACTGCAACAACACCGAGTAGCAATCGCTTCATGCGTTGGTTCGTGTTAATTGTGAATCGGTCTGCAATATAGCCGTGAACCCCATTATCACTCCATCCAATTCTGAGGACAATTTGCAAGGGATTTCCACGGTGCATGTAGGAAACAAAGAAGGGGGCCGCAGCCCCCTTCCAAGAATGTCATTGCGTGACCGCTATATCAGTTGACCGTGAGGCGCAAAGTAGCGCGCTGGCCCGCTGTGTTGCCCAAACCCGCTCGGGACGGAGCAGCACCTGTGGCTTCCAATATGTACATGCCAGGGCGCAGGTTGTCCACGGGGTAGGTCAAGACTGAACCCGACTGCACGCGCAAGCGATCGACCATGACCTGCTTTCCGGCCATGTCGTAGACCCGAACCTGCAGCAACCCTTCCATTCCCTCCACGCGGAGGTTCACCACATCGGACGCAGGGTTGGGATAGGCTTCCAGCCCAATGAAGTCTTCGATCTCTTCGATGCCAATCACGGTGCCCACCGTATCGCCGTTGCAATCCAGGCAACTGCCATAGCAGTATGCTCCCAACTCTTCTGGTTGTCCCGACCTGACGTGGGTGCGGTTGAACTCGCCGAAAGGATTGCCCTGTCCGCAACCTCCCGCTTCGAAATCGCCAACCTCGGCCACAGCATCGTCCACCACCCCATCAGGATAAGGATCTCCGTTGCAGTAACGGTACTCAAAGAAGGCGGCACCCGACACTTCGTAGGTGACCTCGTAAACATTGTCACCGTCTCCATCACTCAACTGCAGTGCGCCCGCCTGCCACTGGGGCGAGGTGATGCCGCCAATGAGCCAGACCCCCGTCTCGGCCACCGTCTCGTTGGTCATGTCGATCTGAAAGGTGATGGGCGCAGGATCGGGATCGGCTACGCACGATTCAGAACACTGGTTGTAGCAGTATTGTATGGTAACAGGCTCATCGGCAACAGAAAATGTCCGGTTGCCGTTGCTCACGCACTCCCCTGGTGGGTTTTCGTTGTCGATGTTGCCTTCGCCATCGCCTCCCCAATTGTTGCCGTTGATGAATTTGAACTCGTAGTCACCGGGGGCCACAGCAATGATCGCCTCGTAGATGAGGTCTCCATCATCGTCAGTCAAGAAATTCACGCCTGGGGTCCATCCTTGGAAGCTACCGGCTACACAGACGCCATTGACCGACACCTCAGCCTGCGCGCTCATGTCTACACGAAAGGTCACGGCTGTGGGAGATACACAGCTGCCACACGAATTGTAGCAGTAGGGCTGCCCCGTCTCTGCCATTTCGTAGACCGCGTCTCCTCCAGTCAAAGCCAAAAGGCGGTTTCCCTGGAAAGCGCATTCGCCCTCTGGGTTTTCGTCAAACCCCCAGGCATTGCCATTGACGAACTTGAACTGTACGGAGTCTACAGGTTCGAGGGCCGCGCCGTCGATTTGGGCCACATACGTATATACGTTGTCGCCGTCCGCGTCTTCCATCATCAGGAAATTAGATCCATCCCAACCATTGAAGTTGCCGTTCATGTGAACGCCTACAGGATTGATCGCTTCCTCTTGACTCATGTCCACCTTGAACAGCACCGTTGTGATGCCACAGGCTGCGCAGGCCCCAAAGCACACCACAGGAAGATCCGTGGCGCCCGTGATGTCGGCATACCTGTCCGTACTTCCAGGAAAGGCGCAAGCCTCGGGACAGGACTCGTCCACGCCCCAAGCGTTTCCATTGAGAAACTTGTAATTGATGGTGGCGAGTGTGTCGCTGACGTCTACCGTGACTTGGTACACGCCATCCATGTCGTCATCGGAAAGCAAAGTGGCTGCAGGATCCCATCCCTGGAAGTTGCCGGCCACGTGGACCCCCTCGGCAGCTACAGTTTGGTTGCTCATGTCCACGCTAAACGTGACGGGGACAGTCTGTGACTGCGCTGACCAGGTCAAAGCCAAGACCATCAAAAAGGTGTAGAAATTCTTCATGTATCGTGTCTGATTTACACGACGAAAGTAAAGACGCGCCGACTACAACTTCAACTTGAGAAATAAACAACAGAGGCATCAAATCCCTTGCCTCCTCCTCGCTCTATATATATAAGGTGTCTCAAGTCCCCTCTATGGCCCTGCGCCAATCATCGTGCACCCGGCATACTTTGCCGGCCACAGTGTCCCAACTCACCAGGGTTGTGGCTGCCCGGAAGGCCAATTTTGCGGCTTGCTCCTCCCCTCCTTTCAATACGTAGCCTTCGTATTTGATGTGGATGCTCGAGTTGCCCAATCCGGTGGCACCCAACCGAATGATGAGGCGGTCACCTGGGTGAACCGGCTTCAGGTAGTCCATCTCGTTGTGGGCGACCAGTACCCCGTGCTTCTTGAAATCCCATGTCTCGGGTACACAGGTCTCAAACCAAGCGATCCGCGCCTCTTCCAAGAAGGAGAAGTAGGTGGCGTTGTTGACATGGCCAAACAAATCCATGTCGCTGTAACGGAGCGGCACCTCATAGTCCACGGAGGGTCCGAGCACTTCAAACGGCGCATCCAAGGGGGAATTCGAGGTGGAATCGGGCATCTGTTTCTCGGGATAATTGAACGGCAAAGGTCACCTGCGTTGTGGACCCCGCATCAATGCTGCATTTCCGGGTTTTTCCAATTATCAACCCACTTTATTCACAAACTGAATAAAAATGGGCTACACCCCCCGTCATACAAGGGATTTCGCACATACATTTGAAAGGTTCACAATCCTAAAAGAATACCATGAACAAATCCGAACTCCGTGATGCCATGGCCGAAGGCGCTGGCATCAGCAAGGCCGACGCAGGCCGTGCACTTGACTCTTTCATCGACGCAACCTCCAACGCCCTCAAGGGTGGGGAGCGTGTAGCGCTCGTTGGCTTTGGCTCCTTCTCCGTCACGCACCGCGAGGCGCGCAAGGGCCGTAACCCCCAAACCGGCAAGGAAATCACCATTGCAGCTAAGAATGTGGTGAAGTTCAAGCCAGGTGCTGAGCTGAACGACAAGGTCAAGTAAACCTTCGTTCTCGGCAACAGCCAAGACGTCCCCGACTTGCCATTGCGGCAGGTCGGGGATTTTCTTTACCCCAATATGTCCGACGACCGCTACTCCTTATTGGCCCCCTACTTGACTGCGGCGCGGCGCGAGCGGTTCGAGGAAGTATTGCACCGGCGGATGCAATGGGTCACGGTGGTCACGGAAGACCTTTTCGACCCGCACAACGTCTCTGCCGTGCTGCGCAGTTGTGACGGTTTCGGGGTGCAATCGGTGCACATCATCGAAGGAAACAACCGGTTCCAAACGGCGCCCGGGGTGTCCAAAGGCGCCTACAAATGGCTGGACATCAACCGCCATGCAGACACGATGACCGCCCTCAATGAACTGAAGCAAGCGGGCTATGCGGTGTGCTGCACTTCGCCCCATGCCGATGACACGACACCAGCGGAATTGCCCTTGGACAAGCCCGTGGCCCTCGTTTTTGGTTCGGAAGGTCCAGGGATCTCCGATGAGGCCAAATCCATGGCCGATCATTTTGTGCGGATCCCCATGCACGGCTTTACCGAGAGCTTCAATATCTCCGTGGCAGCGGCCTTGACCCTGCAAACGGTCACCGACCGCGTGCGCGCAGCGTCGTCCATCGATTGGCGCATCGCCCCGAAGGAGCGCACCCGTCTCCTCGGAGATTGGGCCGAGCGCACGGTCAAAGACGCCGATGGCCTTTTGGCACGGCTGCGCTCGGGCACTGCCGCCCCACCGCCCCCTGGACACCACGCGACATGAGCCGCCTCAATACCGGGTATGGCGACATCTTGAAGCTCGCCATCCCTATTTCTGCGGGCACCTTCATGCACTTTCTGGTGGTCCTCACCGACAACTTCTTTCTGAGCCAAACTTCTGACGTGGCTTTGAATGGTGCGGGGAATGCCGGCGTGCTCTACATCACATTGGGCATGATCGGGCAGGGATTCGCCGCTTCGGGCCAAATTCTCATTGCGCGAAGGGTGGGCGAAGGGCGTGGACATGAAGCCCTGAACATCCTGCGCACGGGTCTCATCATCACCTTCTTGGTTGGCATTGGTCTGGTCGGCCTGGTCCACCTGCTGATGAGCTGCGGGTTTTCCGAAGTCTTCAAAGACGCCGCTACGGGTGAAGTATTTGACGCATTCATGTCTGTGCGACGTTGGGGTATTCTCCCCTCGTTTCTCAACATGATGCTGATCGCCTACTTCATGGGGACGGCCCGCGCTCGCATCTTGATGTGGGCCATGATCATCACAGGCACGGTGAACATCCTGGGCGACATGTCGCTTATTTCGGGCCGATGGGGGTTTCCCGCCTTGGGCGCGGCAGGCGCGGCATGGGCTTCGCTTGTTGCCGAAACCACTGGACTCGCCGTCCTGTTGGGCCACATTGGCTGGCGCCATGGACGGGCGCTGAGACAATCGGTCTGGATGCCATGGGCTGCCTTGTGGAAATGGTTGAGGTTGGCCCTGCCCATGGTCCTGCAGCTCACGTTGACCCTGGGCACCTGGAGTTTGTTTTTCTTTTTGGTGGAGCAAGTCGGCATCATGGAACTCAAAGTCAGCCATATCGCACGGAACTTCTTTATGCTCGCCTTTGTGGTTTCACAGGGCGTACAACAAACGACGCGCACCTTCATCAGCGGCCTGTTGGGTGAAGGCCGTGGCGATGAGTTGGTCCCTGTCATCCGCCGCCTGATCCTGGTAAATGTGTGCGGCATTCTGTTGGTTTCGCACGGCGGTCTGTTCTACCCTTCCGTACTGGCTGGTCCTTTCTTTGATGATCCGGTGGGGCTGGAAGCGGCCTCACGCACCCTTCCCATCATCTTCTCGGCCATGATGATTTACGGCTTCAGCAGTGTTCTCTTGAGCTCGGTTCAGGGCAGCGGCAACACAACAGCTGCTTTGATCATCGAAGTCAGTACACTCATCGTCTACATCTGCGTCAGCATCTTGGTGACCCTTGTCTATCCCCAACCCGTGTGGCGAATTTGGCGCGTAGAATGGGTGTACTTCAGCCTGATCGGAACCGGTAGCTTGTTGTTTCTCACCCGCTGGGATTGGCGCTCCAAAGATGTTTGACGCGCGACACACCATCAACCACGACTACCTTTGCGCCGCGTGAAAGAGAGCTCCACCCACTCCCTACGTATTGTGTTCTTTGGCACCCCAGACTTTGCAGCCGCGGGTTTGCGGGCCCTCGCCAAGAGCGATCACGATGTGGTCGGTGCCGTGACGGCTCCCGACAAAAAAGCAGGCCGTGGACAACGGATTCACACTTCTGCCGTCAAGGATACCGCCATGGAATTGGGCGTCCCCCTGGCCCAACCGGACCTTCTCAGGTCGACAGACTTTCTCCAGCAGCTCGACGCTTGGGATGCCGATGTCTACTGTGTCGTCGCCTTTAGAATGCTGCCCGAAGTCGTGTGGAGTCGTCCGCGAAAAGGCACCATCAATGTGCACGGCAGCCTTCTGCCGGATTTTCGGGGCGCCGCGCCCATTCAACATGCCGTCGCCGCAGGAATGACCCGGACGGGAGTGACCTCTTTTTTCATCACCCGCGAAATTGACACGGGTGCACTCCTGCTTCAGCGCGCCTGCACCATCGATTCAGACGACACTTCGGGCGAGATCTACAGGAAGCTCATGACCGAGGGGGCTGGTCTGCTGGTCGACACGGTCGATGCCCTGTCCGTGGATGGAATCAGGGGCATTCCGCAGGACCAATTGATGACCGGTGACGAGCGCATGGCACCGAAACTGTTCCGGCAGGACGGGAGGATTGACTGGCGCAAGGGTGCCAACGCCGTGCGCGATTTCGTGAGGGGCATGACGCCTTTTCCCGGGGCATGGAGCACCCTGAATGGGGCCACCTTCAAGGTGCACAAGGTCGAAGCATCGCCCGCCCCAAGTCATGTGCCTGACCTCCCTCCCGGGCACTGCTATACCGAGGACGGAACCTGGTGGGTCGGGACGGGGGATGCTCCATTGCGGCTGCGTACCGCACAGCTTGCTGGAAAGCCCGCCATGTCAGCCGAAGACATCCTCAGGGGATACCGCTATCCGTCTGAAGAATTGGGAACTGAAGGGCATTAATCCTTCAGGAACGTCCTTCAGGAATACCCTTCCAGAAGCAAGTCCAAAATGCGGGTGGCCGATTGTACCACAGGGGTTCCGGGTCCAAAAATGGCGGTGACGCCGGCGTCATAGAGTGCAGGATAATCCTCCCTTGGGATGACGCCACCTACGACGACGAGCATTTCGCCCCTGCCGGCGGCGTCCAGCGCCGCTGCAAGCTGGGGGACCAGTGCCAAGTGACCTGCGGCGAGTGTGGACACACCGACCACGTGGACATCGCTTTCTACGGCCTGCCGGGCCACTTCCTCAGGGGTCTGAAAGAGGGATCCGAGGTCTACATCAAACCCCAGATCGGCAAACGCACTGGCGATGACTTTGGCTCCCCGGTCGTGTCCGTCTTGGCCCATTTTGGCCACAAGTATGCGCGGCTGACGGCCGGCGAGTTGTGCAAATCGGGCTGCTTTTTCCACGGCTTTTCTGAATTCTTCTCTGGCTCCCAGGTGCTTGCGGAAAATACCACGTACCGGTCGATTGACGGGAACATGCCGGCCAAATATGCCCTCCATGGCATCCGACATCTCACCCAAAGTGCAGCGCACGCGTGCGGCCTCCACACACAATTCCAGCAGATTTTGCTGCGCTGCGGCACCGGCAGAAAGCGCCGCCAGCGCCGCCTCTACGGCCTGCGCATTCCGCGAAGCCTTGAGGTCTGCCAAACGCTGCTGTTGACCGGCCAAAACAGTGTGGTGATCCACCTTGAGCACCTCCATGGAATCCGGCGCTTTGCCGGGATACAGGTTCAATCCTACGATGCGGTCATCGCCGGCATCGATGCGGGATTGCTTCTCCGCGGCGGCCGTCTCTATGCCCCGCATGGGCAGCCCCTGCTCTATCGCTCCGGGCATGCCCCCCGCCTTTTCCATCTCGTCGATGATGGCGTCTGCCGCCGACACAAGCTCAGCGGTTCTGCGGTCGATGGTGGCGTCACCGCCGAGGGGGTCGATCCACCGGGTGGTGCCCGCCTCCTGTTGCAAGATCAATTGCGTGTTGCGGGCCACCTTGGCCGTGTCATCGGTGGGCAAGGCGATGGCCTCATCCATGGAATTGGTGTGCAGGCTTTGGGTTCCGCCCAACACCGCAGCGAGCGCCTCGATGGCCGTGCGCCCGACGTTGTTGAGGGGGTCTTGTTCGGTCAGGGTCCATCCGCTGGTTTGGCAGTGTGCGCGCAGCATGGAGGAACGGGGATTTTGGGGAGCGAATTCCGCCATGCGCCGCGCCCAGAGCAAGCGTCCGGCACGCAACTTTGCCACCTCCGAGACCAGGTCCATGCCAATGCCCCAAAAGAAGCTCAGGCGGGGCGCGAAATCGTCTACATCGAGGCCCGCAGCGATGCCTGCCCGCACGTAGGCCAGCCCGTTGGCCAGGGTATAGGCCAACTCCAACTCCGGTGTGGCCCCTGCCTCTTGCATGTGGTAACCGGAGATGCTGATCGAGTTGAACTTGGGCATGTTTTTGGCCGTGTAGGCAAAAATGTCGCTGATGATGCGCATGCTCTGGGCGGGCGGGTAAATGAAGGTGTTGCGCACCATGAACTCCTTCAGGATGTCGTTCTGAATGGTTCCCGACAATGCCCCTGCAGCGACCCCTTGCTCCTCTGCGGCGGCGATGTAAAAGGCCATGATGGGCAAGACGGCACCGTTCATGGTCATGGACACTGACATGGTATCCAATGGAATGCCGTCAAACAGGCGCTTCATGTCTTCCACACTGTCGATGGCCACGCCCGCCTTTCCCACGTCGCCTGAGACACGCGGGTGGTCGCTGTCGTAACCGCGGTGGGTGGCCAGGTCGAAGGCTACGCTCAACCCCTTTTGACCAGCCGCGAGGTTGCGCCTGTAAAAGGCATTGGACTTTTCTGCCGTGCTGAAGCCCGCATATTGTCGGACCGTCCAAGGACGGCTGGTGTACATGCTGGCGTAGGGACCGCGCAAAAAAGGAAACGCGCCGGGCACCTGCTGCTCAAAGGAGCCCGTGGGGGGCTTTTCTTCTGCAGGTGTGGTCAACTCCACCTTTTGGATGGACCAGGCCCCTGGACCGGCTTTGAGGGCGTCGTGGGCGGATGTTTCCTTCCACAAAGCGAGGTAGCGCTGTGCCCCTTCGACCAGCGCATCGGCGGCGGCATCCACCATGGGAGATACGGCCGCGTCCACCTGGCCAAGGCCGCTTTCTGCCCGCAAAATGTGGAGGAGGTTACGTGACCACTTGGCCCCGCCCGGTGTGTCCTTGGGCTCGGCTTCCGCGCCCGGCGCGCCAGCATCAATGGCGTCCATGCCGGCCAAGGCACCCGCGGTGCCCTGAATCGCGAGCCGAATGAGGTTCTCTCGCCCGCTGTCCGGCGCTGCGTCGGACACATGGCACACGCCGGTCAGCACAGGCCATGCCTTCTGATCCCAGCGTTTTGCCAGCAACCGTTTGCACGCCTCTGTGGCGGCCAAGGCCAGCATGGGGTCCTCTGAGAGCGCCAAGTCCAGCGTCACTTTTTCCAACCGGCCATCAAAGCGCGGAGACAGCGTTTCGCAGGCCTTGATCAGCAAAGCCAAGGCAGCGGAAGTGGACCATGCCCCTCCACCGAGCCGCGGGTCGATCACCGCTGCAGCCCGCAACGCGCCATCTGGCGTGCAGCCCGAGACCGCCGCTGCATGTGAGGCCACAGCTTCGGCGGCATCGGCACCGAGTGCCCACCAATCGCGCAAGACACCACCCTTTACAGGCAGCACACCGGCGCCCTGCAATTGCGGCACATCCGCGCCACCCAAAAATTCCAAGTCCACATATTCCCGTTGTACCCCCTTCAACCACAGCGCGGGATCGTTGCAACCGACGAGCCGGAGCACTTCCGCTCCACCTTCGAGGGCGGGCATGACCTCCTCAGCGCTGTGCACCGTGCTGCGTGTACGCCACGGTTGTGGGGGGCGCGGCCGAACCGAAACCACCCGGCGCCAGGGGTAAAAAACAGGCAGGACCACCTCCCCTTCTATGGTCACGTGTGCTGCCGGCGCGGCCCCTCTCGCTTGCGCCAACAGCGCCGCATTCCAAGCCTTCCAATGTCCCTCGCCGGTATGCGCCTTCTCCATGCGGCCAAGTTAACCGGCAGCGGCCCCTGTTTTTTCCTTTCAAAACCGCGATTTTTGCCGCTCATGCACATCAAACCCACCATCGAACCCGCCGACTTTGCAGCCTGCGACATCCGGGTGGGCACCATAGAATCCGCTGAACGCTTGGAATCCGCGCGCACACCGGCCTTTGTCTTGCACATCGACTTCGGTGCCCTGGGTACGGTCAAATCCACCGCACAGCTCGCCGGGGACTACACGGCCGCGGAATTGATCGGCAAACAAATCGCTGCAGTAGTGAACTTCCCTCCCAAACAAGTGGGCCATCACCAGAGCCGCTGCTTGGTGCTCGGTGCAGTCGCTGATGGCCATGTGAGCCTCCTTGAAATCGCCAAGCCCGTCCCACCCGGCAGCCCCATTGCCTGACCATGCCACCCGCTACACCCTCCCATCGCGCGCGCCGCGGCGCTGTTTTGCTGGACCGTGACGGCGTCCTGAACCACGACCCGGGCGACTACACGACCTGCCTCGCAGAATTTCACATCCTGCCCGGTGTCCTCGACACCCTCAAGGCTTGGCATGATGCTGGATTCAAACTCATCGTCATCACCAACCAAGGCGGCATCGCCAAAGGGCGCTATACCCATGCCGATGTGGCCGTCATCCACGCACACCTCCGGGAGGTGGCTTCCGCGCACGGCGCCCCCATTGCCGATATCCTCTACAGCCCCCACCACCCCGACTTTGGCCAAAGCCTGAGCCGCAAGCCGGGTTCTTTGCTTGTAGAACGGGCCTTGGCGCGCCACAACCTGGATCCCAAGAAGTGCTGGATGTTTGGCGACAAGGCCCGCGACATCGACTGCGCTTGGGGTGCCGGCGTGTCCCATGGCATCTTGATTGAGCCCAATGCCCCTATTTCCAATTGGCAGTCGCTTCCGCTGGGCAAGGGGGCCTAATTTTGCACCGTGGCATCCCTCCTCTATAACGGCGAATTCAGGTCCTTTGACGGCGTCGATGCGCCGGTGATTTCCCTCGGCAACCGGGCCTTCCTTTATGCCGACGGCATTTTTGAGACCATCCGGGTCATCCAAGGGGCACCGATGTTTTTGGAAAGCCACCACCAGCGGATGCGCGAAGGCCTCAAGGCCCACCGCATCCATGCCCCTTTGGGGTTCACCGCTGCCGGCATCCGCAAGGACATCACGCGGCTCCTGCAAGCGGAAGGCATCACGGGCAGCGCCCGGATTCGAATGACGCTCAGCAGAAGGGGGGCGGGGTATTATGCCCCGGAAGAAAGCGAACTCGATGTGGTGATGACGGCGGAACCCCTGGCCCCCGCGGACTATGTGCTCAACGAAAAAGGCCTTTCGGTGGACATTTATCCGGAGATGAAGTGCACCCCGAATCACCTCACCCGCTTCAAGAACATCGCCGCCAACATCTACATACAGAGCGGGTTGTGGGCCCAGGAGCAAAACCTCGATACCGCGCTGATCCAAAACGACCGGATGGGCATCATCGAGAGCACCTCCTCCAACCTGTTTTTGATCTCCAATGGCGTCTTGTACACACCAGGGCTCGATGGCGGCGCTACCGCTGGGGTCATGCGCTCTGAGATCATCAATTTGGCCCTGGCGGCTGGCATGAAGGTGTACGAGTGCAATTTGACCCCCCAAAACCTGTTGATCGCCGACGAGGTGTTCTTGTCCAATGCGGTCAATGGCTTGCGGTGGGTGGGCAGCTACAGAACCAAGCGCTATTTCAACGCCACAGCACAAGAGCTGGTCCGGTCGTTGAACCGGTTGGTTACTGCTGTCGATCAGGCCTGAGCCGCCCGCGGATCCAATATGCGGTAAGCGGCGTCGGCAAGGGCGTTGACGAGGATAAAGATGAAGCTGACCACGAGCACCCCGCCCATGACCACGGGCAGGTCTTGCTGCTCCAAGGCTTCAAACAAGAGGAAGCCCAGCCCCCGCCATCCAAAGACAAACTCTACAAAAACGGCCCCTGCAAGGAGCTGTGCCAACCATCCGCTTGCCGCCGTGATCACGGGGTTGAGCGCATTGCGCAACACATGGTGGCGCATGACTTCTCGGGCTGAGGCGCCAAAGGCGCGGGCTGTTTGAACGTGTGGTGCGGCCAAGGCATCCAATGCCGCCCCCCGCATCAACTGAGCGAGCACCGCCAAAGGGCGAATTCCCAGTGTGATGGCGGGCAACACGAGGTTGCGCAGTGAAAGCACGGTGCGGCCTGAGGCATCGAGGTCCCAGAGGCTCCCTGTCAGCGGCAGTCCCGTCCAACTCCCCCACCGTACTGCACAGACATACCCGATGAGGATGGCTGCAAAAAATGACGGCGCGCTCATGCCCACCACACTGCCCCCGACGACCAACCGGTCAAACCATCCCCCGGGCCGGCGCGCGGCCATCAACCCCATGGGAATGCCCAAGGCCACCGCCAGGGCCAATGCCACCAACGCCAACAAGAATGTCGCTGGCAAGGCCTTCCACAGCAAAGCTGTGACGGACGCGGGCTGCACGTAGCTCATCCCCAAGGAGGGCCACCGCAAGCCCCATTGTCCATCGCTGCGCGGCCCCACGGGCGCCAACGCCCCCAACGCCTTGAAATACCGCGTCATGGGTGGCTGATCCAAGCCGAATTGCGCCCTCAAATCGGCGATCACCTCCGGGTCCGCCTGTTGACCAGCGAGCTGCCTCGCCGGGTCCGGCACGGCTGTAAACACAAGAAACACCAGGGTAAAGCTGCCCCACATCACGGCCAACCCCCTCCCTGCTTTGCGCCAAGTGCTGCTCACGCCTCTGCTCAATGGGCCGAAGACAACGCTGAAAATGCGCTGGGCACATCGCGCCAAGCCCATTTCTGCTGCACAATCCCGTCCTTGAGCAAGACCACTCCGGGATTGCTGCGGACGATGATCTTGAGCTCTGTCGGATCGGTCGAATAGAAGGCGTAAGGCACGCCGTGCTCCTCGCGGAAGCGCTCCGCATCCTCAGCTGTAGCGGGTGTCAAGGCGGCCGTGCGCCATCCATTGGCTTTTGCTTCTGCAAACAGCGCATTCATCGTTTCCTGCGCCCGGGCTCCCGATGCCTCGAGGTCCTTTGAAACATGGAGCAAGGTGTAGCCTTCTCCCAAGAGGGTCTCCAGTTGGCTCTGCCCATCCGCGTCGGTGGCGTCGAGGTCAAAAATGAGCGGCTCGTAGCCTTCAGAAACCTTGAATTCCAACGCCCCGTCCCAGTCCGCCTCCGGAAAGCGCGCCTTGAACGCCTCATCCTGCCAGAGCTTCCCCGCCATGTAGGCACTTTGGAGCACGACCGTATCTGCGCCGGTCTCCGGATGGAAAAAACGCACTTCCTTGTCGTACACGGGAGGATCCAAACCCAGTTCATCTGCCGAAGCCATGTTGCGCTTGATGTCCTCTCCTGCCGCATAAGGCCGGTAATCCTTTACGGGCAAGTGGCGCAATGTGTAAGCTTGGAAGCCCACGGCCACCAGCAATACACCCGCCGCCATGGCCCACTCGCGCCCGTTCCATTTCCAGCGCTTGCGCACGCCCTCCGCCGCTGCCAGGCCCAGCGCCAGAAACAATGTCGGGAACCCCCATTCCAGCATTTTCTCACCAAACATCCAGGTGATCAACAATGCCAGGGTGTACATCCAGATGGAACGTCGGCGATCATTCAATTCGTAGCCCCCTGTCCAAGCGCTCAGGAGAATGGGCAACAACAAAATCAAGAGCACCACGTCCTTGAGGAAACTCTCGTGGGGGGTGAGGGGAATGGCATTGCCAAAACACCCGCAGCTGAGCACACATTGGTTGGGGATTTCCACCTCTATGCCGTTTTCCACCACCACCTTGCTGCCAAAGGGGTCGCAGTGGTCGGTGTACCAAGTCAACCAGGTAAAAAACAACATCAGCACCAGCGTCAACGCCGTGGTCAACCTCGGCAATGCGCCGACCAACAAGGCCACGCCGAGCAACACCTCACCGATGGAGGCCAACATCCCCAATTCCAGGGCGACCGGGGTCCAAGCCTCCAGGTTCAAGGCCCCGGGTTCGAAGTACTCCTCGAGCTTGTACATGAAGCCGAGGGCGTCGTTTATTTTGATGAGTCCTGAAACCACAAACAGGGCGCCGACCAAGACACGACAGACGTTGGCGACCGAAAGAAGGATGTTGCGCATAGGGGGGCTGTTCCGTACGGCAATTTCGGCCATATCAAAGCCGCCCCTGCCCCGCATTAACCTGCCATTCACACTTCAAAGTGAACATCGTCTCAGGCATGCCCCCTGCTTCCCAATGCCATCAACGGTTTGCGGTCAGCGGTTAGGCCTGCGTGGGCGGTGCCTGGGCGAGGTGAATCAGGGCAAACAAGGCGTAATT
Organism: Flavobacteriales bacterium UBA4474; assembly: GCA_002389295.1. GTDB lineage: Bacteria > Bacteroidota > Bacteroidia > Flavobacteriales_D > Sanyastnellaceae > UBA8752. The sequence continues at coordinate 9,941 of DGOE01000081.1, read as the reverse complement.
GGCCATGTCCATGTAGCCCGCATCCACGCCCTCGCTGACTTTGGCGCCGCCTTTCAAATCCTCCAGCTGCTTTATCCTGAGCAGCTTCATGAGGATGAGGTCGGTCAAGCTCGACACCCGCATGTCCCGCCAAGCTTCGCCGTAGTCGTGGTTCTTGCGCATCATGAGCGTCCGCGTGTTGGACAAGGCCTCATCAAAGCGGCGCGTTGCCTCGTCTTTTGGGAGGTCCAGGGGGACGTCTTCTGTCAATTCCAACTGCAGCAGTGCCATCATGCAGTAGTTGACGATGCCCACAAACTCCGGACGGATGCCCTCGTCGACTTGTCGTTCGGCCCCCTCTTGCAAGGTTCTGATGCGCTGTGCCTTGATGAAGATTTGGTCGGTTAATGAAGCCGGCCGCAGTACCCGCCAAGCGGTGCCGTAGTCGTGCATCTTGTCCAGAAACAACTGTCGGCACTGGGACACTTGCTGGTCGTATTGAATCAGCGTAAGCCCCAAATCTTGTGGGGTTTCAGACGGCGAGGCGGAAGGACTCATAGCGTCGGCAAGTTGCGTTTGAAATGGTGGACCACCATGCCCCCAGCCGTTGTGAACACCATCATTTTCCCACAGCGGGCAGGCTCGTTTCATCCAACCGTACATCCTTCGCATCTTTCCACTCCGTGCGCGATGTTCACCATGCCATACCACCGCCTTTTGCGCTCAGCAGCGGGACGCTCGATTTCAGCGTGCCCCGCATCATGGGCGTGATCAACGCCACTCCGGATTCCTTTCACGGAGAAAGCCGGGTGCAACAGGCGCGCCGCGCAGCGGAAGTGGCACTCGCCATGGTCGGTGACGGCGCCGACATCATTGACATCGGAGGACAAAGCTCCCGCCCAGGCGCGACCAGCGTGGCGGCAGATGTGGAATGTGAACGGGTCATTCCTGTGATCGAGGAGGTCCGCAATGTGCTGCCCGAAATCGCCATCAGTGTCGACACCTTTCGAGCAGCAGTCGCCCGGCAATCGCTGCGGGCCGGGGCGGACATCGTCAATGACATCGGTGCGGCCATGTTGGACCCGGACATGGAAGGCCTGCTCGCAGACACGCAGGCCCCCTGTATTCTGATGCACATGCAAGGGACACCCCAAGACATGCAGGACGCACCAGTGTATGCAGATGTGGTGACAGACGTGCGGGATTTTCTGGCTGGGCGGTTGGATGCCCTGCGCGCCGCAGGTGCCGGATCCGTGGCCATCGACCCCGGTTTTGGCTTTGGCAAGACCCTCGCCCACAACTATGCCTTGCTTGACGGCCTGGGCGCATTGGCCACCTTGCAGGTGCCCTTGCTGGTTGGCGTGAGCCGAAAGTCCATGATATACAAGCGGTTGAACTGCGCACCTGCGGCGGCGTTGAACGGGACCACCGCGTTGCACGCCTGGGCGTTGGAACGCGGTGCGCATATCCTTCGGGTGCACGATGTGGCCGAAGCCGCAGAATGCGTGAAATTGCACCGCGCCTTGACCGCATCCCGAATGGGAACAGCAGATGATTGAACAACCCGCCCTACACCTCGGCCCCTGGCAGATTTTGGATATCCTGGCCGTGGCCGCCATCCTCTATCAGCTTTACAGGCTCACGCGGGGCACAGCGGCCATCCGGATTTTTTTGGGCATCCTGGCCATCTACCTGGTATACCAAATTGTGGATGCCTTGCAGATGCGCATGCTCGCGGAAGTGCTGGGGCAGTTCATTGGCGTGGGGGTCATCGCGCTGCTGATTGTGTTCCAGCAAGAATTGCGGCAGTTCCTGCTGCTGATCGGGAACCGGCAGCTCCTCTCCGGAGCGCCGACTTGGGTGCAGCGCATGTTGGGGAGGACCGCGGTGCAGATGGACAGGAACGAGGCGTGGGAGGCCCTCAGGGAGGGACTGGAGGAATGCCGCAAACGCGGATTGGGTGCACTGTTGGTCTTCAAGCGGGATGCGGACCCCATGCCGGTGGTCACCGGCACCCGCGCGGTGGACGCCAAAATTTCATCGGGACTGATGGTGGCGCTGTTTGAAAAAGCGAGCCCGTTGCACGACGGCGCTGCCTGCATAGAAGGCGACCGGCTCACATGGGCTGGTGGCATCTTGCCCGTCACCGGTAGAATTGACCTCCCTTCTCAATTCGGCACCCGGCACCGCGCCGCACTGGGCATCTCCGAGCAAACCGACGCGGTGGCCCTGGTCCTCAGCGAAGAAACGGGCACGTACTCCCTGGCCAAGGAGGGCCGCATCACTTCCCGGATAGAAGGTGCCAAGCTGGTCGAAAGGTTGGAGGAAGCGCTGGCTTCCCATTGATTGAAGGGGTCAGTGCACGGTGAACCGCCGCTGCAACCCGCTTTCCGAACGCACGATGTACACACCGGGCGCCCAGCCGTCGACGAACCACGTAGACACTGCGCCTTGCAACACGGGCCACTCGGCCTGCTTTCGTCCCATGGCATCAAAAACGTAGAGCGGACCGCCCAGGGTGCCGCCAGCGTGGACCTGTACTTCACCGTTTTCGACCGTCAGTGTCAAAAATGCCGCCTCTTCCAACGGGGTCACCGCTGAAGCAAAGCCGGTTGGCCGCACGACAAACAGGTGCGATTGGGTGCTGATGGCTACGTTGCCACTTTCAAAGTAGGGGTACACGCTCCAGGCGCCGCCCGAGGTGCCCGTTTGGTCACTAAAGGGGTTGGTGTCAAAGAAGGCCACCTGCTCGAACTGCAGGTTGGCGGCATTGACAATGTCCAGCACCTGGATTCCCGCGTAGTAGTTGGCTTCATATACCAAGCCGTTGTGGGTGTAGAGGTTGTGGTCGGTGACCGAGAGCGCGCCCTCATGGTAACCGAGGAGCACGGGGTTGTCCAGATCCTGGACGTCGCACACCCACGTGCGGGTCTGCTCGGCGATGCCGGCCGACTCGTCCATTTCATCGTTCATGAGGATGAAACGCTGGTCTTCGGTCAACCACCCTTGGTGGGTGTAGATGAACTCCTCACCGGCCAGGCCAGAGAGGGTTTGGCAATCCGTTTTGTCTTCTACATCCACGATGTGGAAACCGCTAAATCCATTGAAGGTGAAGGCGATTTCTTTGCCGTTGTGGTCGGTGTCAGGACCGGTGTATACGACCACCTGGGCGTCGTGTACGTAGAATTCGTCCCAAGCCCCTGCCAAGGTGGGGTCTGCCGGATTGGACACATCGACAATGTGCAACCCGCCATTGAAGGTGTTGGTGCCCACGCCATAGATGAACTGCGTCTCGGGGTTGGCGACCACATTGTGCGCGCCCCCAAAGCCCGTGTACAGCGCGGTCATGGCCAATTCTGACATGGGTTCCATGGTCGGTACCTGGTCGAGGTCGATGACCTGCATACCGTGCTCGCCGGCTTCGCTGACGATGAAGGCATGGTCTCCAATGACCTTGATGTCGCGCCACAAACTGGGCACGGAGGCCGTGGGCAGGTCAGCGATCATGACGGGGTTTACCGGGTCGGTGATCTCCACAATGGACGTGCCGTCGCTCCGTCCAAAAAGGACGAACTCCCTGCCGTCCCTGGACCAGCCCCAGCAGTCGTTTCCATTGCCCGGAGGCGTACCGCCCATCTCCTCAAACGTCCTGACGCTCATGAGGTCAATGCCACCGCAGGGGTATTGCCCCGCCACCCCATCAACGCAAGGCACCTGAGCGGAAAATTGGAGGGGTAGCCACAAAAAGGACGCCATCAAGGCGGCCATCATCAGGCGGCTGTTTTCACCAATCGGCAGCGCGCTGCTCAAGGTCGGAAAGGGATACGAATTCATCGTGGTTCAGGTCGTGTAGGGTATGACGTAAGCGGTCGAGAAAGCGTTGCTTAAGCACCGGACTTCCGGTGGGCCGATACCCAATGACCAGCTGTCCGGCGCGGATGTTCTCCTGCACCTCCCCCATTACCGATTCAAGGGCCAGCACGTCTTCTTCCCGATCCAGTGTGATCAGGGCTTGGATCAAGGCCAACTTTCGCGCCTCAAGGCGCTGCTCAGCAGGGCTTGGTTGTTGCGCTTCCATCAATTCTCGAGCGGCAGGAAGTTGTATGCCGCATCGTAACCCAACATCTGCTCTGTAAAGTCGTCGGGATAAGACAGCTTCACGCTCAGGATATCCCCTGCTTCATTGGTCTCAGCTTCCAGCATGGGGTTGATGAAACCTCCATAGGGCGCAATGCCCAATGCCTCCGCGCGGGTCAGCACCTCTTGGTGGATGGCCGGATCGACCTTCACTCCGTAACCCTCGACGAGGGCTTTGGCGGCAGCATAGTCCCCTTGCGACTTGATGCGCTGTACTTCCTTGAGCAGTTCTCCAAACAGCACGCGCACCCGATCGTAGTCCTCGATGTTGTAGTAGGTCTTGCCCTCGCGCTTGATTTCGCGGATGCAGTTGTCCTCTGCGGCGCGCTCCACCATCCAGTGGCTGACCCAGGCCCGGTTTCTCATGTGGGCTTCTTCGATGTCAGCACCTACTTCCAAGCGGCGCAACTGCATCAGCATGCCGTTTCGGATGTAGCTGTCGTACTCTGCGCGACCGGTTTCGAGGTTTTTGACGAGCCCCAATTCGATGAGCTTTTCGTCCAGCATAAAGTACAGGGCGACCAGGTCGGCGCGGCCCTCCTCCATGGTGCTGGCATACTCCTTGAGCGTGCTGGCGGGCTCCTCTACTCCGGGCTCGAGCTGGCCACTGGCATGGCCGATGACTTCGTGAAAAGCGGTGTGAATTTTTCCTGCCATCGTGCCGTGGGAACCCGCGCGCTTTTTTTCCACGTCGTCAAAGGCAAATTCGTCTGTCATGCCGCTTCCGCCCGCCTTGTCGTAGGCATCGATGATGTTGCCCAGGCTCACGCTTTTGGATCCGTGCATGGTGCGGATCCAGTTCGCGTTGGGGAGGTTCACACCGATCGGCGTACTGGGTGACGCGTCTCCCGCTTCGCCCACCACGTTGACGACGTTGTAGGTGATGCCCACCACTTCTTTTTTCTTGTGCTCCTCCATGAAGGGCATGTGGTCTTCAAACCACTGTGCATTGTCCATCATGACGGCCATCCGCTCTGAGGCTTCGAAATCCTTGATCTGCACGATGGTCTCGTAACTGCCCGTAAAGCCCAGTGGGTCGTTGTAGACCTCTACAAATCCGTTGATGTAGTCGATGTCACCTTCGGTGTCGCGCACCCAGTTGATGTTGTACAGGCTCCACTTCTCCAAGTCACCCGTGCGGTAGTAGTCCACCAGGTGGCGCAAAGCGGCACCCTGCTTGTCATTTTCGGCATATTGCTGGGCCTTTTCCAACCAGTAACACACCTGCTCGAGGGCGGGGCCATAGAGCCCACCCACCTTGTAGACTTCTTCTGTGACGTTGCCTTCGGCGTCCTTGACCAAACGGCTGTTCAATCCCTTTTCAACCGGCTTGGCCCGGTCCACATTGTAATTGGCGAAGTACGCCTGGGCCTCCTCCGTGCTCACATCGGGCGCGTAGAAGTTGATGGCGCTGGATTCTACCAGGCCTTTGGTGGCGTCGAGCTCCACTTTTTTGGCCTCCTTGGCGGGGTCATAAAGCATGTCCAAGACCTCGGATGTGCCGGCATCCGAAGCCATGCCGCTGTTTTCCAGCACGTGCTCGAAGTAATTGCGGCTGCATTCGGGCGTGAGCTTGGCGTTGGAATAATGGTGGTGAATGCCGTTGGAGAACCACACGCGCTTGGCAAAGGTGTGGAACCGCTGCCACCCCTTTGTCCCCCGGTCTCCGGAGAAATTGCGGTGGGCCTCGTCGATCATGTTTCGCACACGGAGGTTGTAGCGGTTGTTTTGGTCATACATCACGTCGCGACCGCTCAGGCCGGCTTGGGTGAGGCAGTACACGAGCTTTTGCTGGTCGTCGCTCAGTTTGCCCCAGCCCGGCACCTGGTAGCGGATGAGCTTCAAATCGGCAAACTGCTCCGTCTGCCAGACAAACCCCTTGGCGTCGGCAGTACCTGCTTGGCTTTCGGTGACTTCTGCCGGCGTGCCGTCATCACCGAGGTCCGATGAAGGCCCCGCGCACCCCGTGATGAGGAGGACAGGAAAAAGAAGAGCGAGGATCCGTTGAGAGAATCCACCAAGTGTGTGGGAATTGTTGTGCATTGAGCAGGGCTTGTGGCGCGAAAATTAGGCAATCTTGCACCTAACATGCCGTTTAGTTGACGTGTTCCCTGTTCGGCAACCCTCCATCACCCCGTGAAGCGCACCACCCGGCTCTTGCTCAAATCCTTTTTGGGGCCCTTTGTCATCACCTTTTTGGTTGCCTTGTTCTTTTTGGACATGCAGTTCCTGTGGGTGTACGCCGACGAGCTCATCGGCAAAGGGTTGGCAGTGCACGTGGTGCTGGAGCTCCTGCTCTACGCCTCGGCACGGCTGGTCAACCTCGCCTTGCCCCTGGCCATCCTCATGAGCAGCATCATGACCTTGGGTTCCCTTGCCGAACACCATGAATTGACGGCACTGAAGTCCTCCGGCATGCGGCTCGGCAGGATCATGCGCCCCTTGGTGGTGGCCATGTGCTTTGTGGCCGGTGGCGCCCTGCTTTTTGCCAACCATGCATGGCCTGTGGCCAATCTGAAATTCCGCACCCTGCTGTACAGCGTCACCCGCAAAAAGCCCACGCTGAATTTGGAAAACGGGGTGTTCTACAACGGCATCGAAGGCTATGCCATTCGCGCGGGCGAGGTGGTGAACGAGACCGGCGCATTGGATAACGTGCTCATCCACCACCACGGCGGCGGAAGGGATGGCGCTGGCCTGGTCATCAAGGCCAAACGCGGCACCATGCGGACTTCGCCTGCGGGGCGTTTTCTGGTGTTGGACCTCGAAGAGGGCGCCAGCCACGAGGAACGCTTGGAGCCTGGCGTGCGCCAACGCGACCGCACCTACCCCCACCTGCGCACACAATTCGATGCGCAGCGGATCCGGATTGACCTGAGCAGCTTGGACTTTTCCAAAGCGGATGAGGCGCTCTTCAAACGGGCGTATGAAATGATGAGTTTGGGACAGCTTGCCGGCGCCATCGACTCGCTGGAGGCAGAGCGCACCCAATTGGCCGCCTCCTTGCGCGCTTTTGGCCACCGCAGCATGAACAAACCGGTGCACAACGCCGGACCGGTATTTCCATTGGACACTTCCGCCGTCCATGCAGATTGGCTCGCCCGGCTCGGGCCTTCCGCTGACCGGCGCGTGCACGATGCCGCGCGGGACATGCTGCGCAACGCCATTCAGACTGCGCGCAATCAAGCGGACGACCGGCGGTCCAAGCGTGCCCTCTCGGACCGTCATGCCATTGAATGGCACCGCAAGTTGTTTCTGTCCTCAGCCTGCATCCTGCTCTTTCTCATCGGTGCACCGTTGGGCGCCATCATCCGCAAGGGCGGACTGGGTTTGCCCACCGTGCTCGCCATCCTGCTGTTTGTGCTCTACTACATCATCACCATCATGGGCGAGCGCATGGTGCGTTCCGGGGCACTCTCTCCGGCATGGGGCATGTGGATGGGCACCATGATCATGCTGCCTGCGGCATTCTTGTTGAATCTTCGCGCCGCCCGCGAATTTTCCTGGCGTCCCTTTTCCAGGTCCCGCTCAGCCGGATAAATTGCCACTCCAAATGCGGATCCTCCAATTGTGTCACAAACCGCCACGCCCATCCATCGATGGCGGTTGCCTTGCCATTGATGCGATCACGACCGGTCTCATGAACAACGGGGCACAAGTGAAGGTCCTGACGGCCATCACGCGCAAGCACCCCCTTGATTTGGACGCCCTCGATGTGGAATACGTGGAGCAAACGGACATCGAGGGGGTCAATCTCGAAACGGGGCTGGACCTCCGGGATGCCTACATCGCCTTGCTCAACGGTGATTCCTACAACATCTCCCGATTTTACAGCCACCAGTACGCCATGGTCATCAAAAAGGTGCTCTCCCGAGAGCGCTATGACGTGGTCCACCTCGAAAGCCTGTACACCACGCCCTACATCGAGACCATCCGCACACATGCGCCCACGGCGCTCATCTCCCTGCGGAGCCACAACCACGAATTCCAAATCTGGGAGCAGCGCTGGAAAGCCACGCGCAATCCGCTCAATAGGCTGGTGCTCCGGCACCTGACCCGCACTTTGGAGCGTTACGAGAAGAGCGTGGTGGACCTGGTGGATGCCATTGTCGCCATCAGCTCCAAAGAAGGCATGGGCTACCGCAATTGGGGGTATTCCGGGCCCATTCACGTGGCGGGATTTGGCATCCCGGTGGATGACCATGCATCAGTGGCTTGGAAAGCGGGCGCTGCTCCCGGTGTGAAGCTATTTCACTTGGGGGCCATGGACTGGGGGCCAAACAGCGAAGGTGTGGCGTGGTTCATCACCCATGTTTGGCACCACATCCGTGAGGCCCACCCTACCGCCGAATTCCACCTCGCAGGAAAGGGCCTGTCCACGGACACCTGGCAGGACATTCCCGGGGTATTCAATCACGGAGAGGTGGCAGATGCCCAAGCCTTTGCAAACCAATTCGACCTGTTGGTGGTTCCCCTGCTGCGCGGGGCGGGCATCCGGGTGAAAATTGTGGAATCCATGAGCCGCGGCATTCCCGTGGCCACCACAGATGTAGGGCTTCAGGGGCTGGAGTTGATGGATGACAACGCCGTGGTGCAGGCGGCACCGGATGGGTTGGCTGATGTCCTGATTGATTTGCTGCACCACCCCGAGCGGTTGGCTGTGCTCTCGGAATCGGGCAGGAAAGCCGCCCACAGCGCTTTTGACCGCGACGGCATCGGTGCATCTCTGCTGGCGTTCTATGGAAAGCATGCCCACACCTGAGGACCGGCCGCGATTGGCGGTGTTGACACCCCGGTTTCCTTTGCCACTCAACAAGGGTGACAGGCTGCGCATTTTCCATCAATTGGCCGTGTTGAACGCCCACTTTGAAGTGGACTTGCACTGCCTGAGCTTTCGGGCCGTCTCGCCGGAAGAATTGACGCAAATCCAAGGGCGTTGTGCGTCGGTGACCGTGCACCGCTTGAATCTGGTCAAGGCGGTTGTGCGGATGATGTGGTCGGTCTTTTCCCGGCGCCCATTCCAAGTACTGCTCTTTACCGAGCGCCGTTTGGTGCGCCGGATCCGCAAGGAGATTTTGGAACGCCAACCCCACGCACTGTTGGCGCAAATGGTCCGCACCGCCGAGTATGTCAAGGACCTTGATGAGGTGCCGCATGTGCTGGACATCATGGACACGCTTCATGCCGGAGCCCAGCGGGAGGCGGACCGGGCGCCTTGGTGGAAGCGTCCCTTGCTGTTGGAAGAAGGCCGCCGTTTGCTGCGTTATGAGCACCGAATGCCGCAGTATTTCGATGCCTGCACCATCATTTCTGAGCAGGACAGGCAATTGCTGCCCCATCCTGACCGCGAAGAAGTCCTGGTGGTGCCCAACGGCGTGGACACGGCGTTTTTCTCATTGGATGCCGACCCTGCGCCACTTACCAGTATCCATGCGTCCTATGACGTGGCCTTTTGCGGCAACCTGGGGTATGCGCCCAATGTGGTGGCCGCACGGTTTTTGGCCCAAGAGGTCGCACCGCAATTCCAAAAAATGGCTGGCCGCCCCCTCAAGCTGCTCATCTGTGGTGCGCAGCCCCTGGCCTCTGTAAAAGCGCTCGCCACTGCCGACATCACGGTGATGGGCAATGTGGAGGACATCCGAGCGGCCTATCTCGCGGCACCGGTCTTTGCAGCACCCATGCTGGTCAACACGGGATTGCAAAACAAATTGCTGGAGGCCATGGCTTTGGCGCGAGCCTGCGTGACCACGCCACGCGCCCTTGCCGCATTGGGGTGCGAGACCGGGACGGCTGTGGCCACAGCTGAAGACGCTGCATCCTTTGCG
>DGOE01000170.1 GCA_002389295.1 Flavobacteriales bacterium UBA4474 | reverse complement strand
TGTGTGTGTGTGTGTGTGTGGCAGACAGCAAATCAGAGGGAGCGGGACCACTCGAAGCCCTCGCGGATGGCGCGTTCGGCGTCGATGCCGTAGGCTTCCTTGGCGCCGCCAATCACCGTGACGGGGATGCCGGTGGCCTCGAGGGCTTCTACCGGCTCGTTGTTGGAGAGTTGGCCCGAGCAGAACACCACGTTGTCGAGCTCGAGGAACTGCTCCTCGCCACCGACTTCGATGCGCAAGCCGCCGGGCTCGATCGCTTTGTAGGTGACGCCGGGGATGGCCTGGACGCCACGGAAGCGGAGCGTAAGGCGGTGGATCCAGCCCGTGGTCTTGCCGAGGCCCTTGCCGGGCTTGCCTTCCTTGCGCTGCAGGAGATAGAGCGTGCGGCCGTTGCTGGGGCGCTGTGGTTCAATGAGGCCGCCATCGTGCTCAAGGGTGCCGTCGATGCCCCAACTCTTGCGGAAGCCGTCGACGGTTTCTTCGCCGTGGGGATGCGAAAGGAAGTCGGCCACGTCGAATCCAATGCCGCCGGCGCCGATAAGGGCTACGCGCTGGCCCACCTCCACTTCGCCCGTCAGGACCTTGTCGTAAGGCACCGCAATCGGCAGGTCGTTGCCGGGGATGCTGGGCACGCGGGGCCGAATGCCGGCGCACCATGCCACGGCTTTAAACGGGTCGCCCTTGTCTTGGGCCGCGCCCACATCGGTGGGCTCAAAGCGGGTGCCGAGGTGAATGCGGACACCGTGGCGGTCGAGCTCGTGCTGGTAGTAGCGCAGGGTCTCGGCGAACTCTTCTTTGCCCGGGATTTGGTGGGCAAGCAGGAATTGGCCGCCGAGTTTTTCTTGGGTCTCGTAGAGGTCGACGGTGGCGCCGCGCTTGGCGAGTTCGAGGGCGGTGGACATGCCCGCCGGGCCGCCACCCACGACGGCATAGCGGCCTTCGAGGCCTTGTGGGGCGGCCTTGGTGAATTCGGTTTCGCGGCCGGCGCGCGGGTTGACCACGCAGCCCGCCACCTTGCCCTTGAAGGTGCGGTCCAGGCACGCTTGGTTGCACGCGATGCAGGTGTTGATCTCGCCTTCCCGACCATCGATGGCCTTGGCGATGATGTCGCCGTCGGCGAGCCAGGGGCGCGCCATGGAAACGAGGTCGGCACAGCCGTCGGCCAGCACCTGCTCGGCCACCTCTGGCATGTTGATGCGGTTGGTGGTCACCAGCGGGACGCCGACCTGGCCCATGAGCTTCTTGGTCACCCAAGCGAATCCCGCGCGGGGCACCATGGCGGCGATCGTGGGGATGCGCGCCTCGTGCCAACCGATGCCCGTGTTGATGATGTCGGCACCAGCGGCCTCGATGATTTGCGCCTGTTCCACCACCTCGCCCCAGCCGTTGCCCTCCTCCACGAGGTCGAGCATGCTCAGGCGGTACATGATGGCAAAGTCGGGGCCGCAGGCCTGGCGGATGCGCGAGACGATCTCTTCCGGGAACCGCACGCGGTTGGCGAAATCGCCGCCCCATTGGTCGGTCCGGTGGTTGGTGCGCCGCACCAGAAACTGGTTGATGAGGTAGCCTTCGGAGCCCATGATTTCGACGCCATCGTAACCGGCTTCACGGGCCAGCACGGCGCAGCGGACGTAGGCGCGAATGGTCCGTTCCACGCCCCTTCCACTGAGCGCCCACGGACTGAACTTGCTGATGGGCGCCTTACCCTTAGAGGGCGCGACGCAGAACGGATGGTAGCTGTAGCGGCCGCCGTGCAGGATTTGCAGGGCAATGCGGCCGTCGGAGGCGTGGACTGCGTCGGTGACCTCGCGGTGCTTGGCCGCTTGCGACGAGCGCATGAGCGCCGCCCCGTGGGGAGCGAGCTTGCCTGCGCGGTTGGGACTGATGCCGCCGGTGACGATGAGGCCTGCCCCACCTTCGGCCCGCTCGGCATAGAATTGGGCCAGCTTGGTGAAGCCGCCCGGTTCTTCCTCGAGCCCCATGTGCATGGAACCCATAATGGAGCGGTTGGGCATACGCATGCCCGCCACATCGAGCGGCTGCAACAAATGGGGATACTTGGCGTGTCGGGGTGCAGAACCGGTCATGGCCCCAAGTTCGGACATACCCGGCAATGCCCCGTCTCAGGCACGGGAGTATTCAACCCGAACCTTATTCGTGGTCCAGCACGCAGCGCACCGACATGCCAAATTGATTCTGGATGGCACTGCGGTTGACGCCAGGGTTGGTGGCGCTCAACACCCGATTGAGGGCACTGCCCAGCGGCGCCGTAGCGGTGGAACTCCACCAAAAACCGAGTTCTCCTTCTCCGGCGTAATTGCCTCCACCAAAATCAAAAGGCTCACCGTTGCGGACCCCTCCGGGGGCTCCAGCAAAGCCCATTTCATCGGTTCCATTGCCCCCGGCAGGCCAACCCGATGTGGCCTTCAACGCTACGCCCACTTCCGCTGCCACCCCGCGGAAAGACCCGACCTCATAGGCGTCATCCGGGTGCATGCCCACCGTCAGCTCCAGGGTAACCCAATCGTCATCGGTAGACACATGCCAACCTGCAGGGCACAGCCCCCGTGCATCGTCCACAGCAAACCAATTGTACAGGCGGCCATACAAGGCCACATTGGCTTCGTCATCGTCATAGAGTGTCCGCGCACCGTTGAGCTGTTCAGTCCAAGTTTGCGCGTCTGCCACATGCGGAATCGGCGTTCCATCGGCATATTCCGTCGTCCTGAGGTTTTCGGTAAACCAGCAATCCAAGCCCATCTGGATGACGGAATAGCTGTGCCCATCAAACGTTGGAGAAACACACAAATCCAAAGCTTCGCAAGTGCCAAACCAAGTCAACAAACCTGTGAGGTCCGTGATGGTAATGTTTCCATCACCATCAAAGTCGGGATCGTAATTCGGGTTGGGTGAATCCGAAGCTGGAACATCGGGCAACATCAGCACCAAGAAGGACAAAATGTCCATCATGGTGTAGCATCCATTCAAATCATGGTCGGGATCGTAGTTCACATTCTCCTGTGCGAGGAGAAACCCAGGAAGACACAGCACACACAGCAAGAATCGGCGCATCCCCACAAGGTGGTCAATTTTCGGTGTAACGTCTTGATAATTAGACAAAGGACCGATTCAACCCGGCATTGATTTATAACGCGTTTGAATCCCACCGCAGTCCTCGCTCAGGGGTCGGTACACGGCGTACCGAACACGCCGAGCAACATGAGCATGTCCTCGATGTCCACAAGACCATTGCCGTTGAGGTCCTCAGCGCAAATGGCACTTTCAATCACGCACTGCTGCAAGGCAGGCGACCACACCGTGCCTGCTCCGCAGAGTGCATTGAAGGTGCAAGACCCGTCATCTTGGGTCGCTTCAGGGTCGTAGTTGTCGGCCACCTCCATGGTGCACCCGGCACCGGAAGTTTCAAGCAGCGCCCAATCCACGTGTCGCGTCACAGCAAACAAACCGTTCATCCACGTCCAAACGACTTCCGTGGGCTGCCCAATGGCCGCAACAAATTCAGTGGAATCCAAAGCAACACCATTTACCGTCAGCCCCGTCCAATGTGGCGGCGACGTCAATACCAATGCCACCGAATCACCGGGAAGCTGCGCTCCAAAGGCCACATTGATGGCCTCCTGTCCCTCCACGAAGTGGTGCGCTGTATCCGCCGCCAATCCATACCACACCGAGCGCCCTCCCGCAGGCCAAAACAACTCCAGCGAATCGGCCACCTCCGCTGTACCCAACCCAAAAAACTGGGTGGCGCTGTGCTGCACATACAGGTCCTCCCCAGCCCTCAACGTGCGCTGCTGGGCATGACCACCGGCGTGCAAAACCAGGCGGGTTCCTATGGCCTCGGAATTGGAAAACGAACCACACACGGCCACCGTCAAACCATGGTGGCTCGGCTGTGCCGTCAGGGATGCATTCATCCAAATGCCCGCGTATTGTCCCAAGCCGAGACCGACCACATCCGGACGGAGGTCGCCATTCAAGTCGCCGCGCACCAAGTTGTACAGCGGCATATCGCCGCCTTCCCAATCTCCCAAGGCATCCGTAAACACCGCTCCGGCGCCGATGCCCGCGCCGGGATGCCGCAGCAAATAGTTGTCGTATTCCGTCACTCCGTTGGAAAACCCGGGCACGACGATCGGACAGGTGGGCACCATGAGGTCCTCCCACCCATCGGCATCAAAATCGACCCACATGGAGCCCCATGACCAGCGGTCAATGTCCAGGCCCACTGCTGCCGCCTGTTGTGCATAACCCCCCGCACCGTTGCGGTCGAAATATGCCCCCGTCACCTGGCTGTAGCCATAGAACTCATCGGCTTCTTGGTTGGTCACAAACACTTCTTCCTCACCATCTCCATCGGGGTCTCCGACGGTAATCGACATCGAAGCCATGGACACATCAAGCCCCAGCCCCAATGATGCCTCCGAAAACGTCCCATCGCCGTTGTTGAGGTAAGCGGCATTGGCCACGTCGCAATCAACTTCTACTCCGGCATCATTGATCACAAACAAATCCGGGAGCGAATCGCCATTGAGGTGCACCCAGCTCCCTTGAAATGTGGACTGTAAGCCATCGGCAATGCCAGAGGCTGCAGACACGTCAGAAAATGCCGCGCCCGTGTGTTCGAGCAGTACGTTTTCCGTGAGCCAGAACTCCGAGCAAGGCATGGCATAGACCGCGACCATGACATCCAAGTCGCGGTCCAAATCCAAGTCTTGGAAAGCCATCCCGGTGCAAGACCTGTTCTCCAACACACCAAACCCCCATGCCGATGACCGGTCCACAAAGACACCGTCCTCATTGATCCACACCTGGCTCTTCGACACCAATCCTGCGCCTGAAAACAGCGAAAACGGCATCGCCGCGCTGTGCAGAAAATCCCGGTCGCCGTCATTGTCGATGTCCAGCCACATCAGAGAAATGGGCCTCCCGGTGCCCGCTGAAATCCCCAAATCAACAGCCGCCAATCCATCAGGGCCGCCAGCATAGAAACTCAGCGCACCGGACGCATTGGCCAATGTCAAGTCATCCCAGCCATCGTGGTTGAAGTCGACAAAACTCATGCCCTGGCCGAGGAAGTTGGTGTAGGCCTCCAGCTGCGGGTCAGGGTCTGCCGCCTCCCACTGGGCCAAAGCACTGCCCACCAAGAACCAGGTGGCACAACAGGCAAGAACAGCCCTGAGGACACGGCCGTCCATTTTGGTTTCGCGCAAGGCCATAAGTGAAAGTACAAATTATGACCCTCACGGAGGTCAATCAAACTCAGGGAAACGGTCCACGAATTCGTTGCGGCGGCTGCGTGAGGGCAGGATTTGATAAATGAACCGGTCGTCGCCTTCTTTGATGCGCCGCTTGTCGTCTTTGAGGTCGGTGATGGCATCGATGAACTGCTGGTCCTTGGAGGTGATGTTCATGACCCCATTGCGGTATTCAAAGAAGTACCAGTTCTCGTCATCCAGGTGCAAGTAGATGCGCAAAATGCCATTGGTGCCGGCGAGGCTCCATTCGATCCGCCCGGGGATGCGGCGAAACACAGGCACCTTGTCCATGGAGACTATGCCGATGCCGTCTTCGCTGCTCACAAAGGCATCTTCGCCCGGATCCCACGTGAGGTCCAAACCGGTAAACAAAAAGCGGTGCTGAATGGCCGCCGGTGTCTTTTTGAAAGCCCCCATCAACGTCATCTCGCCCAGCACCTCATCGGCCCCCTCCAGGCCCAACCACTCCCTGAGGGCCGGCTCAAAGGTGGTCCCTGAAATGTCGAGTGGAACGGCAGTGGCCCAGATCTGCAGCCGCTCCGCCAGGGTTTTCCAGACGGCATCGTCAAACGGAAAGTCCATGCCTGCCGTGATGGCAGCCTCTATGCCCGTTCCATTTGGGAACACCTTGACAGCGCCCGCCGATCGCTGAGTCAACAGGCCGTAGTCCACCGGTAAGGCCACCGGCCCTGTGCCCGACACGGCGCATTGGCCCGCTTCCATTTCAATCAGTGTCCCTGGCAGCTTGGGCTGCAGCATCTTCTCTGGTGATCCCGCTTGATAGATGCCTGCGCGTTTGTCATAGCGCAACTCTCCTGTGGCCGCCAGGATCCGGAATTCCTTGTGGCTCCTGATTTCGTCCACAAACGCGCCGTATGGCCCGCCTCCGGGCTCGTCCACATCGCGCATGTATGCGCCAATCCCCAGGTGGGCCATCATGGGCGTCTTCAAGGTGGTGTCAATGGGAATCCGCACATCCTTGGGGTCGATGACCGCTGAAAAGAGCAGTTGCTCCTTGTCGGTTTCGGGACAGGCAGCCTCCAGTGTCACCGCCCCATCAAAGGCCAAGTGCTCGCGCGCTGCCGCCAAATTCACCGTCCCGGAGAACCCGAAAAAGGGACTGAGGCCAAAGCCCTCCTGTACAGCAATGGTGCCGGAACCGACCGTTTCGCCGCTCGTATCCACCGCCACTTCAGTCATTTTGATCAGCTGTTCCAAGCCGTTTTCATCCTTGTAGAACACGCTCGCTGAGGCCGTGTATTCGAACCGGCCCAAGATGTTGACTTCTGCATCGAACAAGCGGTGATACCGGGACACCACATTGGCCACAATCACGGCCCGACTCAGCGGGTCCATCTGGGCCCTGCGGCGGACCACCACCCTGCCACTGTCCGGCTCCACAAAGGCGTCTGCCGTGCGGATGAACTTCACCGATTCGCATTGGAGCAGGGCCTCACTCACATCGTACACCGCTGTGGGCGCCAAGAAATTCAGGCTGTCTTGGTCATCGCGGGTCGAGTAAAAGTTCGAACTCGAAGACGCCTCGTCGGTGTCAATGACAAAGTCATCCATGGGGGCGCGGCTGGAGGTCATTTCCATTTCGCCCTCGTCCATGAACCACTTGAATTCATCCATGTAGCAGATGTACTGGTTGGCCGGAAGTTCAATCATGGTCTCGCCATCGTTGGAGGCAAATTCCCCCATGCGCTCGCTGAAATCGATGTCGCAGTGCACATTGTCCGTCTTGAAAGCCAAGGCCCCTTCCACCATCTGGTCGAGCTGGAACGCCGCTGTATCCGACAAGATGTGCTGGCGGTTGTACCGAAACAGCGTGGACGACAGCTGGGCCCCACTGAAACGCATGGTGCCGTCTCCGGTCATCCCGTCTGCCCCCAAAACCAGTCCGCCTTCCAATTCGCTCTCCCCTTCAAAAATCCGCAACGGCACATCCTCTGTGCGGGCGGAAATACGGGTGGCGCGCGGTTCAAAAAGCACATTGACGCCCTCGCCCTGCACCTCTGGGACAGGCGGAGGGCCGGCCGCCTCTTTGTTTGTAAACACCTGTGCCAATCCCTTGGTACTGTCTGGCAACAGCACAAAACGGTCGCTTTCGGCATGGGCCGTGCGAAAGTCCAACCTGCCTCCGCCCTGCAACCCGCCGCCATCCAAAGTCAGGTCCTGGTCAAATGTGCCGACCCCACCATACACCTGATAGCCTCCCGCAGGTGTGGAGGTCGTGAACCCCAAGTACAGGTCATCCATCACGTGGAGCTGCTCCTGAAGTGGCGGCAGGAGATCACCCGACTCCAGGGTCCCCTCAAAGACCAACTCCTGTCTGCCCAATGCATCCAAACTGTCCAACGTAAACGGCTCGACCACAAACCGAAAACGGTCCTTGGCATAGGCGCCGTTTTCAATCGCAACATCGTCCCAATGCACATAGCTCGGCTCATCCGTAATGAGCACGGGATATTCCGGATAGAACTCGCTGAGGCGCCCGGAACGGTTGACCGGCACATCGACCCGCAGCACGCCTTGGATGTACTCCAACCGGTTCTTGACAAGTTTTCTTTTTGCGCGGCCCCTGACGTCTTTTTCTTCTGCGTCGTTGACCCGCAACTTGCAGGATTCCACAGCATTGAGCTCAATGGAAAACCCTTCGTAATCGAAGTCGAAATCCGAACCTTCGAACTGCAGGTTGCCCGCGCGGACACTGCCTCCAAAGCTGAAATCACGGTCCTCTCCGATGACGACTTCGCCCCCACCGGGCTCGATGACCACCCCGCGGTCCCGCGAGACATCCACGCGGGCCACCCCTCCCAAGGTGAGCTGGCCGTTGAGCAAGCTGATTTCGCCATGGCCTGCACCGGTGTTTTCAGAGCGGAAGAAAAGCACATCAAAGTCCCTCCGGCCGGCGGCGTTGGCCAAATCAGCAAAGAGCTTGTCTGTGGCTGTGGCCGTCCGTGCCTGCAGGTCCATTTCCACGTAGCCTTGGTGAGCCAGTCGGATCATCATGGCCCGCGTTTTGGGCTCACTCAGCCGCAGACTGCTGCCCAGCGACATGCTCGAAAAGCTGGAGTCACCGGAAGCCTTGATGTGGTTCAACACCCTGACCAGCGGATGGATGGGGTCAATGCCCTGCATGTCGCGAAACAGGTCGGGGGCAAAGAAATCCGCGCTCGTGAGCACGGCTGTAGAGCGCACTGACCCCGGGGGGCCTTCCAACCGTATGCGGGTGTCCTTGAGTCCCCAAGACAACACGCTACAATCCAAGAACAGCTTGTGATAGGAGTCGCTGAAAGGCCGCGGCCCCAATCCTTCATCAGTGCGAATCAAGGACAGCCTGCCCTGCTGGAGGTTGAACCGCATATTGAGTTCGGGGTGATACAGGCTGTCCGCCCCGAGCCGCAGCACCGCTTCTACCCCTTGGCCACTAAACTGGTTTGCACGCAGGATAAACAGCGCCGACCGACACTCGACCATGGTGGTGTCCCCACGGCGAAACCGCAACCGGGCCGGCTCTTCCTTGCTCCCCTTGCCCTGCAGCTCTGCACCGCGCACCGTCAACCCGCCTTCAAAATCCACGCCGGGCACGATGTCCGGCATGGACAGCCGGTTGACATAGGTATCGAAGCGCGGATACCGCGCTTGGTCCGTTGCAGCGCCCTCATCATTGCGCTGTCGCACACGGGCCTTGTCGGTCAACCTGCCCAAAAGCGGATCGGGAAACAACTCCGTCGTGAACCGCGCTGAATCCACAGCAAAAGATGCCGTTTTGAGCCGGATGTCGTACGCCCCAAAATCCGCGTAGTTCAGCGAGGGGTTCCATCCCGACCGGCCCCAATCCACCCGGCCACTGCGGCCTTCAAACCGCTCTCCACCATAATCGTACGCGCCGGCAGTGCGCTGTACGAGCAGGGTGTCTCCTTTGGCCAACGCCATCAAACGGCCCGAAGGGCCAAACACGAATTGTGGCGCACCACTCTCCGGCAGGGAAATCGCCATGGGACCTTCAAAAGACCACCGCACAGATTTAGACGCGTAGAACACCCCGTCGCGCAGCAGGTCCTTGCCTATGGACAACAGCGGTGCAAAATCACGGGCCAACTTCCGCGCCCCCATGGCGCGTTCCACCGCCGCATCCCAAGCGGCAAAAGGCAGGCGCAGCGAGTCGCCACGCAAGGCAGCTTCCACACTTCTGGCATAACCGAACTGCTCGGGAAAAGCACCGAGGTTGGCCGCATCAATTTGAGCGAGGCGTTCCACAAACACCCCCACGATTTCGCTGTCGGCGAGTGGATCGAGCAACAGCGGTTTGAGCTTCTTTTCCAAAAACCGCTCGGCGTCGCGGTCGTAAGTAGACACCGCCTTGGTCAGCGCGTCGACCGCATTCTCCACTGCGACCAGGTCCACATCACTTGCGGACGACTGTCCACGGAGCGTTTCACCGCCACAACACATGGCCCAAACCAACAGGGCGCAGTACATCCAGCACCTGCCGCAGCGGCGGGAGCGCTCACCCGCCATTCGAATCGTGTATTCCTCCATTCCGTTCGTCCGGGAAATTAAACGTCAGGAAGCCGCCCGAGGTATCTTGCAGACCTCGGATGTTCCAACTGTTGCACACAATCCAATCCAGACCGCAACTGGTTCCGCGTTGGGTGATCTTCTCCATCGACCTTTCGTTGGGGGTTGTCGCGCTTGGACTCGCCTTTGCGGCCCGGTTTGAATTTGCCCCACCGGCCCATGAATTGGAGGCCGCGAGACGGTTCCTTCCCCTCTATTTGGCCATCCGCGCCTTCTCCATGCTCGTCTTCCGCACCTTCGCCGGCATCATCCGCTTCAGCGGGAGTCGGGATGCGCGCAGGGTGCTGCTGGCGCTGACAATGGGCACCGCACTTTTTCTGCTCTTGGACCTTGCGGCAAGCTCCCTTGGCCGCACCTATCCCATCCCGCTCAGTGTCGCGGCCATCGAACTGCTGGCATCTTCGGTTTTCCTCATCGGGTTCCGCATCAGTGTCCGCTCGATATACGAACGCTTCCAAACGGCCCGCCCCACCCCGGTTGTCATTTTTGGTGCCGGCGAAGCGGGCATCATCACAAAACAGGCCGTGGAAAGGCCCAGTGTGGACCCCATGAAGGTCATCGCATTTCTGGACGACGACCCCTCCAAGCGCGGGAAACGCATGGACGGCGCCCCCATTTTCGCCGCCTCAGATGCCGCGCGGATTCTCCAGGATTACGGTGCCAAGCGCCTCATCATTTCCATTCAACAACTCACCCCTGCCCGAAAAGCCGAAGTCATCGATGCCGCGCTCGATGCCGGACTCAAGGTCATGGATGTGCCACCGGCACAGCGGTGGATTCAAGGCGAGCTCAGTGCGGGCCAATTGCGGGACATCCGGATTGAAGATTTGCTGGGCCGCCCCGTCATCGAACTCGACCATACCGCCATAGCCCAGCAGGTGCGTGGCGCGCGCATCATCGTCACCGGCGGTGCGGGCTCCATTGGTTCAGAATTGGTCATGCAGGCCCTCGCCCGTGGCGCCGCGGAAGTCCTGGCGCTGGACATCGCGGAGACGCCATTGCACGATCTCGGCCTCATCGCCCGCACGCGCCTTGGTCAAAAAGCCGAGAACTTGACGCTCCGCATCGCCGACGTTCGGGACACCCATGGCCTGGACGCCCTAATTGCAGCATTTGCTCCCGACGTGGTGTACCATGCAGCCGCCTACAAGCACGTCCCCGTCATGGAGGTCCAGCCCGAGGCGGCTTGGCAGACCAATGTGATGGGAACGGCCAATGTCATCCGCGCCGCTCAGCAAGCCAAAACGGGAACCTTTGTCCTCATCAGCACAGACAAAGCCGTCAACCCCACCAGCATCATGGGGGCCTCCAAGCGCATGGCAGAGCTCGTCGTCCGCAGCATTGGAGAAGCCTCCGGCATGCATTGCGTCATCACCCGCTTTGGCAATGTGCTCGACAGCAATGGAAGCGTCATCCCCCTTTTTCGCAGGCAAATCGAGGCCGGTGGTCCGGTGACCCTCACCCACCCCGACGTCACGCGTTATTTCATGACCATTCCTGAGGCCGTGCAGTTGGTGATGGAAGCGGCAGCCACCAGCGGGGGCGATGACATCTTCGTTTTTGACATGGGCCAACGCGTCCGCATCGCAGACCTGGCGCGGCGCATGATCCGCTTGTCGGGCCTGGTGGAGGGACAAGACATCGACATCCATGTCATCGGCTTGCGGGCGGGCGAGAAACTCCATGAAGAGCTGATGAGTGGCCAGGAAAACCTGCTGCCCACCCACCATCCCAAAATATTGCGGGCCGCCCGCGCTGAGGTCGACCGTGAAGCCGTCCGGCTGACGCTTGAAACCGCAGCCGAAGCCATGGCGGCAGGCCGCTGGACCCGCCAGGACACGCTGGCCTCCTTTGCCCGACATTTACCGGAATACACACCTTCCGAACCGGAACCCAGTACTACATGACGCCCGATCACGTCCAGGAAAACAGGCTGTTGGAGGACATCCGCAGCTACTTCGGCTATGCCGAAGACCAACTCGAATTTGTGTGGAACGAGGCCGAAGGCGTCCAAGAAGTCGCCCTCTTTACATACAACCCTCGGCACACCCACCGGTTTCTGTTTCACCGCGCCTCAGGGTCCACCAAGGAGCAGGCCCTGCACGCCTTGCTCGAATACACGCAGCACCACAAAGACCGCGACCAGAGCTACACCATACAGTGGCGCGTGGCAGGCGGCTCGGAACTGCACACCAGCTATTTCAGCGCGGGCAACATCCTGCTGGCCTTGGACAAGTTCTTTGCCGGACGGGACCCTCACACCGTGCAGGTATTCAGCGTCACCCTGAACCCGCTGAGCTAAAGGTGCGGGACGCTTTTCCCACACTCAACGGTCCGGGAACCGGTCTGTTCAAAGCCAAGGGCAGCAAATTCCACGGCTACGCCTTTCCTCTGCCTTTCGCGGACGGGTCCGCGGCTGAAGCAGCGGTCAACCATCACCTCGAGGCGGTGCGGGCGGACCACCACGCGGCAAGGCACGTCTGCTACGCTTGGCAATTCGATCCCGATCGCCACCGCGCTGCCGACGACGGAGAACCCGGTGGCAGCGCTGGTGCCCCCATACACGGGGTGTTGCGGTCCCACGACCTGCATTGGACCCTCATCGCCGTGGTCCGCTATTTCGGTGGGGTCAAACTTGGCGTTGGCGGACTCATCGAAGCCTACCGCTCGGCAGGACAAGCAGCCGTCTCCGATGCCGGCATCGGCGAATCCCTGCTGATGGCCCCCTTGACCATCACCTACGGACCGGACCTCACCCGCCACGTGATGCAAGCCATCCAAGAAGAAGGCGCCCACATCACCGCTGAACGCTACACCGACCGCTGCCTGCTGGACATCTCCATCCGTGCCGGCCGTGTCACTGAATTCACCGCTGGCCTCGGCCGCATACACGGCGTTGCCATAAAAGACCCACATGCCCCAACTTGACCTCATGTTTCGAAGCACAATGCTCCCCTTCATCGCCGCACTTGTCCTACACAACGGTGCGCATGCCCAACAGACCTTTGACTACGGTGGGGTGACCCGCACGTACTATCTGGACGCCCCCGACCCCATTCCCGAGGGCGCACCCCTGGTCTTTGTGCTGCATGGGTATTCGAGCAGTGCCGCTGTGATCCGCACGTACAGCGGGTGGGGAAATTTGGCCACCTCCGAAGGCTTTGTAGCGGTTTTCCCACAGGGCACGCCCGATGAATTCGGCGTACCCCATTGGAACGCCAACCTGGGCAACAGCACCACCAACGACCACGGGTTTTTGGTCGCTTTGGCACAGCACCTTCAGGAAACCCATGGCCTCAGCGCCGAGTGCACCTATAGCTGCGGCATGTCCAACGGCGGATTCATGAGCTACTCCCTGGCCTGCCAGCACCCCGAGGTTTTTTCGGCCATTGGTTCCGTCACCGGGTCCATGAGTACTGTGGACTTCGGTTGCACCCCCACCGTCGCCGTGCCCATCGTCCACCTGCACGGCACGGACGATTCTGTGGTCGGTTATGAAAGCGGCACCGGTGGGGCATGGGGCACGGAAAGCGTCCCCAACATCATCGCGCATTGGACCGGACTCATGGGCACCACAACCTTGGAGGAAACGCCCTTGCCCAATCAGGAAGTCCTGGACCTCACCTCCGTCGACTTCTTGCGTTATTCGGGCGCCCCAGGTGGTCAAGAATTCCACCACTACCGGGTCAATGGCGGCGGCCACGATTGGTTTGGCGCTTGGGGAAGCCAAGACATCGAATCCACCGAAATCCTGTGGGACTTCTTTCAGTCCGCCTGCGCGGGCACTTTTACCGGCATCGAATCCACGCCCGCGGCGGAGGACATTGTCGCCCTGCAATCCCGCAAGGTCATCGCCCTGCTGCCCTGTACCCTCGCTGTGTACGATGCCCTCGGCAGGACGGTCTGCACCGTCGCCTTGGATGCGGGTGAAAGCTGGACACCGCCCTCAAGCGGACTCTATTTGATGCATGCCACCAACGCGGCGGGCGATACACAGGTATTGAAAATGATGTAAGCCCGCATCCTGTGGAGGCTCCGCTCTCGGCAGCCACCCAACATGAGACGGCAGGCCACGGCTCAAGACGGCTTTCGCACCACCTGCAGGTAGCGCTCTCCGCCCAAAGCACAGCGGCTGTATCGGTCTTTGCCAAAGAGGGCCTGCAAATCGAGCTCCTCTACTTCGAATCCCGCAGCGCGGTAGCGATCGGCATAGTCCATGCCATAGAGCCTCACGTGGTCACGCTGCCAGTACAAGCGCTCCCGCTCGGCGGGGTCGGTCACGTTGGGATCCTCCAAAGTCTCGGCATTGTTGCGGTCCAGCGGCACTTGAAAAATGCCCCATCCTCCGGGCTTCATCACCCGGAAGTACTCGCCCATGACCTTGCGGTCATCGTTGACGTGCTCCATGAGGTGGTTGCCCATAATGATGTCAAAGTGGTTGTCCCCATATGGAATCTCATGCACGTCAAAGTGCACATCGGCCCAGGGCGAGACCAAATCTGCGCGGGTGATCTCCAAACCTTCCGCCCGGTTGAAGCGCTTCAAAAAGCAATATTCGGGCGCGAGGTGCAGCATGCGCCGACCGGCGCCGCCTGAAAACATGTCGCTGTGCTCGGTCAAGTACATCCAGACCGCACGGTGACGCTCCAGGCTCAGCGTGTCGGGTGCGAGGGCATTGGGGCGGCTCCGGTTGCCCCTGCCGTAAGACAGCAGTTTGCGGTAAGTCCGCCCATTGATCGGGTCCTCAAACCGACTTCCGCGATAAAACGGAGAGAGCATTTGCAAGGCGATGTGCGCCACGCGCTGCAGCAAGTGCCGGGGAATAAACCGCGTGACGAAAGAAATGAGGGCGCGCATAGCTTAAGGGGTGCAAAGATACGCCGGTGCGGATACTCAGCGCACGACGACCTCACGGATGGCTTCCCTTCCGAGGTGTTCGTTCATCAGGGTCCGGATGCGTGTTCGGGCCATGAGAAACTCCTCCTTCATGGGGCCGGAGTCCAGCTCGATGACCAGCACCCCATCGCGCACCCGAATGAACCGGGTCTTGCGGGACACCGCTTCTCCCATCACATCCTTCCACGCCGCTTCTGCCTGGGCGTCTTCCATCTTGGCACCGTGCCCGCTCAATTTCAACCACTCTGAAAGGGCATCGCCGAGGGATACCGCCTCTTTCTTGCGCGAGGAGCGCAACCAGCGCCCGCCTTCGAAGGTTTTTCTGAGGCTCATTGGGCTGGAGAGGGTTCAGGTGTCAGTGAAACCACACCTTTCGCATTGACCCACCACGCCTTGAAGGGCACTTGGGCTTCGCGCAACAAAGCCGGAATCCTGTCCTTGTCCGTATCGGAGATGAAGACCTGTCCAAACCGCGCCTGCCCCAGCACTTCCATCAGGGCGCCGGCCCTGTGGGCGTCGATTTTGTCAAAAATGTCGTCCAACAACAGGACCGGACGACGCCCCACCCGACGGGCCAGGTGTTCGACCTGGGCGAGCCGCAAAGCCAAAAGAAAGGTCTTCTGCTGCCCTTGGCTCCCGAATCGCTTGAGCGCATGATCACCCAATCGGAAGTCGACATCGTCCTTGTGCACGCCCACCGTGGAGCGCCGCAAGCGGCGGTCGTCCTCTCGGGCACCTTCCAAAGCTGCGGCAAATTGCCCCGCCTCCACTTTTGAATGCAAGCCCAGCCCGGCAGACTCCTTGCCCATGCACAGCAACCCATGGATGCGTTGGAACTCGGGCTCGAATTCAGCCACAAAGACGGCGCGCTGCTGGGCAATGGCTTCGGCCAGCGGCACCATGCGGTCGTCCCACGGCGCGAGCTGGTCCGGGTCGTATGTCCTGTTTTCAGCAAAGAAGCGCAGCAAGTTGTTGCGCTGCTGCACCAGGTGGTGATATTGAATGAGCCGGTCCAGATAGGGCCGGTCGTACTGGCTGATGACCTGGTCCATCCACTTGCGCCTGACCTCACTTCCATCGTGGAGCAAGGCCGCGTCCGCAGGGGCAATCATGACCACCGGGTAGCGGCCAATGTGGTCCGCCAGTTTGCTGTATGCCTTGCCATTGCGCTTGAGCACCTTCTTCTGCCCCTTGATCACGGCACAGGTCACCTTGTCCTCCTCAGTGGCCCCATCCTCATCCAGCGAAAATGTGCCTTCCACCATGAAAGAGGGCTGGCCGTGGCGGATGTTTTGAGAGTCAATGGGGTTGAAGTAGCCTTTGGCATTGCCCAAATAATGGACCGCATCGAGCACATTGGTTTTGCCCGTTCCATTGTCGCCGAGCAGACAATTTACCTGCGCACAGAGGGACATTTCCACCTCGTGGTGGCTCTTGAAATCGAGCAATTGCAACCTGAGGAGGCGCATGCTGATGGGGGAAGTCTTGGACTCGGTCACTTTGGCTATTTTTGCCGTCCGCAAAAGTGGGTCAACTGCCCGTAGATGCGTTCAGGGTTTTCCACTGTGAATCCCGAAGCTTATCAAGAAACAACCAGGATACGACCTCCATGGCCGACAAAAACACCTCCGGCGCGCCGCAAGACCTTTCGGACAAGACGGAACAGTTCATTGAGAACAACAGCCGCAACCTCACCATGGCCATTGGCGCTGTGGCTCTTGTCATCGTTAGCGTTGTGGGCTACGGCAAGCTCGTCACCGAACCCGCCGAACTGGAAGCCAACGAAAATGCTTGGCGCTCCGAACAGTACTTCATGATGGACAGCGTGGACCTCGCCTTGAACGGCGATGGCCTCTACCCCGGTCTGTACGACATCGTGGATGAGCACGATGGCACCACAGCGGCTGCCCGTGCGCGCTACGAAATCGGCACCATCCTCCGCAGCCAGGGGGATTACCAAGGCGCCATCGAAGCCTTTGAAGAGGCTGGACTCCAGGACGACGTCCTCTCCGTGCTGTCTCAAATCAACATTGGGGACTGCGCAGTGGAGCTCGGCGATTACAGTGCCGCTTCCAGCGCTTTCAACAAGGCTGCCAGCGCGAGCCGCAGTTCCATCGGTGAAGACTACCTGTCCCCCATTGCCTTGTACAAAGGTGCACTGGTGGACCTTGAGCTGGGCGACCGCGGGGCAGCAAAAGACAAGCTCGACCGCATCGTAGCTGACTACCCGACCTCCAACGTCAAAGCGACGGCGGAAGGCCTGGCGGCGGCCCTCATCAACTGATCAGGCCTGTCCATGGCCACGGAAGGACACGACCTGTCCGCCTATGATGCGGAAAGCCTTCAGGGCAGCGCGTCCTTGAGGGTGGGTCTGGCCGTGGCCGAATGGAACCCTGAAATCACCCATGCCTTGCGAGACGGGGCATTGGCGGTTTTGAAAAAAGCCGGGGTAACCGACATCCGCATGCACAGCGTCCCGGGCAGTTTCGAGCTGCCCTTGGCCAGCCAATGGCTTCTCAGGCACGCCGGTTGTGACGCCGTCATCGCGATCGGCAGCGTGATCCGTGGCGAGACGGCACACTTTGACTTCGTTTGCCAATCCACCGCGCAAGGCACATTGCGCGTGGGACTTGACAACGACCGCCCGGTGGCCTTCTGTGTCCTCACAGATGACAACATAGACCAGTCGCGTGCCCGCGCGGGAGGCCAACACGGCAACAAGGGCGTGGAAGCGGCCGTGGCGGCCCTGCAAATGGCCCTGCTCCGGACAAAACTGGCGTCGGGCGCCAATTGGGGAACCGGGCTGTGACAGCCGCTTGGATCCGACATCCCCTGTTTCTTCCGCTCGCCGCAGGGCTGCTCTTGCGCTTGGCTGCCGCCACCTTCGGCGCAGGCTACCTCATGCACGACGACCATTTTCTGGTGGTGGAAGTAGCGGCCAGCTGGGCCGATGGCGAAGACTACAACAACTGGTTGCCATGGAATCAAGGGACGGATCCAGAGGTACATCCCGCCAATTTCGCATACGTGGGCAGCCAATACCTGCTTTTTGAACTGTTTCAATCAGTTGGGCCACAATCACCTTCAAATCAAGCACTTGTACTCCGGCTCCTCCACGCCTTGTACAGCATGAGCACCGTGTTGTTGGGCTATCTCCTGACGCGCGCATTGGTCCCCAACAAACGCACGGCCGCTGTGACCGTGGCCTGGCTCCTGGCCGCAGGGGGGCTTTGGCCACTGCTGTCCGTGCACCAGCTCGTGGAGATGGTCTGCATCCCGCCCCTCATGGTGGCGTTTTGGGCGCTGGCAAAAAACCGTGCGCCCAGCAACACCGACATGGTGCTGGCTGGCATCGGAATCGGCGTAGCCACAGGCTTGCGCTACCAGTGCGGACTGGTGGGCATCGGACTCGTACCTGTAATGCTCGCGCAACGACAATTGAAGGCCCTGATCGCCATCGGAACCACAGCCTTGGCCACGTTTGCCCTCATGCAGGCACCGGACCTCTACGTCTGGGGCCGGCCCTTTGTGCAATTGAGGGGCTACATCGAATACAACGCCACCCACGCGGGCAATTACCCGACAGGACCGTGGTACCAGTACATCCTGACCTTGCTTGGACTGTTGGTTCCTCCAGTGAGCCTGATGCTGCTGTGGGGTGCTTTCCACAGGCGACAGGCCCCTCAAACATGGTGGCGCGTGGCCGTCCCCGTTTTGTGCTTTCTGGCATTTCACAGCGCCTTCATCAACAAACAAGAGCGGTTCATCTTGCCGGTTGTGCCCGCCTTGATGGCCTTGGGTTATGCCGGCTGGGCATTGTGGTCCCAACAGAGCAAATGGTGGAGCCGCCACCGCATGCTGGAACGCGGGGCTTGGGCGACATTCTGGGCGATCTCCTTGGTTTTGACCGTATTTACAGTACCCTATTCCGGCAAGCACACGCGGGTTGCCGCCATGGATTTTTTGTACCAAAACGGGGCAAAAGACTACGCCATGGTTCAAGTCGACAGCGGCGCCATGCCCCCTCAGTTTTACAGCGGCATCTGGAAGTATCCCCACATCGACAACCGGCGCGACGTCCGCGAAGATCCCGCCGCTGTCGCTTCCCGTTGGTGCGCCAATCCGCCCGAGTACATCCTCTTTCAAGGGGGGCGTCGCCTCGGAGAAGCTGTTGGCGAATACAAGACCGCCATGCCCGGTTTGCGCTATGTGACCACCATCAAGCCCAGCCGCATAGACCGCTGGCTGCACGAACTCAACCCCATCAATTCCGTGGAGCGGATCATGGTGTACGCCACTGAAGAAGCCCTCCCCTGTCCTTGAGCCCCTTTTTCATCTGAATTCATGGCCCATTTCACGCCCGAAGCGCTCCGGTTTCTCTCCGACATCGCCACCCACAACGAACGCGATTGGTTTGCAGAAAACCGCAAGACCTACGAACAGGCTTTGCGCGATCCCTTCAAAAGTTTTGTGGGCGACCTGATCGCCGCCTGCGCAGAGCGCGAGCCCGCCTTTGCTGAGGTCGAAGCCAAACACTGCATCTTCAGGATCAACCGCGACACCCGGTTCTCAAAAGACAAGCGCCCGTACAAAACACACGTCTCTGCCGGCATTGCCCCCGGAGGCAAAAAGAGCGGTGACCCGGGGTTGTATGTCCACTTCGACGCAGAAAAACTGGTGGTGGGCGGCGGCGCCTACTGGGTCGAAAAAGACGACCTCTACATCCTCCGCGAGCACATCGCGGCCCAACCGGATAAGTTCAATGCGCTGCTTGAAGCCCCTGGATTCAAGTCGGCCTACGGCGCGCTTCAAGGTGCGCGCAACGTCCGGCTTCCCAAGGAATTTCAGGCGGCAGCGGAAACCTGTCCACACATCTTGAACAAGCAGTTCTTTTACATGGCGGAGCTGTCAGTAGATGAAGTCACAACCGACGGACTCCTCGATACCGTGATGGCCCACTTCGACGCCGCCGCCGGCGTACGTCAGTTTCTGCGCGCAGGCCTGCAGTCAGGTTGATGGCTACCTTCGCGGCCGCCATGTACGCAACGATTCGCCCCCTCCTGTTTTCCTTCCTGCTCCTCTCCGCACCGGTATGCGCCCTGGCCCAGTATCCGGGCTGGCAGCAAGCCGTGGATTACACCATGGACATCACCGTCGATGCGCCTGTGCACCAGTACGCTGGCAGCATGGACGTGACCTATACCAACAACAGCCCGGACGCGCTGGACCGCATCCCGTTCCACCTGTTCTTCAACGCCTTCCAACCCGGCAGCATGATGGATGTGCGCAGCCGCAACATCGCCGACCCCGATTCCCGCGTGGGCGACCGCATCGCCGGCTTGCCCGAAGACGAGCAAGGATGGATCCGCGTGACCCAAGCCCGTGTGGGCAAGGCTGCAGCCGATTTTTCCGCTTCGGGCACCATTGGGTGGTTGACCCTGCCCAAGGCACTCGCCCCTGGCAAAAAGGCCAAGATCCACCTCGAGTGGGACGCGCAAGTGCCCCGCCAGATCCGCCGCTCCGGTTGGATGAACAAGCAAGGCGTGGAGTTCAGCATGACACAGTGGTACCCCAAAGTCTGTGAGTACGACCACCACGGCTGGCACACCAACCCCTATATCGGTCGGGAATTCCACGGCGTCTGGGGTGATTTCGATGTCACCATCCACATGGATGCAGCCTACATGATTGGCGGCACAGGCGCCCTGCAAAACCCCGATGAATGTGGCCACGGATACAGCAGTGCCGACACGCCCCAAGACGGCACCATCGACTGGCACTTCACCGCCGAAGACGTGCACGACTTTGCCTGGGCCGCAGACCCCGATTTCGTGCACGACGTGCTGGACATGGAAGATGGGCCGACCCTGCACTTCATCCGCCAGGCCGACACCTCCTATGGGGCGTGGAATGAACTGCCCGCCATCACGGAACGGGCCATGCGCTACTACTCCCAACACGTGGGCGATTACCCCTGGCCACAATACACGGTGATCGAGGGCGGAGACGGCGGCATGGAATACCCCATGTGCACCCTCATTCGAGGCAACCGAAAGCTGCGCAGCCTCGTCGGTGTCACCGCCCATGAGATGGCGCACGCCTGGTTTCAGGGGCTGCTGGCCACCAATGAGAGCCTGCACGAATGGATGGACGAGGGCTTTACCTCTTGGATTGAATCTGAATTCATGGCAGAGGAATTCAGCGAGGCCGTCAGAGAACCGCATTACTGGGCCTATGGCGGCTACCTCAACCTCGTGCGCGACGGTGGCGAGGAGCCGCTTTCCACCCATGCGGACCACTACGTGACCAACCGGGCCTACGGCACGGGCGCTTACAGCAAAGGTGAAGTCTTGCTCAACCAACTTGCCGCGGTCATCGGCGAGGACGCGCGCAATGCCGGCGTCAAGCGGTACTTCAACGAGTGGTCCTTCCGCCACCCCGGCCCCATGGACTTCAAACGGGTCATGGAGCGCGAAAGCGGCCTCGAGCTCGACACCTATTTCCAGTACATGCTCAACACCACGCACCACGTGGACGCGGCCATTGGCGCGGTGCGCGTCACCAGCGACAGCACCTACATCACATTGGAGCGCATCGGAAAGCTGCCCTTGCCCGTAGACCTGCGCATCACCACCGCTGACGGGCAAGTGATGGACCACCACATCCCACAGGTCGTCACGCAAGGTCACCGCCCCTTGTCCGAAGGAGAAGTGCTGCTCTCCCCTTGGCCCTGGACCCATCCCACCTACACCATCGCCTTGCCCCAGTCGTTGCCTGGCTGCAGCATCGAAATCGACCCCAAAGGCTGGACAGCTGACGCCGACCGAAAAAACAACAAGGTGAACCTGGACTCCGGGCTGTTGCAGGAGTGGCGCGCAGGCAGCGCTCCAACACCCTGAACGCACCAGCAATGTTCGAAACCTCCCTCGCACAGCGCGGCATCACCTGGCCCCTCACCGCCCTGATCACGGCGGCCACCCTCGGCCTGCTCGGTCCGCTCGTCTTTGACCTCGAACAGGGCTTGCCGCTCAGCCTGCAATCGCTGCTCGTTTGCTGGCTGCCTTTGATGTTTGGCTGGCGTGGCGGCGTGGCAGGAGTCCTCGCCTATCTCGCCTTGGGTACGTTTGGCTTGCCTGTATTTGCCCATTACCGCAGCGGCGTGGAGGTGCTTTCCGGTCCCACCGGTGGATACCTGATGGGCATGCCTGTCGCCGCGTTGGTCTTGGGTGCCATGGTGACGGATTTGCCCGATGAAACCAAAGACCGCGAGCGCTACCTGCGCGTGGGGTTCGGCATGATCCTGGGACATGCGGTCATTCTCGCCATGGGCATTCCTTGGCAGATGAAATTCAGTCCTGAACTGGACATCCCCGCCTTGCTCAACAGGCTCTACAAGCCCGTCCTGATCAAATCGACGCTCGGATTGCTCCTCACAGTGCTCGCGTTACGCGCCACAGCCTCGCGGGCGTAATTTGCCCCCATGAACCTGCACCTCGCCACGTCGCGGATGTTGGCCCTTGTCCTGTCTGGTACCCTGCTGCTGGCAGGTTGCTCAGAAGGAGAAAGCCCTTCGGACAGCACGAATTCCAGCGCCCCGAGCGCCAAGGCCCAACGCATTGCCGCCATGAAACAAGTCACCGACCAACACAGCTTCGCCCGGCCGGAAGAAGCCCGCATCACCCACCTCAACTGGAAGGCCAAGGTGGATTTCGACGCCCGCACCATCTCCGGTACCGCCACCTATGACATCGAAGTGGCCGCAGACGCCGAGCGCATTGTCTTTGACACCCATGAATTGGCCATCGCCGCCGTCACCGTGGATGGCGCACCCGTCGAGTTCGCCCTGGGGGCAGCGCAGCCCTTTCTGGGCCAGCCCCTCAGCGTGCCCATCGCACCGGGCAGCAAGCAGGTCGCCATTCAATACACCTCTGATCCCGGCGCGGATGCCCTCCTCTGGGTAGAGGCCCAAGGCGAGAAGTCACCCTTTTTGTTTACCCAAAGCCAGGCCATCCTCGCCCGCACCTGGATGCCCGTGCAGGACAGCCCCGGCATCCGGTTCTCTTATGATGCGGAAGTGGAGGTACCGCAGGGCTTAATGGCCCTGATGAGTGCCGAGAACCCCACGGAAATGAGCAGCGATGGCCGTTACGCTTTCCGCATGGCCCAGCCCATTCCCGCCTACCTGCTCGCCCTGGCTGTGGGCGAAGTGGAATTCCGGTCCGTGGGCGACCGCTGCGCTGTTTACGCCGTTCCTGAGCTGATCGAAGACGCGGCATATGAATTCGCCGAAATGGAGCAGCTCTTGCTGGCTGCAGAAGAACTCTATGGCCGCTACGCCTGGGACCGTTACGACCTGCTCATCCTGCCCGCTGCCTTCCCGTTTGGCG
Organism: Flavobacteriales bacterium UBA4474; assembly: GCA_002389295.1. GTDB lineage: Bacteria > Bacteroidota > Bacteroidia > Flavobacteriales_D > Sanyastnellaceae > UBA8752. The sequence goes on along the minus strand of DGOE01000170.1, from coordinate 1,541 downwards.
GCATGGAAAACCCCCGCCTGACCTTTGCCACCCCCACCATCATCGCGGGCGACCGTTCGCTGGTGGCGCTGGTGGCCCACGAGTTGGCGCATTCTTGGAGCGGCAACCTCGTCACCAACGCCACCTGGGATGACTTCTGGCTCAACGAGGGCTTCACCGTCTACTTTGAGCAGCGCATCATGGAGGCTGTTTACGGCCGCGAAACAAGCGAAATGCTCGCCACCCTGAGCTACCAGGGACTGGTCGACGAGGTCGATGCCATCAGCGACCTCAATCCCGACGACACCCACCTCAAGCTGCATCTCGCCGGCCGCAACCCCGATGACGGCATGACCGCCATCGCCTACGACAAGGGCTACTTCTTCTTGCGTTTGATGGAAGAAACCGTCGGCCGCGAGCGCTTCGACGATTGGTTGAAGGGGTACTTCGAAGCCTACGCCTTCAAGGGCATGGACACCGAGCGGTTCGTAGAATACCTGGACCGCACACTCTTGAGCGACCCCGATGAAAAGACCGCAGTCGGGCTGGAAAACTGGATCTATGGCCCCGGCCTGCCGGACAACTGCCCCAAGGTCGCCAGCCCGCGCATCGAGCGCGTAGACACCACCCTCGCCTCATGGGAGTCAGGGCGTTTGGCGACCGCTGATCTGCCATGGAACGACTGGATCTATCAGGAGCGGTACCGCTTCCTATCCAACATCGCCGACGACACCCCCGCAGCGCGCATGGCCGAACTCGACGCGGCCTGGGGCATTGGCTCCACCGGCAATAACGAGGTCCTCTTTGCTTGGATGGAACAGGCCATCCGCAGCGGTTACACCCCCACCTATCCCAGGGTGGAACAGTTCCTGGTGGAGGTCGGACGCCGCAAATTCCTCACGCCCTTGTACCGGGCCATGAAAGAAACCGACAACCTGGACATGGCGCGGGACATCTACCGCAAAGCCCGCCCTGGATACCACGCCGTGGCCACAGGGACCATGGACGAACTGTTGGATTGGAAGTAAATCCACCGCACCGCTGCGCACTGCACCCCAAAGAAAAAGGCCGCCTTAACGGGCGGCCTTTTTCGTGGGAGGGCAGGTCATTGCGAGGGCGAAGCCCATGCCATCATCGGCTGATGTTGATGTAGCCCTTGATCTCCCGCTTTTCGTTGGTGGATTCAGAATACAAGACGATGCGGTATGCGTAGATCCCGTCTTCGGCATAGTACAACTGTGTGGGGTCATCTGCGAGGTAATCTGACTGCCCAAACCACCCCTTTTCCGGATCGGTGTTGAAGTACACCTCTTGACCCCAACGGTTGTAAATCCACATTTGAAAACGGTCGGGATCGATATCCGTACCATATACCGCCCACAGGTCATTGAACCCGTCGTTGTTGGGCGTGAAGCTGTTTGGAATGAATACGTTGAAGAAATCGAAAATCTCGACCTCGCGTGTGACAGCCGATTGACAGCCATTGGTGTCAATCACCGAAAGGGTCACAGGGTAGATGCCCCCATTGCCCATGGGAAAGGTGAAAATGGGATTGGGCTCAA
>DGOE01000174.1 GCA_002389295.1 Flavobacteriales bacterium UBA4474 | reverse complement strand
CCGTTCAACCAATGTCCTTCTGGCCGCCACCCATCGTTGATGCCATCGGCGTCAGGAGAAAAGCCGGAGGGCACGTAAAGGGGATAGAGAAAGGCCACTTCCACCATGTCCGCTGAGCGGCAGCCATTGGTGTCGAGTACGTTGAGGGTGAACACCCCGTCTTCTTGGAAGATCACCTCGGGGATCAGGCAATCTGAGCAAGAAAGGGGATTTGCCGGGGTCCACCAGAGGGAGTCCACTGGCGCCCCTGACACAGAGCCGTACAGGAAGGTGGGCTCCATCCATTCGTTTCGCTGGTCGGGTCCGGCTTCCACAGTGGGGCGCGGCCAGACGTTGACGGTCACTTCGGCGGATGCCACACAGCCATCGGGGTCGGTGACGTATGCGGTAAACGTTTGGCTGGTCTCGGTGATGACGGTGGTTTCCGCCGCATTGGGTTGTCCGACCAAAGCTCCGGGCACCCACTGATAGGCGACCCCACCTGAAGCACTGATGGCAAAGGGTTCTCCTGCGCATACCCAACCGCCGGGGCTGGTGTTGGCTTGAGGAAAAATGAGGTTGACGGCGACTTCATCGGTTCCTGTACCGCAGAGATTGGTGATGCTGACGGTATAGGTGGTGGACTCGGTTGGGTTGGCCCAGGGGTTTTGACTGGCGGGATTGCTCAGGCCTGTTGTGGGACTCCAGACCCAGGAACTGCCATCGGCGGCGTTCAATGGGGTGGACTGACCCTCGCAGAGGTTGACGGCGGGATAGACGTTGCCACCTGGGGCAGAAGGCACCACACCCACGGTGATTTCGTGCTCGCGTGTGCACCCTTCTGGCGTGGAGACTGTGATTTCATAGGTCGTGGAGACCGCTGGTGAAGCCATGGGGTTTGGCGCAAAAGGGTCGGATAATCCGGTGGGAGGGAACCAGGTGTAGGTCCAATCGGGTGCCCCGGGCAAGGGGCTTTCAATAGACAAGGGAGCAACATCCCCCAAGCAAATCTGCGTGTCACCACTGGTGCTGGTGGCCATGTCGATCACCTCGATGGTCGTGGTCGTTGTGGCCGTGCCACACAGGGTTTCATCGGTGAGGGTATAGGTGGTGGTGGTGGTCGGGTTGGCCACTGGATTGGCGGTGTCGGTGGCACTCAGTCCGTTCGGTGGCGACCAAGTGAGCGCGCCATTGCCACTGCCTTGGAGTTGAAGGTCATCACCGAGGCACAAGGGGTCGATGGGTTCGATTTGGGGGTCAGCATTGGGGGCCACAGTGACCGTGACATAGGCCGTGTCGGGAGCCAGACAGCCTGTGGTGTCTTCAGCGATGACCTCGACCTCAAATGTGCCGTTGAGTCCGTAGAGGTGCAGGGGAGCGATTTCGTTGCTAAAGGTGGCGTCACCAAAGCTCCATGTAAAGGCTGCCGGGCCCACCGTGAGGTTTTCGAATTGGACTTCATCGCCTTGGCAGAATTGGTCAGGACCATCGATGTCGATGTCCGCATTCAACTTCCCGAGTTCGAATTTGAAAACGCCCATGTTGCAGTTGGGGCTGGGGTTGGTGGGGCTCCAGGCGTTGTCTGTGGAAGGGAAGTCGTCCATGCTCCCACAACCCGCGCACACCGCTTGATACACGGTGCCGTTGGGGTCGAACCGGGAGGATCCGCCATCGACGTGCTCATTGGCGAACTGTCCGCCAAAAAACGTGGCGTAGACGAGGTCTGCGGCGTTGGGCGCCAACACAGCGAGGTAGAAGTCGCTGCCGTCGGTACTGGATTGGAAAGGGCTATCGGTGGTGGGCAGTCCCGAAGTGGTGCTGCCCGCGACTGCGCTTGTACCGCCCGTGGCGTTGGTTTGTCCGCCCCATCCGCTGATGTATACCTGGTCGCAATCGCTGATCAGGAAGGCCGTGGGACTGATGTCGATGGTGCCGGATTCCGTGCCAATGGTGGTCTGCCAAGCGATGTCACTGAGGTCTTCAAAAAAGCAGGTGATGTACTGTCCGCTGCCGGGGTTGGCATAGACGTCGCCGAGGATGGGCATGCCTGTGCGGGCTTGCCCAAAGGCATACGGCCTGCCTGTAGCGTCGCGCTGGACGAAATACACCTGGTCGTATTCTGCCAGGCCGTGGTAGGTGCCAAATTGAACCGTGAGGTTGTCCGAACCCGCGGTCATTCGCGCAACCCACCCCTCTGTGCCACCCGCAGGGGCCGGTTGGATGCCGCCACCTGGAAAAGGCATGTTGCCGGACATTGTTCCCCCCCCCACCACGATGTCGAGGTTGCCAAGGGCGCCAAAAGTGTTGTCGGGCGCCACTTCGATGCTGTACGCGGCGTCGTCTCCTGAACCCCCGAGGGTGCGGCCGCACAGCAGGTCGGTGAGGTCTGCGCTGAACCCCGCGAGCAGGGCGTCAAAACTACCGGCGTGGGCGGGACTGCCCGGCATCGAGAGGTCCGTGGAGGTGGTCGTTGTGGCGATCCAAATGGACCCCTCCGGACCGATGTCGACCTGTCCCCGGTAGTGATCGCCAAAGTTGGCCCGGAGCCCCGTGGCGCTGTTGATGCCATCGATCCCGCTTCCGCCGAAATAGGTGGACGCGTCGAGTGTGAAGTCGGTTCCGGAAAGCGTCAAGAGGAAGCAATCCACGCCATTGGGCTGGACGTCCACGCCATAGATGGTGATTTCAGAAGAAGGCCCTTGGGCGAGGGCGGTTTGGTAGGTGCCCGGGGTGACGGGGAAATCCGACGAACCGGTCGTACCGAACAGCACGATGTTGCCCCAATTCTCATTGTAGGCGAGGCTGTGTGGGATGTCGGCATTGCTGCCCCCGATGTAGGTGCTGTAGAGCAGTGAGGTTCCGTCCGGGCTGAACACGGTCAGGGCGACGTGGCTGATGCCATCATCAAAGACGCCCATGGTGGTCTGCACAGCGTCGGGCGTTGTCGGGTAGCCCGGTGCAAAGGCAACCGTGCCACCTACAAGGGACCCGTCGGGTCCATTGCTGGCTGTGGTGCCGAAGTTGTCGCCAGTAGATCCCGCGAAAGTGGAGAAGGCGATTTCGGGGTCGATCACGAGTTTTCGAGAGGTGTCGTAAGGTCCGAGGGCGATGCGGACAGTGTTTTCTTCGAGCACGTAATGGGCGTCTACGAATTCCAGTGACCCTTCGGCGCCATATTGGAGCACCAAAGGGGTGCCGAGTTGCGCATGGAAACCGGACGCCTCATGGTGGAGGGGGTGCACCAATTGCAGTGACCCGTCCGCGCGGTGTTCTGGCGTGACGCCATCGTATTGCCACGCAATCTGAGAGGGGTCGGCGCCGGGTTGGACGTCAAACGCAAACTTGGCGTTGCCCGACCGGGTGCCCCGCCACCGCACATCGACCCCCGGCCAGAGGTTTTCGTGCATGATGACCGATGCCGCCTGCAGCCCTTCTTGCCAAAGGGTTTGGTCGTCAGACAGGTAGTAGTTGAGTTTGTCTGCTTGGACTTCGCCCCGCTCCCATGCGCTGCCGGTGGTGTGCGCCTCTATCCAACGGGCGCTCCAAAGGATGCCTTTTTTGGGCCCGCCGTGGTGCTCATCGGATGCCGTGCTCAGTCCTGCGGCGGGTTGTTCTTCGCTGCAGACTGCAGCGGGCGCCCATTGCCAACAGGTCCACCCCGCGCCTTCTACTTGCACGCCTCCCCCGCGCACGTCCACCCTGTGCTGCACATGTGCGGGCCATTGGCCGGCATTGGGCACGAAGCGGACTTGGCCTTGAAGGGGCCAAGAAATGAGCAGGGATATGGCGAGGAGCAGCCGCATCATCTAACCAACAAGTTCGGCAACCCTTTCGTTGCAAAGGCCAACGCATTGAAAAAGCGGGGTTGCGCATGCCATCACCCGAAGGTATGCCGGAGCGCGGCCAGCGTCTATTTTTGCGGGCATACGGGGTGGAATGATCACCCTGAACCCACCCACTCAGAACATGGCACAGCAGGACGACCACCTCAAGCGCGTG
>DGOE01000127.1 GCA_002389295.1 Flavobacteriales bacterium UBA4474 | reverse complement strand
TGCACGCTTCATTTTCCTGGTCACCGGTTGAGCTCCGGGGGTGAACCGGTATTTTCGCTTCCATGGAATCTCCTCTCCCATCCAAGTCCGTTTTTCTCACCGGCGCCAGCAGTGGTATCGGTGCGGCCATTGCGCGCTTGCTGGTCGCCCGCGGTCACCGCGTGTGGGCCACGGCCCGCAGGATGGATATGCTGGAGGCCGTGGCGGAAGAAGCCGCGGCAGGCGCCCAGGGTGAAGGCCGCATGGTGCCGTACGCTTTGGATGTCTTGGACCCTGCAGCCCAACAAGAAGCCGTGGCGCGCTGTGTCGCAGCATTTGGGGGGCTCGACGTGGCCATTCCCAATGCCGGGCTGGGTGTCTTCTCCCCCATGGACCAAGCGGACCTCGCCGATTGGCACACCATGGTCGATGTCAACGTCAAAGGCGTGCTGACCACCCTGCACGTCTGCCTTCCCCACCTGATTGAAAGCAGCGGGCTCGTCGTTCAGATCGGATCGGTGGCGTCGCGGATGGTCTTTCCCAACAGCGGCGTCTACTGCGCCACAAAGCATGCCGTTTTGGCCATGGGCGAGGCCATCCGGCAAGACCTCAAAAGCCAAGTGGCTTCCACCACCATTTGCCCTGGCGCCGTGGACACCTCATTTATCGAGCAAACCCGCGACCCTTCCCTGCTGGACCAATACCGACCGGGCTTCAAGCAGGGCATGCAGCCGGAGTTTGTCGCCCTTCAGGTGCTGCACGCCATGGAAGCGCGGGGACAGGGGGTCATATCCGACATCACCATTCGGCCCGACTTGGCATGAGCAGCCCATCCTCGACTGAGCGCCCACTGCGGCTTGTGATGCTGTCGACCTCCGAAGGATGGGGTGGTTTGGAAATGAACCTGCTCCGGCACGCCCGGTGGATGACCCATTCAGGGCACCACGTGCGCATCCTGTGCGCGCTGGATTCTCCACTGCACCGGGCCACGACAGCTTACATCGCGACGGAGATGCCCAAAGGACAGGCCTTGGATTGCAGGACCATTCGACGTGGCAGCCGCTACCTGGCGTTGGCGACGGCCATCCACCGGGCGTCCAGGCTCACGCGCTACAGGGCAGATTGGCTTTGGATCAGGGACCCCCGCGACCTGGACACCTCGGCGTGGGCCCGGCGCATCCTTGGCATGTTTGGCGGCAGAACCCAACTGCTCTTTCACCAGGGGATGCAAATCCCCAAACCGAAGCGTTCCCTCTACCACAGGCTGCGTTACGGCGCCATCGACGCCTGGGTCACCCCGCTGGAATGGCTCAAGGATCAGTTGTGCAAGCACACCCCCGTGCCCGCTTCCAAGGTGCACATCCTCCCTTTGGGATTGGACGATAAATGGTTCGTCCCGGTGACAGAACGCATACAGCAACAGCGCATTTCCAGGCTGGAATTGGGGTTGTCCCAAGAGTCCTTTGTGGTGGCATTGATCGGACGCATCGACCGTAAAAAGGGACAAGACGTCCTGGTCAAGGCATTGGCAGACTTGCCTCAGGATGTGCACGCCCTGATTGTCGGCGACCCCACGCTCGACACCTTGAGCGATTATTTTGATGAGGTCAGGGCTTTCGTGCGCGACCATGAGCTGCAGTGGCGGGTTCACTTCCGGCCCTATGACGATTCTCCCCGCAATGCGTTCATTGCCGCCGATGTGGTCGTGGTATGCTCCACACAGGAAAGCGTGGGCTCGGTGACGCTCGAAGCCATGGCTTCCGGGTGTGCCATCATCGGCACCGACACAGGCGGCACGGCAGAACTGCTTGGGGACGGGCGCGGGTGGACTTTTCCCGCCGGTGATGCGGGCGCGCTCGGCCAAGCGCTGCTCACCTTGCGCAACCACCCGGACGCCATTTTACCGCGGGTGGAGGCTGGCACCAAGTACATCGGGCGCCATGGACGACAGTCACTTTCTGCACGCTGGACCAACTTGTTGCGGCATCAGGCCGCCGGGTAGGCTAATTTTGCCGCCCCATGGCCGCATTGACCCAGGAAATCGCCCGGCGAAAAACCTTCGCCATCATCAGCCACCCCGACGCGGGCAAAACCACGCTGACGGAAAAATTCCTCCTGTTTGGTGGGGCCATTCAAACGGCTGGAGCGGTCAAGTCCAATAAGATCACCAAAACGGCGGCCTCGGACTTCATGGACATCGAGCGGCAGCGTGGCATCTCTGTGGCGACATCGGTCATGGCCTTCGAATACAAGGACAGCCTGATCAACCTCTTGGACACGCCCGGTCACCGCGACTTTGCCGAGGACACCTACCGCACGCTCACCGCAGTGGACAGCGTGATCCTGGTCATCGACTGTGTCAAGGGTGTCGAGGCCCAGACCGAGCGCCTGATGGAGGTGTGCCGCATGCGTGACACCCCCGTCATCATCTTCATCAACAAGATGGACCTGGAGGGGCGGGATGGGTTTGACCTGCTGGATGAACTCGAGGACAAGCTCAGCATCAAGGTCTGTCCCCTCTCCTGGCCCATCAGCCAGGGCCACACTTTTCAGGGTGTGTACAACTTGTTTGACAGCACCCTGCGGCTTTTCCAAAGCCACAAGCAAAAGATCACCGAGGACCTGCTCAGCATCGAAGGGCTCGACGATCCGGCCATAGACGAAATGGTCGGCGATGAACACGCGGCCCAGCTGCGTGAAGACGTCGAAATGGTCCAAGGTGTCTACGACGCGTTGGACATGGACGCCTATGCCCGGGGCGAGGTGGCGCCGGTATTTTTTGGATCGGCGGTCAACAACTTCGGTGTGCAGGAGATGCTGGACTCTTTTATCCGCATTGCCCCCACCCCTCGGCCGCGCGCCACTACCCAACGCGAAGTGGCCCCCACCGAGGAGAAATTCAGCGGCTTCATCTTCAAGATTCACGCCAACATCGATCCGCGGCACCGCGACCGCATCGCCTTCCTCCGCGTGTGCAGCGGGACCTTCAAGCGCGGGGCTTTTTACACCCACACACGGCTGGGCAAGAAGCTCAAATTTGCCAACCCCGCGACCTTCATGGCCTCTTCCAAAGAGGTCGTGGACGAAGCCTACCCCGGAGATGTCGTGGGCCTCTACGATACGGGCAACTTCAAAATTGGCGACACGTTGACCGAGGGCGAAGACCTGCAGTTCCAGGGGATTCCCAGCTTCTCTCCCGAGATTTTCAAGGAGCTGCAGAATGACGACCCGATGAAATCCAAGCAGTTGGAAAAGGGCATTCAACAGTTGACCGACGAAGGGGTGGCCCAGCTTTTTGTCATGAATCCGGGCAACCGCAAGGTGGTGGGCACGGTCGGCGAGCTGCAATTCGAAGTCATTCAATACCGCCTCGAGCACGAGTACGGCGCCAAAGCCACCTTTGTCCCGAAGCGCTTCCACAAGGCCTGCTGGCTGACCGGAGACGAAGAGAAAATCGCGGAATTCAAGCGGCTCAAGGTGTCGGAAATGGCGGTGGATAAAGACGGCAACGACGTCTATTTGGCCCCCTCCCAATTCCTGCTCGACATGGAGCAAGGCAACTTCCCGGAGATCACCTTCCACACCACTTCGGAGTTCAAGACTGCCCAAGCGGTGTGAATTCCTGCGCCGGGGCCGTCTGCCCTGCTACCTTTGGCACATGCCGTCCTTGTTTCGCATTGCAATGTTGACCGCTTTTTTTGCCGTTGCCCATGCCGGGCTCGGGCAATCTGATACGGTCGCCGCGCCCATGGTGGTGCAACTGACCGGAGTGGTGGTCGAGGGAGACTCATTGGGGCCTGTGCCCTTCGCAACGGTCTACCGGGCGCGCGACCAGCGCGGCACCATCACAGACGAATACGGGTTTTTTGCCATCCCGGCGCGCGTGGGCGACACGATTCGCTTCAGCGCCATTGGCCTCAACACCGGTACCCTCGTGGTCCCTGATCTCACTGGACAGGAAATGCCCGACCGCATGAGCGTGGTGCAGCCCCTTGGGCGTGACACGGTGATCATGGACGTGGCGCGCATATACCCTTGGCCAAGCCGGGAGCGCTTCAAAGAGGAGTTCATGTCGCTGCGTCTCGAGGCCGACGCCCGGGAGCGTGCCCGCCGCAACCTCGACTTTGACCCGATGGCCCTCTACGACCGCATGGCCGATATGGGCTCCAGCCCACAAGAGAATTTCAGGGTGCTCCAAGCGAGACAGGCCGAAATGGCCGGTTATCAAGGCGGTGTGATGCCGGTGAGCCTGCTCAACCCGCTGGCGTGGGGCCAGTTCATCAACGCCCTGCGCAACGGGGATTACCGCAAGCGCTGACGCCGTGCAACATCTTTGGTCGTCCTCCGTTTCACAGGGCATGCGTGTGCTTGGCATAGCCGCCGTTGGGTGGTGCTTGTTTCTTCCGCTCGCCGCCCAGACCGGGTGGGTCTATGGTTGTGTCTTAGACGAAGAAGGCTTCCTCATGGAGGACGTGACGGTCAAATCCGCAGGGGCGGACATGAGCCGGTCCAATGCCGATGGGAAATACGACGTCATGGCCAGCGATTCGGTCCTGTTGGCGCTCACGTTTTCTGCTCCTGGATACGCCGACAAGGTGTTCAATGCATTCCCCACACCCCAAGGAACGCTGCTCAATGTTGAGATGGAGCCGCTGGTGGAAACTTACCGTGTGTATGGCCGGGTGACCGATGGACAAGGTGCCCCCTTGCCCGGCGCTACCGTCCTGCCGTTGGGCAGCCGGTCGGCCGCAGTGACCGATGTGAATGGCCGGTTTGAATTGCTCCTTCGCGACAATGTTGAAGTGCGCATCCGGTTCAGCTTTATTGGATTCGATGCGGTCACCCGCGCAGTCACCCCGACGGTGGAAGGGACGCGGCTCGATGTGATTTTGAGGGCGGGCGTTGCCCTGCAGCAAGCCGAAGTAGAAGCCGATGGCACCCGGAGCAGTCCCGTGCAAAAGATCGACCCCCGCATCGCCTCCCGGGTACCCAGTGTGCGCGGCACGGTGGAAGACCTGCTGATTCAGGCACCGGTCAACTTCACGAGCGAGCTTTCGAGTGCGTACAATGTGCGCGGCGGCAGCTTTGACGAGAACCTGGTATATGTCAATGGCATCGAGGTGTACCGCCCCTTTTTGGTGCGGGCGGGACAGCAAGAAGGGCTGTCGTTTCCCAACCCTGACATGATACAGTCCATCCGTTTCTCAGCGGGTGGCTTTGAAGCGAAATACGGCGACAGGATGAGCTCGGTACTCGACATCCGCTACCGGCGGCCGCAGGGTTTTGCGGGGCGCGCCTCGGTGAGCCTGCTCGGCGCCCAGTTCCAAGCAGAGGACGTCTCTGAAGACAAGCGCTGGACCTACAACATGGGCATGCGCTACCGCAACAACGGCTACGTGCTCGGCAGCCTTGATGAAGCCGGTGAATACCGGCCCGTGTACACCGACTTGCAGGGCTACGTGACCTACGACCCCGATGGGTATGGACCTTGGGAGATTCAGGCGCTGGCCACGGTCGCACAAAACAAGTACCAGTTCATTCCGCAGACGCGGGAGACCAACGTAGGCACCATCAACGAGGCACTGCGCCTGACGGTCTACTTTGACGGCCAGGAGGTCACGCAATACCGCACGGGCTTTGCCGCGCTGGCCGCCGAGCGCGTCACCCCCACCTCTCGGGTCCGCTTCATCGGCTCGGCTTTTCGCACCAACGAGGAAGAGACCTTTGACATTCTCGGTGGGTATTTCCTGAGCCAGCTCGAGCGCGACCCGGGGTCCGATGCCTTTGGCGAGGCGCTGGGGCTGCAAGGCATTGGTTATTTCCTCAACCACGCCAGAAACAACCTCAAGGCCACGGTATTGACCGGCAGTGCACGCGGCTCCTTCACCTGGGACAAGGAGGCCCACCTCACGGAATGGGGCGCACAGGTGCGGCACGAAGTCATCGACGATGTGCTCAACGAATGGGAGTTGGTGGACAGCGCGGGCTACATCCTCCCCCACCCACCGGATGTCATCGGCTATGCCGACGACGATGACCGCCCCTTTCAGCAGATTTTATTGCAAGACGTGGTCCGCACGCAAAACCGCACGTCCTCCAGCCGCCTGATGGCCTACGCGCAGGACACATGGAAGGGCACCTGGTCAGACGGCAGCGAATGGCAGGTGCATGCCGGCGCGCGCCTGCACCACTGGACCTTTAACGGTCAGACTGTGGGCGGCCCCCGGGTCCACGCTTCGTGGAAGCCCAAGTGGGTGCTGGGAACGGACACCCTTGGTAACCGCATCCTGCGCGATGTGGTCTTCAACCTCTCCGGCGGCTGGTATTGGCAGCCCGCTTTCTATCGCGAGATGCGCGACCTCTCTGGTCAGGTCAATCCGGACATCCGCGCCCAGCGGGCGTTGCACGCCATCGCCGGCGCCAACTACCGCTTCAACTGGCACGGCCGGCCCTTCATCCTCAACGCCGAGGCCTACCACAAGGACTTGGCCTCGTTGATCCCTTATGAGGTCGAAAACGTCCGCCTGCGCTACTACGCCTCCAACAACGCCGTGGGCCGCGCCACCGGCCTCGACGTCATGCTCAACGGCGAGTTCATCGACGGCATTCAAAGCTGGATGCGCATGAGCTTCCTCAACGCGCAAGAAGACATTACCGACGACGGCTACTACGATTACTACAACGCTGCAGGCGAGCTCATCGTCCCCGGCTACTCCTTTGACCCGGTCGCCACCGACAGCACCTTGGTCCAGCCTGGCTTTATCCCCCGCGCCACCGATCAGCGCTTCTCGCTGTCCATGCTGTTTCAGGACGAGATGCCGGGCGCGCCAGAATACAAGGTGCTGCTGAGCATTTTTTACGGCACCGGGCTGCCCTTTGGCCCCCCTGACTTTGACCGTTACAAAGACACCCTGCGCCTCCCCGCTTACCGCCGGGTGGACATCGGCTTCTCCCGCGACCTCTTCCTCGGCGAGCGGGGCCGCATCAAGAAGAACGGCTCCGACCGCGCCAAGCCCCTCGAAGGCTTCGTCGCGCTCGAGGTCTTCAACCTGCTCGGCATCCGCAACACCATCAACCACACGTGGATACAGGACGTCACGGGCCGGCGCTACGCCATCCCGAATTACCTGACCGCACGGCGCCTCAACCTCAAGTTCGCCATCCGCTTCTAAAAGCGGAGCCCGCCTTGTTGGGGCGGGCTCCTTTTGGTTTGGTTCAATGGGGCGCGAAAGCCCCTTGACGCATTACTCGTCGTCGTTGAGGGTACCCTCATCGTTCATGCCATCACCCATAGGGGCATCGCCCTGGTCGTCGGCAGGTTGGTTGCTTCCATCCTCCTCATCTACTTCTACTTCCAAGCACGTTTGGAAGAGCGTCAGGAAAGGAATGAAGTCAAACGCGGAGTAGCAGGAGTCCGCTCCCATGAACGGGTTGTAGTCTGGGCCGCCTGTGGTGTCGAGGCCGCACTCGCCAAAGAGGCACAACAAGTGCGTCAGGTCGGCCACCGTGTAGCAGTAGTCGCCGTTCCAGTCCGGGTTGAAGTCCGGCGGAATCAAGGCCTCCACCTCGTCGCAAAGTCCGTCCTCGTCCTCGTCGTTCAGGCAGTTACCATCGCAGTCGAGGTAGAACTCGGCGGGGTATGTGCAGGTGCTGTCCTCCTCGGTGGCTTCCGGGAGGAAGTTGCAGGCAATCTCGTCGGTACAGCCATCCACTTCGTCCTCGTCACAGACCAAGTCGCCGTCGGTGTCGTTCAGGCAGACGCCGTCGCAATCGACATTGTCCGCACCGTAGAGGTCGATGGGGTAATCGCACTGACCAGCATCCGTCGCGGTGGGGTCATAGTTGCAGGCGTCCTCCTGCTGGCAGCCCACGATCTCGTCCTCGTCGCACACGAGGTCACCATCGGCATCATTCAGGCAGTTGCCGTCACAGTCCACGTAGTCCTTGCCGTAGAGGTCAATCGGGTATTCACAGGGCGCGGGGTCGGTGGCGGCAGGGTCGTAGTTGCAGGCCGTCGATTCTTGACAGCCCACGATTTCGTCATCGTTGCAAACGCCATCGTCATCGTCGTCATTGTCCACAATCACGCCGTCCTCACAGGTCTCGCAGATGCCGTCGACGAATGTGCAGGAGCCGTCATCGATGGTAGCCTCGTTGTCGTAGTTGCAGCCCGCAGCGTCAGTACAACCGGCGCAGCTCAGGTACTCGCAGGAACCATCGTTGTCGGTGGCGGCTGCATCGTAGTTGCACGCGCCGTCCTCCGCACAGCCCTCCACTTCGAGCTCGTCACAGACGCCATCACCGTCGCTGTCGTTGAGGCAGTTGCCATCACAGTCGAAGTACAGCTCAGCGTAAGTACAGGAACCGTCATCGTCGGTGGCCGCACTGTTGTAGTTGCAGGCCATGTCGTCCTGGCAGCCCGGGATCTCCAGCTCGTCGCACACGCCGTCTCCGTCGCTGTCGTTGAGGCAGTTGCCGTCGCAATCGTAGTACTGCTCAGCGTATGTGCAGGAACCGTCGTTGTCCGTGGCAGCGGTATCGTAGTTGCAGGCACCCTCGTCATCGCAACCAGGGACTTCCTCTTCGTCGCAAACAAGGTCGCCGTCAATGTCGTTCAGGCAGTTGCCTGCGCAGTCCACGATATCCGAAGCGGGATAGGTGCAGGAGCCGTCGTCCTCAGTGGCCGCCGGTACGTAGTTACAGGCGGTGGCGTCGGTACACCCTTCGGCCTCCAACTCGTCGCAGATGCCATCAGTATCGCCGTCGTTGATGCAGTTGCCGTCACAATCGTAGTAGAGGTCCGGGTATGTGCAAGAGCCATCGTCTTCGGTGGCTGCAGCATCATAGTTGCACGCCGTGGCATCGTCACATCCGAGAACTTCCTCCTCATCGCACACGAGGTCGCCATCGGCATCGTTTAAGCAATTGCCGTCACAGTCCACGATGTCCGAGGCGGGATAGGTGCAGGTGCCGTCTTCCTCCGTAGCCCCTGCGTCGTAATTGCAGGCCATATCGTCGGTGCAACCATCGACTTCGAACGCGTCGCAGACCAAATCACCATCGCTGTCGTTCAAGCAGTTCCCATCGCAATCGTAGTTGTCGGCAGCATAGGTGCACGAAGCATCATCGTCTGTGGCCGTCCCATCAAAATTGCAAGCCGTGGCATCGGTACAGCCGGGGATCTCCTCCTCGTCGCACACCAGGTCGGCATCGGCATCGTTCAAGCAATTGCCATCACAATCGAGGAAAGCACTGCCGTACAGGTCGAGTGGGTAGACGCACGAGCCGTCATCATCGGACACCGTATCATCGTAGTTGCAGGCCGTGGGGTCGGTGCACCCCCCCGCTCCTGCCGGGAAGTAGAAAGTATCCCGGAACTCGTTGGCTCCATCACCATTGATGAAGACCTGGGTATACAATTGCCCGCTGAGGTCTCCATCGGTGGTGAATTGGCCCACCAACACCTTCAAGTCATCGCCGGCCACACCGTTGGCATCACCGTTCAAGGCATACCAAGCGCCCCCAATGGGGTCATCGATGGCAATATTGCCGCCTGGAAGACCTCCACCGAGATCGAAGTTGGTCGCCCAGGGATTGCTAGTGGATTGAACGGTACTGACGGCCGCCTCTCCAGCGGCGGCATTTGGGGAACCCTCCAAACCGATGGTTACCCA
>DGOE01000132.1:4940-16428 GCA_002389295.1 Flavobacteriales bacterium UBA4474 | reverse complement strand
CTGGATACCATTTTGATGGCCATTGAAAAGGCCGGATACAAGCCCAACGAGGACTTCCAATTGGCCTTGGATGCGGCCAGCAGTGAGTTCTACGACAAGGAGAAAGGCCTGTACATCCTGTCCGGTACCGGTCAGCAGATGGATGGTCCGGCCTGGGTGGACTACTGGAAGGAGCTGCGTGGCAAGTACCCCATCATCAGCATCGAGGACGGATGTGATGAGGACGATTGGGCTACCTGGAAGCTCATGACGGACGCCATGGGGGACAACACCCAACTGGTGGGCGATGACCTCTTCGTCACCAACGTGGAGCGGTTGAGCCGCGGAATCGAGGACGGCGTAGCCAATTCCATTTTGATCAAGGTCAACCAAATCGGGACCTTGACCGAGACCATTGAGGCCGTGCAGCTCGCCAACCGCTGTGGCTATACCAGTGTGATGAGCCACCGCAGTGGAGAGACGGAGGACACGACCATCGCCGATCTGGCTGTGGCATTGTCAACCGGTCAAATCAAGACCGGCAGTGCGTCTCGAAGCGACCGGATCGCCAAGTACAACCAGCTGCTTCGTATCGAAGAGGAGCTGGGCGATACAGCATACTATCCCGGGCCACACTTCGCCTGACGGTATATGCGAAGCGGCCCTTTCATGGGCACGAGGGGACAAAAAGAACGGGGGGGACTGCATGCAGTCCCCCCCGTTCTTTTTTGGTTGGATATTGGTAATCAGAAGGGGCCTCAGTTTTCGCGTTCATCGGTGCGAACCACCAAGAACTCAGTGCGTCTGTTTTCTTGGTGTTTGGCCTCGGAGCAGGGGATGTTGTTGCTGCACTCATTGCGCAGTTCACCTTCTCCCACACCCACTGGCAGCACCTGATTAGAGGGCACCCCCAAGTCCAACAGATAGCGGGCAGCTGATTCTGCGCGTCGCTCACTGAGGCGCTGGTTGTAGCGGTCCGATCCACGGGCATCGCAGTGGGAACGCAATTCAACCTCAATGCCCGGTCTGTTTCGGAGGAAGTCAGCGACCAAAGAAAGTGAAGGCTTGGCCTCCTCCCTCAGCCGGTAGCTGTCATAATCCCAACGGATTTCGGGCAATTCAAAGCTGTCACCGGGGCGGATGGCACTGGCGTATTCTTCATCGGTCAATTCGCTGGCAGGGGTCAATTCGATGACGACTTCCATATCGCGAATCAGCGCATCTTCAGGAGTATCCAAGGAGATGTTTTCGGCGAAGTATGTATCCATCGTGGCTTCAGCCCGGAAGCTGCGACCATGGGGGAGGTTGAGTTCGAAGGCGCCTTGCTCATCGCTGCGCAGGGCGACGGCACTGCCGTCCACGGCATCCAGCAAGTTCACGCGGGCATCGGGAATCGGTGCACCGGTTTCGCTGTCCACCACCATGCCGCGCACCAACAAGGGCTTCTCTACAATACGGAACTTCAGGATCCGGTCGTAGCCGTAACGGTCAGAGGAAACGAAGCCCGTATTGCCATCTTCATTGAAGGAGATACAGAAGTCGTCGCTTTGACTGTTCAAGGGGTAGTCCAGGTGCACGGGAGAGCCCCATGTACCGCTCGAGTCCCGCACAGTGTAGAGCACGTCCAATCCGCCGAGCGTGATTTGGGCGTCCGAGGCAAAGAAGAGGGTGTCCTTGCCTTTGAGGCTCGGGAATACATCGTCTCCTGCACTGTTGACGCTCGGCCCCAAGTTGATTGCTGGAAGCGACCACGTGTCCCCGTTGCGGTCCAAGCGGTAGAGGTCCATTCCACCGTAACCGCCAGGCATGTCGCTGGAGAAGTACAGACAGGTTCCATCAGGGCTGTACGAGGGGTGGGCATACATATTGCTGCCGTCACTCAGGCCGATTTGAATGTCGTTCGTCCACTCCTCCAATCCTTTCCGGGCGTAGTAGATGGTGGTGTTGTTTACGGATGAATCGTCCAGCAGCAACTTGCCCACCTTTTCGGGGGCGTGGTAGCTGCGCGTAAAGAAAATCTGGCTGCCGTCAGGCGACAAAGTGGCGATGCCATCGTGGAATGGTCCATTGATGCCAGGCACCAATGTGGGCGTCCCCCCGCTGACCGGAATCTGATAGAGGTCGGTGTAGCTCAGGTCGGTATAGGGGTCCCGCGATCCGGGCTTTTCCAAAGCGCCCGTGAAATAGAGGGTGTTGCCAAAACGGAATGGGGCAAAGGCTGAGCGTATGCCATCCGTGATGAAGGGCTCCAATTCAAATGCCGCAGTGTCCCTTGATCCGTCCTGGGCGAGAAAGGCACTCTGTCGCAGGGCGGCGGCCACCTCGTTTCCGGGATCGCGCTGGCTGACCTCATTGAGGAGCCGTTCTGCCTCTGAATAACGCTTCTGCTTGAACAGGACTTCGGCATAGGCCAACCGGTCATCATCGGTGGCTTCCGGCTGTGCGATGAGAATGGCGTAGGCGGCAGAAGCCTCCTGCGGCTCATTGATCAACGCGTGTGAAGCCGCTAATTTCCTGTAAGAATCAGGTGATGGAATGCGCTGAACCGCCGATCCAAAATGGTGGATGGCATCTTGGTAACGCAATTCTTGGAAGGCGGCTTGACCTTCTTCTACGTGAAGCCTGGCGCAGCCTGAAAAGGCCACAATACTCCCCAACATGAGAACCCCGAGAAGGGCAGAAGGAGAGGAAGAATAAAATCGCTCTTGCATGGGGTCAGAAGTAGCGGGGAGAACGTTTTGCACTGATGCCTTGTCCGAAGTCAAAGCCGATCAGGATTTCGTTGGAACCGGTGGAGTAGTTGCGGATGTCGCTCAGCGTGAAGTCGTGGGCGTAACCGATGCGCAGTTCGGGGGTGACTTGGATTTCCATCATGCTCACGATGGCATCACCTGAGCGCCAACCGGCACCCAACCAGATCCGCTCTTGGAACAAGGCGTGGAAATTGAGGTCCAACTGTGCGGGTGCGCCTTGAACCGCCTTGAGCAGGAAGCTCGGCTTGATCATGACCCCGTCAGACGCCTGTACGACCACGCCTGCGGTCGTCAGAAGGTGGGGCTCTACGGTTTGGGCATTCGGTCCGAGCGCGGTCAGCGTAGGAATGGAGACGCCGCAGTAGAAGCGCTGCATGTGGTAGTATGCGCCAAACCCAAACCGCGCCGACTGCGTGATTTGCTGGTTCTCGCTGTAGTTCGGGTCTCCCGGATCGGTCAATTCCGCAGCGAACAAGTCGGCACGGGTATTGGCCACGCCTCCCTTCAATCCCAGCGCCAATCGGCCGGCACCCAACCGCATGCGGTAGGCAAAATTGACCGCCACATCGGTCTGTGTGGTCAGGCCAATTTGGTCGTGGATCATGAGGATACCCACCCCCATGCTGTTGTTGCGCATGGCGCCATCAACGGCGACCACACTGGTGGTGGGGGCCCCGTCGAATTGGTTCCATTGACTGCGGTGAAGCAAGCTGGAAGAGGTATACGGGTGAGAGCCGGCATAGCCGGGGTTGATCAACAACCCGTTGAACAGGTATTGGCTGATCATGACGTCCTGTTGGCCCCACACGGGCGCCATCCCCATCAGGGGCAGGATCATCAGCAAAAGCTTTATGCGTTTCATCGTTGTGTCGTTCTGAGGTTGGACTTGGATGATCCCATCAGTCGTTGCGGACATCTACATATTGGCCCCACTGGCGCCCATCTTCATACTGCAAGAGAATGAAGTAGGTGCCGTTGACCACGTAGTTCCCAGTGGAAGAATTGATGCCGTCCCAATCATTGCGGTACATCTCACCCGGGGGAGAGCTATACACCGGGCTGCCCCAGCGGTTGAACACCTGGAAGTAGATGAAGCTGCTGTCTTCTCCCCAATTGCAAGGGGGATAGGACGCTGCGCCATCCTCTGCATCACCGATGTTTTCGATGACGTAGGTGTCGTTGAAACCGTTGCCTGATGAGTTGGGCCCAGGAGGACTGAAGGCATTGGGCAGAATCGGTTGGGGTTCGTTGACATCGATGACCTGTTCGTAGTTGGTCGAGTATCCACAGTGGTCCGTGAAGGTCCATTCGCGGCTCAGCGTGTAGTGGGTCGGATCCACACTCACGGTCACAATGTCCTCGTAGGTGGCCATGATGGAGGCGGGATCGCTGTTGCAGTCGTCCGACACTTCGAGACCGGCATCATCCATCCACTCACTCACTGGCAGGGTGATGTCGAATTCAGGCACTTCCTGGGGACACATCAGGTACAGGTCGATGGGTTCGAGCTCAATGTTTGGACCCGTGGTGTCCTGAACCGTGATTTCGTGAACGAACGTGGTCACATTGTCGCTGCAATCCGTAAAGGTGTAAGTATCAAAACGGCTGTAGTTGCAAGGGTCGATCTCCTCGCCTTCGTACTCCGTTTCCACGGCGAAGGTCCAGGGGTTGCAGTTGTCTTCGGCCGCGAAGAATGTGCTGTCCAAGGTGCCCATCTCGTTGACAGGATCACAATCGATGGTCGTGTCGTTGGGGAAAACACCAATCACAGGACCCTCGTCGTCGTAACGGAACATCGTCTGCACGAGTGCCGTGGCATTGCCACAGACATCGAGGGCGGTAAACGTCCGGAACAAGGTGTCCAAACCGGGACAGTCAGCAGCGACGATTTCGTCCTGCCATGTCACCTCTACTTCACTGCAGTTGTCATCGGCTGTGGCCAGCAAGAGGTCACTGTCCGTAGGCTCGGGGTAATCCTCCGTGCACGCAATGGAGTCGTTCTCCGGGAAGAACGTAAACAGCGGCGGCGTGGTGTCTTGTACCGTCACCGTGTGCACGAATGCCGTGGTGTTGCTGTCGCAATCCATGAACGTGTAGGTGTCCACACGCACGAAGGCGGGTCCACAAGCTCCTGGAATGCTGTCCGAGGTCACCTCAAAACTCCACGTGTTGCAGTTGTCGGTGACGCTGAAGGCCAAGCTGTCGAGCACGGGGGGGACGTCGTCGCAGTTCACCACAGTATCGGCGGGGAGGAGGGACTCATCCAATTGTGGGGCCTCGTCGTCGAATTGCGTGATGGTCTGCGTCTGGGACGTCGCATTGCCGCAGGCGTCCACGGCAGTAAAGGTGCGCATCAGCGTGTTGCTGCCGGGGCAGGCGTTGGGTGTGACCTCGTCGCTCCAGGTCACCACAGCGAGGCTGCAGTTGTCCTCCGCAGCGGCCATGTAAATGGTCGAGTCGGTCGGGGCAGGGAAGTCCTGTGTGCAGGGGATGGAATCGTTCTCAGGGAAGAACGTAAACACAGGAGGCACGATGTCTTCGACCTCCACATTGTGCACGAACTCGGTCGCATTGCCATCGCAATCCGTAAAGGTGTAGGTGTCCACACGGGTGTAAGCAAATTCACAGCTGCCTGGAATGGTGTCCGAACTGATCGCAAACGTCCAGAGGTTGCAGTTGTCGGTGGCACCGAAGGCGCTGCTGTCCAAAGGAGCGGGGACCGCGTCACAGCTCACGAGGGTGTCGGCAGGCAACAGGGCTTCGTCGAGCATGGGCGCATCGACGTCCTCCTGCGCGATGGTCTGCATCTGAGAAGTGGCATTGCCACATTCGTCGGTGGCCGTGAAGGTCCGGTAGAGCGTGCTGCTGCCTGGGCAGGTATTGGGCACAATCTCATCGCTCCAGGTCACCGTGACCGCTGTGCAAGCGTCCTCAGCCGTCGCCATCCAATCGCTGGACTCTTCGGGCATGGGCCAAGCGTCGGTGCAGTCGATGGTCAGGTCTTCTGGGAAGAAGGTGATGATGGGAGCCACCGTATCGATCACGTCGATGACCTGAGAAAGGGTGGCTGTATTGTCGCAGAAATCCGTGGCATGAATGGTCCGGATGTAGCGCTCCACAACGGGACAAGGGTCCTCGGGGAGATAGGACATGTCGTCATAAGTTCCGGCGTAAGCACTGGCCAGCTTGAACCGACCCTCTTCGGGCAGCCCGTCGGGCAGGTCCACTTCCAGCACCGCGCTGCCATCGATCATCAAGGTCAAGTCAGCGGCACCCAGTTCGACAGTCACTTCGTACCAGTCGCCTTGTTGCATCGTGGCATCGGCATTCTCATCGAGGCCAAATCCTGAAAGTGAAATGCCCGGGTTGTCGGTGCCTTGCGGACGCAAGCTGATTTTCAAAGAAGGACTGCCCTCATCATCACCTGCAAGCAGTTCGACGATGTTGTCGCTGATGAATCCATCGGCCCGCGCCATCACTTGGTACGTGCCCAATCCGGCCATGATGTCGGCGGGGTAGAAATTGTGCAGGGGTTCTCCAGCAGAGTGGAGCATGCTCAGCGCACATGTGCCATCAAAGGCATCGTTGGAGATGGAAATGGTGCCTCCTTCGGCCACAAACCCGTCCAGGGTGCAGCTTTCGAATCCGGTGGAAACCGCATCACCGGCACTGATGTCGACGGTATCGACCGTAATCCATACATCCTCAACGCCAGCGCAGTCGTCCACCGCTACTGCGGCAACAACAGGAAGCTCCTCGCCACAAGCGATGACCTCGTCCATCAACTCGTTCAATATGGCGGGTGGCGTGACATCCTCCGATGTAATCGAAGTGCTCGCCGTGGCTGAATTGCCGCAATCGTCAGTGGCCGTGAAGGTCCGCTCGAGGATGAATGATCCAGGGCAATCGCCAGGGAGTGTGTCATCAGCCCATGTGATGGCTGTAGTTCCGCACAGGTCCTCAGCCGTGGCCATGAGCGTGGGGTCGTCCATGGGTTGGGGCCAATCTTCTGAGCAATCGATGACCATGGCCTCTGGAACAAAGCTGAACACCGGGGGTGCCAGGTCCTCCACGGTGACCGTTTGGCTGTGCGAGGCTGTGTTTCCACTCAGGTCACTGAAGGTGTAGGTAAACAACACCGTGAAGTTTCCGGAACAATCGCCAGGGGTGATGGTGGTGTCCGAAGCACCTGACGTGGGCCCTGTGGGAGCAGGGTCACAAATGTCCTGTGCCGAGGGTGGAGACGTCTCGAAACTGGGCCATTCCTCGCAAGAAATGGTAATGTCCTCAGGAAGATCCGTGAGGGTCGGAGCCACTGTGTCGATGACCGTGATGGTCATCGTCTCTTCGGTTGGGTTGCCGCAGAGGTCGGTGGCAGTATAGGTGCGGTCCATCACAAAATCGACCGGAAAGTCACCAGAAATCACTTCGTCCTCATAAGACCACGTGACGCTTTCACCTGGAGAGCAGTCATCCGAAAAGGTGGGTTCAAAGACTGCGTAGCTGTCCCACAGGTCGCAGGAAAGGGTGACGTCTTCAACGCTGAACGTAGGTCCTGTGGTGTCCACCAAGGCCACCGATTGGAGGGTGTCAGAGGTGTTGTCACAGGCGTCCGTCAGGGTCCATGTGCGGTAAGCCACTTGGTTGCAAGGCTCACCCGCGACGGAGTCGGCATTGCTCAGCGTCAGCGCACTTCCGCAGGCATCGTAGACCTCAAATGCTGCAAAATCAGCTGTATCGGGGAGGTCCAAACAGCTGGCCGATTCCAATGGAGGCAGCGAGATGAAGACAGGGGCTTCTTCGTCAATGCGCTCCACAGTCTGCTCGATCAAGTCGTGACCGCAGGCGCTCCAGGCCATGGCCACGCGGCGGGATTCTTCCACCACAGGACATGCTGGCCCGACGTTCTCTGTGTTTTCAAGGTCGGCGTTGACGTCGCCGGTTCCGACCACGCTTTGGCCACCGATCATGCCGCGGTACCAGAACCATCCGCTGACACCCATGTTGGTGTTGCGGTTGTTCGCGCCGAGTTCTCCTACCTGGAAACCAAACAGCCGCGTGACGGGCATGTGATCCAAGTAGAGCATGTCGCCTTCGTAATTGCCGCGACCGATCAGGTGACTCAGGGTGTCGACCACCTCGTAGAACATCCAATCGGCATACGCTTCGAGACCGAGGTCGTCCTTGGGAAGCCTGCCTTGGGCCGTCCAAGCGTCATAGTCCTGTCCGTACTGAAGAAAGACATTCAGCTCAAACCGCTGGTCGGCATCGCTGTCATTGACCATCTCTCCGGTAAAGCGGGCGGTTCCATTGGCGTATTGCTCGAATGAGATGCCGTCGCCATAGGGGACGAAGTAATCACTGGCACCATGTCCCATGGCTTCAAAACCGCCGAGCCAGAGTGCCCAATCGGGTCCATCACCCAATGCCGTCATCACATCGTGGCGCTCGATGCTCGTCGCATCCAGTTCCACGGTGGGCACATTTTCAATCGGTGATTCCGCGCATCCGCTCGCGCTGGGCACTTCGAAATCAGGGAAGGCCTCCAGGCAAGGGACCACCACGTCTTCGGGGACCGAGGCAAAGGCCGGCAAGCAGGCCGAGTCACAGGTGACATGCAGGAATGATTGCCCATAAATGGACAATGATGGAAGGAGAAGAGCGAGGAGGAGGAAGCGTGCAGGCATTACACGGAAAATTGGGGTACCAAAACGTTCCGGACCTTGAGGGCCGCGGATTTCAGTGCGAACGTAGCGAAAATGCGTCATATAACGTTATCAGTTTGATTTTGGCTCAATCACTGAATAACGACGACCGGGTGAGGAATCAAATATACGAAACAAATTAAAAACCCGACAAAATTTTTCAGATTAATCGAATTTCTACACGCCTTTGTCCGGTTTTAGGCTCTGCTCATCGGAATTCTCAACCCTTCCGGCAATGTCAACCCCTGCCGATGAGGTGGTGCAAGCCAATGCCCGCGGCCACGCTCACATTGAGAGAACCCGTATTCCCGGACAATGGAATTTGAGCGTGAACATCGCATTGGGCCCATGCTTCGGTGGAAATCCCCCGCTCCTCATCCCCCATGACCAGGCAGGCGGCATCGGATGCGCTGCACGCGGTGAGGGGCTGCTCGGCTTTTTCGCTCAACCCGATGCGCATCAAACCGCATTTGCCCAAGTAAGCCAACGCCTTTGCTGTGTCTGAGACGCGCGCCACAGGGAGGCGCAGGATTGCGCCTGAGCTTGTTTTTACGGCATCTGCATTGACAGGAGCGGCGTGGTGGTCCTGCAGCACCAATCCTGTAGCGCCAAAGCACTCGGCCGAGCGCGCGATGGCGCCGAGGTTGCCCACATCTGTGACCCCGTCGAGGACCACGACAAATACGGGTTTGCCTGATTCGAATCCCTGCTGGACCATTTCCTCCAAGGCCATAAATGTGATGGGGGAAGAGAAGGCAATGATGCCTTGGTGGTTCTTTTTGGTGATCCTGTCCAGTTTCTCCCGCGGTACGCGCTGAATGGGGATTCTGCGCTCGCGCAAGGTCTTCATGAGCTCGCGGGTGCGGTCATCTTTCGCATCCCGTTGGAGCAACACCCGCGCCAATTCTTTGCCGGCATCGAGTGCCTCGATGATGGGGTGCCAACCTATGATGCGGTCGTCGGCGTGACGGGGCTTTCTGTTCATCTTTTTCTTATTCTGCCCCTTCTCCAGCTGGAGACCATGGCCTCCCATGGGCTGCGGAATCCGGGGTATCGTTCCAACTCGTACACGTTGAAGTCATCTCCAGAGGGGCGCGTAGAGAAACGGTAGATCAGGGCGTTGACATCGCCTTCCTCCCCATAGATCCAGGTTTCGCCGAAGCGGTCACGCCGGGTGCGGTCAGGGTGCCCAAACACCACATACACCAGGCCGCGATCCGTGCTCCACCCTTCTCGAAGCCCGCTGAAATGGACGTTGGCTTCGTGAATTCTGCCGTAATAATTGCGGATCAGCATCCTCGCTTCCTCAGGGTTTTCCGCGAATTGCAGCCAGAATCTGTCCAGCGCATCCTTGGGGTTGCGGGATTCCCGCATGGCCTTGTATTCATCGCGCGTGGCGATGTAGCGCGTGGCCCGGATCATCTCATCGAGGTCCCGCATGCGCGGGAAATGTGCCCGCCGGGCCGGCAGGACCACATGCCGCCGGCTCCCCTGCAGCGTCCATTGGTGCACACCGGGGGCATTGTCCCATTGCAACAAGCTCCAGCCTGTCCAATCCCCTGGCGGAAGGCCCTCAGCATGGGGGTCTACAGGCAGGGGCAGTTGCTGCTCAACGGCATCCGGAAACCGCATTTCTGCCGGCTTGCGGTCGAGAAATGGGGCGCTGGGAAATGAATCTACTGGGCCTATGGCGGCGTGCCACCACATCTGCTGCGCGAGGTCGGGCGGCACCAGCAGCCCAGCCGCATGGCCCCCGACCAATTGTCCTCCCCACGCGGGTTCACCCGTTTGCATGTCAAATGCCAGACAGCGCACCGGGGCATCCTCAGACCATCCATCGAGCAAGACCGCACCACTGACCTGTGCCCCCCGGTGCACATCGCGCAGCGTATGGGTGATCCGGTAGCGGCCTTCGGCCAGGGGAAACGAAAAGGTGGCCTCCAACGCATCGCGCTCGGGGTCCGCCGTTCCCGTCCAGGTGAATTGGTACTGCCGCAAACCGCCCCCGACCCTCAGCGAGTCTGTATCGGGCACATCAAGGGTGGCAACGACCAGGTCCAGCACCAAAGAGAAGCGAAACGGCAAGTCTCGGCTCTCTCTCAAATGCAAGGGTTCGTGCGCCGGAAGCTTGACATGTACCAATGCAGAGTCCGCCCGGTGTCGGTGCCAGACCCAGGCGGGGTGGTGCGACAGCTCTTCCCATTGGTAGGGGCGTTGCGCATCCGTTCCGAGGTTGGTCGTGGATTGGCAGCCTTCCATCAAGAACATCAAAAGGCCAAGGCCCGCGGCACCGGCCAAGCTCCACAGCTTGCGGACCCAGCGCCTTTGGCGCACGGCGTCACCGGACCACTTTCGTGTCCCCGTGCAATGGAGGGTAGTCGCAGGGTGTTTCAATGCGACGGCAAGTTGGGAAGACAAAACGTAACCCTTCCGGATTTCGTGCCGTAAGGCTGTCTGTGCCTTTCACGAACCCACAACAACACATCATGAAGCACTTCTATCCATGGGCGCTTGCCCTTCTCATCAGCGTAGGACTGAGCAGTTGCGCACTGTCTTACAACTATTGTGACGCCTACAACGGCGTTGATTTCGAAACAGCGGATTCGACTGAATCCCCCTGCACACCGGATCAGGAATAAACGTGATCGGGCTGCGGTCCGGTCAGACAAAGACAATCCTGACGTCCTGATCGAGGTCCGGATGCAGGGAAAGGGCAACCGGGCAGCGCAGTGCTTCTTGGTGCAGCCATTTCCGATCTTCTTCATCTCCCCCTAACAATGCTACGGTGAGCTCCACCGAGACGCCCCCAATGCGCCTCGGCTGTGGGCTCATCTTTTTTTCTGCCAGGGCCTCCATTTTCTGGATTTTAATGCCGCGTTTGGCCGCCCGAAGGCCCAAAATGGTCATCATGCAACTGGCCAATCCAGCGGCCACCAGGTCCGTTGGAGAGTAGGCTTCACCGAGGCCGCCGTTGTCCACCGGCGCATCGGTCAACAGAATTTGGCTGTTGCCCATATGAACCGCTTGCGTCCTGAGGGGTTCAGGATAAGT
>DGOE01000132.1:0-4816 GCA_002389295.1 Flavobacteriales bacterium UBA4474 | reverse complement strand
GCTTGTGCGCCGTTGCACGTGGCCGCCCAAGACGGGTCTGCATCGGATGACGCGCCGAAGACCGTCTTCACGCACCGCTATGAAGCGGGCTTGACCCTGCACACGCGCGGCATGGGGGGGATATTGGAGCGGGGCAAATACCGGGGCGTAGGGAAGGTCAGCACCTGGTCACTGGAGTTGGCGAGCATGAAGCATGCCAAGGAGGTCCGGAGCTACAACCCCGTGTACGAGCAGGCAAAAAGCTACGTTTTTGGCAAGGTGAATTCGCTTTACATGCTGCGTTTGGGATGGGGCAAACGCACCGTCGCCACACCGAAGCTGCGCAATGGCGGCGTGGCGGTAGGGTGGCATTTTGCCTTTGGCGGCGCGTTGGGACTGACCAAGCCCATTTACCTGGAGATTGGATACCCAAACATTCCATACACCTACCTCTTGACCGAGCGCTACGACCCGGAGGAGCACGGCACCGACGACATATACGGCCGCGCGGGCATGCTCAACGGCATTCTGGAGTTGACACCGCATATTGGCGGGTTTGTTCGCGCTGCGGCTGACTTTGAATACGGAGGGGAAAGAGAAGTTTTGCGGACCTTGTCCATCGGTGCGCAATTGGATGCTTTTCCAAGCCGGATCACCATCATGGCCGATGAATTCAACCAGAATGATCGGTTTTACCTGACGCTGTTTGTCCATTGGACTGTGGGCCGACAGAAATTCAAGACATGACACAGGCCACGCCCCCGTCTTCAGGCCCGCAGGAGCGGCCCGCCCGCCGCACCAAGCCCCCCTGGCTCAAGGTCAAATTGCCTACCGGTGAGGCCTATCGCAAGGTGCGCGGTTTGGTGAGTGAACACAAGCTGCACACCATCTGCGAGAGCGGCAATTGCCCCAACATGGGAGAATGCTGGGGCGAAGGGACCGCCACTTTCATGATCCTCGGAAATGTCTGCACCCGCTCTTGCGGCTTCTGCAACGTCGCCACAGGGCGGCCAGAGGAGGTAGACCAATTTGAGCCCGGCAGGGTGGCCAACAGCGTGAAGCTGATGGAGGTGAAGCATGCGGTCATCACATCTGTGGACCGCGACGACTTGCCCGATGGGGGGGCGGAAATTTGGGCCCAAACGGTACGCGCCATCCGCCAACAGAGCCCGGGTACGACCATGGAAACCCTGATCCCCGACTTTGCCGGGAAATGGGAAAACCTGCAGCGGGTCATCAACGTGGCGCCCGAGGTGGTGTCGCACAACCTCGAAACGGTGCGCCGCTTGACCAAACAGGTGCGCATTCAAGCCAAATATGACCGAAGCCTCGAAGTGCTGATGCGGTTGCGCAAGGCCGGCATCCGCACCAAAAGCGGGGTCATGCTCGGCTTGGGAGAAACGGTCCAGGAAGTGCGCGAAACCATGGAGGACTTGCGTTCTGTGGATTGTCAGGTGCTGACTTTGGGCCAATACCTCCAGCCGACACCCAAACACCTTCCCGTGGCGGAGTTCGTCCATCCCGATGTCTTCGAGATGCTGCGGAAAGAGGGATTGGACATGGGCTTCATGTTTGTGGAAAGTGGCCCGCTGGTGCGCTCGAGCTATCACGCCGAGAAGCACGTTGTCTGAGCGTCCCAGAGGGGGATTCATGCCCTTTCGATGGCCGCATGAGCCCGGTCGTCGAACCCATGTGGCGCGGGTGGTGTTCATGCATTAAATTCCGCCTTCCTACGAAGGGAACCGAATCACGATGAAGAATACCGTCTTCCTGTCCGCCATCGCCTGCAGCCTGTGCGCGTTGGCCTTTCTCCAGAGTCAACCCACTGAGCGCGCCGAATACGGTCCACGCCAAGTGGAGACTGAAGTTCCGTCCACCGATGCCTCCGGCATGGAAGAATTGATGCTCGCGCTGCGCGGAGACATCGAAACGGGTGAGATGAACCACGAAGGACTCCGCCAACTCGGCGAGCGCACCCGCCAAACTGCAGCGGCACAATCCGCCAACCGCAGCAGTACTTCGCACTACTGGAATGCCATGGGCCCCGACAACGTGGGTGGCCGCACACGGTGCATTTTGGCGGTCAATGAATTGCAGCTCTTTACGGGTGGCGTCAGCGGCGGCCTTTGGCGCTCTTGGAACAAAGGGGACAATTGGGAACGCGTCGCGAGCTTTCCGGCGGCCATGGTGGCTTCCATCGCGATGGCAGGCAACGGAGACCTGTATGTCGGCACCGGCACACAGTTTGACGGCGTCAGTGGTGTCGGCGGATCCGGTTTCCGAGGCGATGGCGTCTACCGTTCTACCAACATGGGTGAGACTTGGGTCCGCGTGGAAGGAACGGACCCGGGGCTTTTCAATGGTGGCGATTGGAGCGCAACCGATGCGCTCGTGGCAGACCCCAGCGTGCCATCACGCGTATGGTACGGTGGCATTCAAGGCATAGGCTACTTTGAGAATGGCGTTGTAACCGAAAACGTACTCGATGGCATCACCGGCACGGTGGCCATCCAAGACATCGAAATCGCAGAAGATGGCAGCTACATGCTGCTGAGCGGATCCAATGGAAGGGTATACCGCAGCAACGATTTTGCCACTGTAAGCACGGTGTCCGGCAGCCCCAACGATCCTGTGATCGAGCAGGGCTTCGGGCGTTGCCGCGTCGCCATCAGCCCAGACGATTCGCAACAGGCTTACGCCTTGCGTGCCACATCTGGTAGTCAATTTGGCGGTGTGTTCTACAGCGCTGACGGCGGAATTACCTGGGACGAAATTTGGCCTGCTGGCGTAGAGGGATATGACATCTGTCCCACAAACAACCAAGCGCGCTATGACCTTGCACTCGGCGTAAAGAAGGGAGAACCTGGACTGGCATTCGTAGGGGGGCAGGCGCTGTGGAAGTG
Organism: Flavobacteriales bacterium UBA4474; assembly: GCA_002389295.1. Taxonomy (GTDB): domain Bacteria; phylum Bacteroidota; class Bacteroidia; order Flavobacteriales_D; family Sanyastnellaceae; genus UBA8752. The sequence continues at coordinate 1,934 of DGOE01000132.1, read as the reverse complement.
CGGACCATCCTACCAAGCCGAACAAGCGGCATCCATGGGAGGGGGGGCCTTCAACCCTTTCTATGTCCACGCCGACTTACATGAAATCATCTTCACGCCAGGCGGCACCATGTACATCGCAGGTGACGGTGGCATCTTCCGAAGCGAGAATGGCGGTGCGACATACACGCCGTGCAACCGCGGGCTTCAGTTGACCCAGTTCTACGGCATTGCTTACGGACCGAACAGCGAGACGATCGGGGGATCGCAAGACAACGGAACTTCGCTTATCCCCGGCAATGGCGCCTTTTTCAACGATATGGATGCAGCGGACGTGTTTGGCGGGGATGGCTTCGATTGCGCCATTTCCCAAGCTACGGACCTGCAAGAGGGTGTGCCCTTCTTTGCCACCTCCCAAAATGGTGTGCTCGGTAGGGGCTTTTATGTGCAAGGCGCACCTTTCACGGATGCGGGGAGTTTCTGGGACGAGTGTATTGTTGACCTCATTGCCGAAGAAGCGCAGACTTCTTTCTACACATGCATGAACCTCTACGAGGATTTCAACGACGAGAACAGCGGCATGACGGTGCCCTTGGTCAATCCATTTGACGAAACCATCGAGGACAGTACGTTTACCATGGAAACCGCCAACCTCAACCGCCCGTTCGAGTACACATTGGAGGCTCCCCTGCGCTACTGGGACGTGCTGATTCGTCCGGAAATCCTTTCTGAGACCGGGCCAATCGAAAACACAGAATACCCTTGGCTGGACAGCCAGGACCTGTCCGTCATTTACGACTGCGATGATGTGGAGGTGATTGAGGATGGGGACACTTCATTGGTGACCATTTGCGATACCACTTGGCATTATGCGGCGGACACGCTGTACGATGTACACGAAGTGCTCGATGTCACCGATCCGTACACCTCGATGACGGTGATGAGCTTCTCTGGGAGCAGCGGGTTGTGGATGACCAGAAACGGTTTGAACTTCAATGCGCAGCCGCGTTGGTTCCGGTTGGGCAACGCGCCCAATGGAGGCGGCGCCAAGGGCATCGAGTTTGCAGCAGGCGACCACCCCGAAGCCGGCAACCACATCTTTGTGGCGGGCTGGGATTCCAAGGTCTACCGCTACAGTGGCTTGAACGACGTTTGGGAGCATGAAGGTTCATGCGAGACCGTCGAAGCAGTGACCCGCACCGAAATCATGGCCACAGGCGCTGTGGTTACGGGCGTGGCGGTGGACGTCAACGACCCCAACCACGTAGTGGCCACAGTCGGCGGCTATGGTTCCGTTAGCGGTGGAAAGGTTCAGGAGACATTCAATGCCTTGGATGCTGATCCCGATTGGGACAACATCTGGTTCTCTGGCTCCAATGATTTGAGCAAAATGCCGGTCTATGACGTGGTCATCGACCAAGGTGATGCGACAGGCAATACCATTTTGGTCGGCACGGAGCACGGTGTCTGGCAGACCATAGACGGCGGCGAAAATTGGACGGTGGAGAACCTCGGAATGGTGACCAACCCCGATGATGTGGCGAGTCCAGTCTTTTCTATGGAGCAGCAGTGGCACATGCCAATGGAGTGGTCTGAAGTGACCAACAACGGTGCCATTTACGCGGGAACCCACGGACGGGGCATCTTCCGCAGCGACACCTACCTCGGCACCGAAGACGTGCCGTTTGCAGAAGCAGCACCACAGCGCAACCTGCTCGTCTATCCCAACCCCGCCGATGGCGAGGATGTGACGGTCAAGCTCGGTGAGGGTTGGACGCAGCCCACCCTGCGCCTGTACGACATGAATGGCCGCCCTGTGCGCACCGTTTCACCGCAGTCGACTGCCGGTGGACAGGCCCGCTTGTCGGTGGGAGATTTGGCGCCGGGCATCTACATCATTACAGCTGAAGAGGGCGCTCACGTGGAAAGTGCGCGCGTGATCGTCCACTGAGCGA